>NZ_JBHVGU010000046.1:0-73237 GCF_042800575.1 Streptomyces sp. NPDC057616
AAAAAAGGGGGGCCCGGTCGCCGTCGGCGGTGACCGGGCCCCCCTTTTTTTGTGCGACGCGGCGGGGGTTCAGTCGTAGGTGTAGAAGCCGCGGCCGGACTTGCGGCCCAGCAGGCCGCCCTCGACCATGCGCAGCAGCAGCGACGGGGGCGCGTACAGCGGCTGCTTGAACTCCTCGTACATGGCCTGGGCGATGGAGACGGTGGTGTCCAGGCCGATGAGGTCGGCGAGTTGGAGCGGGCCCAGCGGGTGCGAGCAGCCCTGCCTCATGCCCTGGTCGACGACCTCGGCGGTGGCCAGGCCGGATTCGACCATGCGGATGGCGGAGAGCAGGTAGGGGAACAGCAGCGCGTTGACGAGGAAGCCGGCCCGGTCCGGGGAGGTGATGGGCTGCTTGCCCAGGGTGTCGCGGACGAAGGCCAGGGCGCGGGCGGTGACGCTCTCGTCGGTGCGGACGCCGGGCACGAGCTCGACCAGCGGCAGTGCCGGCACCGGGTTGAAGAAGTGCAGGCCCAGCACCTGGGCGGGGCGGCGGGTGGCGGCGGCCAGCCGGGCGATGGGCAGGGAGGAGGTGTTGGTCGCCAGGATCGCGTCGGCGTCCTCGACGCTCTTGTCCAGGACGGCGAACAGGTCGAGCTTGAGCTGCAGGTCCTCCTTGACGGCCTCGATCACCAGCTGGCGGTCGGCGAGTTCGCCCAGGTCGCGGGTGAAGGAGACCCGCTCGAGGGCCGCGTCGCGCTCGGCGGGGGTGAGTTTGCCCCGGCCGACGCCGCGTTCGAGGCCGGCGGCCAGCTGCTGCGGGGCGCGGTGCAGGGAGGCTTCGGAGAAGACGGCGACGCGGACGTCCAGGCCGGACTTGGCGCACAGTTCGGCGATGCCGGTGCCCATGATGCCGCTGCCGACGACGCCCACCCGCTCGATGCCGGCCGTGCCGGTGGCCGGATCGGACGAGGTCGCCGGGGTTGTGGTGGTGGTCATGCGGGGGCTCCCCAGGTCAGAAGTGTCGCCCCGATCGACATGCCGCCGCCGAAGCCGGCGAGCAGCACCAGGTCGCCGGGGGCGAGGGCGCCGGTGCGGTGGGCCTCGTCGAGGGCGACCGGGACCGAGGCGCTGCCGACGTTGCCGTAGCGGATCAGGGTGCGGTGGGTGTGCGCGCCGCTCAGGCCGGCGCGTTCGACGACGTCGGCGAGCATGACGCCGTTGGCCTGGTGCGGCACGAAGTGGTCGACGTCCGCGAGGTCCACGCCGGCCGTGTCGGCGAGGGCGCGCAGGGCGGGCGGGACGTGTTCGGCGACGAAGTCGCGTACGCCGCGGCCGTCCATGCGGAAGTAGTGCTCGCCCTGCGCGACGGTGGCGGCGGAGGCCGGTTTGCGGCTGCCGCCGGCCTCCACCCGGATCAGGTGGTGGGCGTCGCCGCGGCTGGCGAGGTCGGTGGCGATGATCCCGTACGGCTCCGGGACGGCGCCCACGACGGCGGCGCCGGCGCCGTCGGCGAACAGGACGGCCGTCTTGCGGTCGGTGAAGTCCAGGATCCGCGAGTACACGTCGGCGCCGATGACCAGCACCCGGGCGGCCGGGTGCAGGGCGATGAGGCTGTGGGCCAGGGCCAGGGCGTAGACGAAGCCGCTGCACACGACGTTGACGTCGAAGCAGGCCGCGCCGTAGGCGCCCAGGTGGTGCTGGACCAGGTAGGAGGTGGGCGGCTGCGGGAAGTCGCCGGTGGAGGTGGAGACGATGACGTGGTCGATCTGATTGGCCGTCAGGCCGGCCTGGTCCAGGGCGCGTTCGGCGGCCTTGACGGCCAGGTCGGAGGTGGCCTCGTGGTCGGCGGCGTAGCGGCGGGAGCGGATCTGCGTCTTGCGTTCGATCCACTCCGCGCTGACGCCGACGCGTGCGGCGACCTCGTCGTTGCCGACCTCGTGCTTGGGCAGGTAGGAGCCGGTGGCCAGGATGCCGATGCCCATCTCAGGCCACCTCCGCGAACGCGGCGGCGGGGGTGCGCAGGGGGTTGAGGCGGGCGGCGCCGATCCTCTCGCGCAGGGCGGGGTCGGTGACGCCGAGGCCCTCCTCGGGGGCCAGGCACAGCACGCCGACCTTGCCGGTGTGCCGGTTGTTCTGCACCAGCCGGGCGGCCTCGCCCACCTGTGCCAGCGGGTAGACCGCGGACAGGATCGGCACCAGGTGCCCGAGCTGGAACAGCCGGTTGCACTCGGCCTGTTCCTGCAGGTTGGCGGCGTGGCTGCCGAGGATGCGCTTGAGGTTCATCCACAGGTAGCGGTTGTCGAAGTGGTGGTCGTAGCCGGTGCTGGAGCCGCAGGTGACGACGGTGCCGCCCTTGCGGACGACGAACACGGAGATGCCGAAGGTGGCCCGGCCGACGTAGTCGAAGACGACGTGCGGGTCCTCGCCGACCTGGCGGCGGATCTCGCGTCCGAGCCGCTTGCCCAGTTCGATGGTGCGCTCGGGGGTGAGCGGCGCATCGCCGCCCATGCCGATCTCGCTGCGGTCGATGACGACGTCGCAGCCCAGGCGGCGCAGCAGTGTGGCCTTGGCCGCGGAGCCGACCACGCCGACGGGGATGCCGCCGGCGTTCTTGACCATCTGCACCGCGAACGCGCCCAGGCCGCCGGTGGCGCCCCAGATCAGCACGATGTCGCCCTGCTTGATGCGGGCGCCGTTGGCGCCGACCAGCATCCGGTAGGAGGTGGCCGCGGTCAGCAGGATGCCGGCCGCCTCCTCCCAGGTCAGGTGGGCGGGTTTGGGCAGCAGCTGGCCGGCGCGGACGACCGCGTAGTGGGCCAGGCCGCCGAAGTTGGTCTCATAGCCCCAGATCCGCTGGCCGGTGCCGAGCATGGCGTCGGCGTGGGTGGCCGGTTCCTGCTCGTCGACCTGGACGCAGCTGGCGACGACGTGGTCGCCGGTCTTCCAGTGCCGGACCCCGGCGCCGGTGCGCACGACGATGCCGGCCGCGTCGGAGCCCACCACCTGGTGCGGCAGGTCGTGGCGGGCGGCGAAGCCGCCCTGGCGGGCGTAGCGGCTGAGGAAGTCGAAGGTGGGCACCGGCTCGAACGTCGCCGACCAGACGGTGTTGTAGTTGATGGAGCTGGCCATGACGGCGACGACGACCTCGTCGGGGGCGAGGTCGGGCATCGGCACCTGGCCGACGTGCAGCGACTTGCGCACGTCCTTGTCCGCGACGCCGTCGAACATGCCGCGGTCGGCGGCGAGCAGGTGCGCGGCCTGGTAGGTGGGGGGCAGGTCGTGTCGCCCGATCTCCTCGGGGCCGGCCCCGGACAGCAGGGCCTCTGTCAAAGAATCCATGGTTGTGCCTTCTCCTTTGCAGTGCCTGACGGGCCGGGGGCGGCCGTGTGCGCCGCCCGGCGTCGACGCGCCGGGCGGCGGGCGGTGTTCAGGGGCGCGAGGTCACAGGACCGCGCCCTCCCGGGTCCGCCGGCGCAGGCTGGGCCTGCGGGACTGGCCGAGGTCCTTCCACATGTCCGACAGGCCGATGACGGTGCGCGCCGCGAACAGCCGGCGGATGGAGACCTCCTGCTGCAGCTCGGCCCGGATCAGGCCGACCAGGCGGATGGCCCGCAGCGAGTTGCCGCCGAGGTCGAAGAAGTCCTCGTCGATGCCGACCCGGTCCCGTTCGAGGACGTCGGCGAAGGCCGCGGCCAGGACGCGTTCGGTGTCGTTGCGCGGGGCCCGGTAGGTGTCCTCGGCGAAGCGCGGCTCGGGCAGCGCGGCGCGGTCCACCCGGCCGGCCGCGGTCACCGGCAGCCGCTCCAGGACGGTGAAGACCGACGGAACCAGCGGCTCGGGCAGCCAGCCCGCGGCGAAGCGGCGCAACTCGTCGGCGGCCACGGTGTGTCCGGCGGCGGGCACCACGTAGGCCACCAGGCGCTGCTGGCCCGAGCCGTCGGTGCGGACGGTCACGGCCGCCTGGGCGAGGGCGGTGTGCTCGGCGAGCACCTCCTCGACCTCGGCCGGCTCCACCCGCACGCCGCGGACGTCGATCTCGGCGTCGGCGCGGGCCATGTACTCCAGGCGGCCCTCGGTGCCCCGGCGCACCCGGTCCCCGGTGCGGAACATGACCGTGCCGGGCGGGCCGAACGGGCAGGGCACGAAGTGTTCGGCGGTCGCCGCGGGGTGTCCCGGGTAGCCGCGGGCGGGCACGCCGGGCCCGGCCACGTACAGTTCGCCGCTCACGCCGACCGGCACCGGGGCCAGGCCCGGGCCCAGGACGTGCAGGGCGGTGTTGTCCAGGGGGTGGCCGACGGTGCCCGGGGCGCGCACCGGTTCGCCGGCGGCCAGGCGGTGGCAGGCGGCGAACACGGCGGCCTCGGTGGGGCCGTGGCCGTTGACGATGCTCAGGTCGGGGCAGGCCTCCCGCACCCGGCGCAGCGCGGCGGCGGAGACGCGGTCGCCGCCGGTGAACACCTCGCGCAGCCCGGCCAGCGCGGCCGGGTGCTGGGCCGCGATCGTCGCGAACAGGGCGGCGGGCAGCCAGACGGTGGTCAACTCGTGCGCGGTGCGGGCCTGGGCCAGGGTGTCGGCGGTGAGCTCGCCGGGGGCGGCGACCACGACGCGGCCGCCGTGCAGCAGCGGCACCCACACCTCCAGGGCGAGGGCGTCGGAGGTGGGCGGGGTGTGCCACAGCACGGTGCTGCGCCGGGCGTCCTGCCAGTGGCCGTCCGCGACGAGCCGCTCCAGGTTGCGGTGGGTGAGCCCGACCGGCCGGCCCGGGGCGCCGGGCAGCACGGCCAGCAGGTTGTCCGCCCGCACCGGAACCGGAGCGGGTGCCGGGACGGTGTGGCCGGTGCCGGGGGTGGGGGTGGTGAGGTCGCCGACCTTGAGGGCCGGGATGTCCAGGTGCGGGGCGAGCAGGTCGGCCGTGGCCGCGCCGGTGAGCAGGGCGCGGGCCGCCGCGGCGGCGGCCTGCGCGCTCATCTGCGCGGGCGCGCAGGCCGGGTCCAGGGGCAGGTAGGCTCCGCCCGCCTTCACCACCCCCAGCAGGGCCACCACCAGGTCCGCCGAGCGGGGCAGCGCCACCGCCACCACCGACTCCGGTCCCACCCCGTGGGTGCGCAGGGCGGCGGCCAGCCGGTCGGAGCGCTCGTCCAGCTGCCGGTAGGACAGGGCGGTCTCGCCGCAGACGAGGGCGACGGCGTCCGGGCTGCGGTCGGCCTGCCGGGCGAACAGCTGGGGCACCGTCAGGCCCTCGAGGGGGACGTCCGTGCCGTGCGCGGCCTTGAGGATCTGGCTGCGTTCGGCGCCGCCGAGCACGTCCAGCGCGCCGACCGGCTGCGCCGCGCCGGCCGTCAGGGCCCGGATGCAGGCGATCAACTCCTCGCCGATGAAGCGCAGTTCGGCCCGGTGGTAGAGGCGGGCGGGGGCGTCCAGGCGGATGTAGAGGTCGCTGTCGGGGCTGCCGTCGGTGTAGACGCCGATGGACAGTTCCTCGAAGGTGCCGGTGGTCGCGCCGGAGTAGCGGGCCGGGCTGTCGCCGAAGTGCAGCTGGTCGGCGAACTCGACGACGTTGACGACGGCGCCGTAGCTGCCGCGGCCGCTGAGCACGGTGCCGGCCGCCCGCTGGATGTCGGAGTAGTGGCAGGCGGTGTGGTCGAACAGGTCGTACGTCTCGTCGACGAGGGCCTCGGTGATCTCGGTGAAGGTGGCGTTGAGGTCGACGGCCGCCCGCACCGGCACCACGTTGACCGCGAGGCCGGGGGTCCGGGCGGCGACGCCGACCCGGTTGCCCACGGCCAGCGACAGCAGGAACTCCGGGCGGTCGCAGCGGTGGCGCAGGTACACCGCGGTGGCCGAGGTCAGCAGCTGCGACATCCACACGCCCATGGCGTTCGCGGTCCGCGTCCAGTCGGCCGCCTCGGCGCGGGGCACGGTCAGCGTGCGGCTGACCATGCCGATGGTCTCGGCCACCTCCGACCAGCGGTCCGCGCTGCCCAGCGGCTCGGACAGGGCACTGCGCTGGGCGTCGGACAGGGCCACGCGGGGCACCTGCGCGGGGGGCGGCGCCTGGGTCAGGTAGCCGCGCCAGAACGCGCTGTCCTCGGTGAACTGCGGGGAGGCGAGGTACTGGGTGGCCTCGGTGGCGAACGACTCGGTGTCCCACGGGTGCGCCAGCGGCGGCACCGGCCGGCCGTGCAGCAGCGCGGTGTAGACCTCGGCCAGCCGCTTGGAGAGCAGGCCGCCGGCGCCGAACCCGTCGGAGATGAGGTGGTGGTAGGCGATCACCAGCAGGAAGCGGTCCGCGGCCAGCCGCACCATGCCGAGCCGGAACAGCAGGTCGCGGCCGAGGTCGAAGGGCCGGCGCACCAGCTCGGCCAGCTCCTCGCGGGCCGCCTGCTCGGGGTCGGCCGCGGCGCTCAGGTCGAGGAGGAAGGGCTGCCAGTCCCCCAGTTCGCGGGGGGTCAGGCGCAGTTGGCCGCCGTCGTCGGCGAAGGTGACGCGCAGCACCTCCGCCTCGCCCATCACGTGCAAGAACGCGGACGTCATGACGGATGTGTCCAGGTCACCGGCCACATCCCACATGGTCAGCGCATGGTTCGGTGTGTCGGGAGCCATTTCCTGCGCCCGCCACATGCCTTTGTGCGCAGACGACGCACCGAACGAAGGCACACAGATCAACCCCTCGAGGAAACAGGCCAGAACACCGGAGGAAGGTCACGCATCACCCCCTCATCGTCCGGGGGGACGGATCAGCCGTTCAAGACAAGTCGACTCCCGGCGGGACAGGCCCTGTTGGGGCTTGCACCGTCCCGCCGGCGGGACATTCCCGCCGCGCCGGAAACCGGTCCGCGGCGGGGGCGCGCGTGCGCTCAGGGCGCGTCGGCCGGGGTCATCAGGGACACCAGATGGCCCGCGACCTGCCGCGGCGAGGGATGGCGCAGCACCAGGTTGGCCCGGAGTTTGTGGCCGGTCGACGCGGTCAGGCGTTTGCTCAGTTCCGAGGAGAGCATCGAGTCGAAGCCGATCTTCATGAACTCGCCGTCGGGGTCGATGGACGCGCTCGAGGGATGCCCGAGGACGACCGCCACCCGCTCCAGGACGTGGTCCAGGACCAGGGCCCGCGCGTCGTCGGGGGCCAGCGCGCCGACCCGTTCGGACAGCGGCACGAGCGAATCGGCGCCGGCCGGTTCCTCGACCGCCCCCACCGCGCCCGCGGGGGCGGTGGGGGCGGGGGCGGAGCTGAGCCAGTAGCGGCGGCGCTGGAAGGCGTAGGTGGGCAGGTCCACCACCCGGCGGGTGGTGAACAGGGCGCCGAGGTCGGCCGGCCCGCCGGCGGTGTGCAGGGCGGCCAGCGAGGTGAGCAGCGCCTCGACCTCGCCGCGGCCGCGCCGCGAGGAGGACAGCACCAGCGCCTGGTCGAGGTCCTCGACGATGTCCTGCACCGGCACGGTCAGCACCGGGTGCGGGCTCATCTCCACGAACACCCCGAAGCCGTCGGCGGCCAGACGCCCCGCGGACGTCTCGAAGCGCACCTTCTGGCGCAGGTTGTCGTACCAGTAGCCGGCGTCCAGCCGTGCGGTGTCGATGACTTCGCCGTACAGGGTCGAGTAGAACGGCAGCTGCGAGGTGCGCGGGTGGAGGCCGGCGAGGGGGCCGACGACGTCGTCGCGGACCCGGGTCACGTAGTGGGAGTGGGAGGCGTAGTCGACCTTGATCCGGCGGGCCTGGACGCCGTCGGCGTTCATCGTCGCGACGAACGCGTCCAGGGCGTCCGGCTCGCCGGAGACCACCACCGAACGCGGCCCGTTGACCACGGCCACGCTCACCCTCTCGCCGGAGCGGGCCAGATGGTCCTCGACGGCCTGCTCGGACAGCGCCACCGACGCCATCCCGCCGTGCCCGTCCAGGTCCACCAGCGCCTTGCTGCGCAGCGCCACGACCTTGGTGGCGTCCCGCAGCGACAGCGCCCCGCACACGTGGGCGGCGGCGATCTCGCCCTGGCTGTGGCCGATCACCGCGGCCGGCTCCACGCCCCAGGAGCGCCACAGCGCGGCCAGGGACACCATCACCGAGAACAGGGCGGGCTGTACGACGTCCACCCGGTCGTAGGTGGGGGCGCCCTCCACGCCGCGGATCACGTCCAGCAGCGACCAGTCGACCCACTCGGCCAGCGCGTGCGCGCACGCGTCGATGCTCCGCGCGAAGACCGGGAAGGCCTCGTACAGTTCGCGGCCCATGCCGGCCCACTGCGAGCCCTGGCCGGGGAACATGAAGGCGACGCGGCCCAGCGGGCCGGCCGTGCCGCTCACCACGGCGGCGGACTCGCCGCCGGCGCCCAACGAGGCGAGGCCGGCGAGGAGTTCACCGCGGTCACGGCCCAGGACCACGGCGCGGTGCTCGAAGCGGGTGCGGGTGGCGGCCAGCGAGAAGCCGGTGGCGGCGAGGTCCAGGCCGGCGTCGGCGGCGGCGAAGTCGTGCAGCCGGGCCGCCTGCTGGCGCAGGGCCTGGGCGGTGCGGCCGGACACCACCCACGGCACCAGCCCGCCGACCACGCCCGCGCCCGGCCGCTCCCCCGGCTCCCCCGGCAGCCGGTCCTGGACCGGCTCCTGCTCCTGCTCCTGGACCGGTTCCTGGACCGGCTCCTGGACCGGTTCCTGGTCCTGGGGGGCTTGTTCGAGGATGACGTGGGCGTTGGTGCCGCTGACGCCGAAGGAGGACACCCCGGCCCGGCGCGGGCCGGCCCCGGGAACCCACTCGCGGCCCCGGGTGAGGAGTTCGACGCGGCCGGAGGGCCAGTCCACGTGGTGCGAGGGCGCCTCCACGTGCAGGGTCTTGGGCAGGTGGCCGTGGCGCATGGCCATCACCGCCTTGATGACGCCGCCGACACCGGCGGCGGCCTGGGCGTGGCCCAGGTTCGACTTCAGCGAGCCCAGCCACAGCGGCCGGTCGGCGGGCCGGTCCTGGCCGTAGGTGGCCAGCAGGGCGCCCGCCTCGATCGGGTCGCCCAGCACGGTGCCGGTGCCGTGCGCCTCCAGCAGGTCGACCTCGGCGGGCGCGACGCCCGCATCCGCCAGCGCCTTGCGGATCACCTTCTCCTGGGCGCGGCCGTTGGGGGCGGTCAGCCCGTTGCTGGCGCCGTCCTGGTTGACGGCGCTGCCGCGCACGACGGCCAGCACCGGGTGGTTGTTGCGGCGGGCGTCGCAGAGCCGCTCCAGCAGCAGCACGCCCACCCCCTCGGCCCAGCCGGTGCCGTTCGCGCCGTCGGCGAAGGCCTTGCAGCGGCCGTCGGGCGAGAGGGCCGCCTGCCGGGAGAACTCCACGAACATCGCGGGCGTCGCCATCACCAGTGCCCCGCCCGCCAGCGCCAGGGAGGACTCCCCCGCGCGCAGCGACTGCACCGCCAGGTGCAGGGCCACCAGCGAGGAGGAGCAGGCGGTGTCCACCGACACGGCCGGCCCGGTCAGGCCCAGTTCGTAGGCGACCCGGCCGGAGGCGACGCTCAGCGCGCTGCCGTAGAGGAGGTAGCCCTCCAGGTCCTTCTGGCCGCCCTCCAAAAAGCGCCAGCCGTACTCCGAGGAGCTCACCCCGGTGAAGACGCCGACCTCGCTGCCGCGGACGTCGGCGGGCACGATGCCGGCCCGTTCGAAGGCCTCCCACGACGTCTCCAGCAGCAGCCGGTGGTGCGGGTCGACGGCCAGCGCCTCGCGCGGGCTGGTGCCGAAGAACTCCGCGTCCCAGCCCGCCACGTCGGTCAGGAAGCCGCCCTGGCGGGTGTAGGCGTGGCCGGGGGTGTCGGGGTCGGGGTCGTAGACGTCGCGCCAGCCGCGGTCGGCGGGGAAGTCGCCGACCACGTCGCGGCCCTCGCGGACCACGTCCCACAGCTGTTCGGGCGTGCTGACGCCGCCGGGGTAGCGGCAGGCCATGGCCACCACGGCGATCGGCTCGCCGCGGCCGGCCCTGAGGGCGTCGTTCTCCCGGCGCAGCCGGTCGCGTTCCTCCAGCAGGGTGCGGAGCGCCCGCTGGACCCGCTCCGCGCCCTCCGCCGTGCGTTGTGCGGAGTCGGTCATCGCTTCTACCTCTTCTCGTCCAGTGCCAGGTCGACCAGTGCTTCCAGGTCCAGGTCGGACAGTTCCTCGCCGTCCTCCGCCCCCGCCCCCGCGGCCGTATCCGCCCGGGTGGCGGGGTCGGCGGCCGCGGCGCACGCGAGGATGACGTCCAGGACGCCCGCCGCGCGCAGGCCGGCGATCGGCACGCTCGCCAGCGCCTGCCGGATCGCCGCCTCCTCCTCGGCCGCGGCCGGCTCCTCCTGCGCGGCGGGGGCGGTGTCGGCGGGGCGCAGCAACCCGTACAGGTGCTCGCTCAGTTCGCGCAGGGTGGGGTAGCTGAAGACGAGGGTGGAGGCCAGGCGCAGTCCGGTCGCGGCGGCCAGCCGGTTGCACAGTTCGACCGCGATCAGCGAGTCGAAGCCGAGCTGGGCGAAGGCCTGGTCGACGTCGACGCCCGCGCCGGAGGTGTGGCCCAGGACGACGGCGACCTGTTCGCGCACCCACTCCAGGGTGGCCGTGCGCGCCTGCGCCGCGGGCAGGGCGGCGAGGTCGGCCGCCAGGCCGCCCGGCCCGGCCGCGGGGGTGGTGGGGTGGCCGGCCGTGGTGCGGCGCGGGCGGCCGCCGTCGACCAGGTCGCGCAGCAGCGGCGAGGGCGGGGTGTCGCCGGGCCGGCCGCGCAGCGCGGCCAAATCCAGCCGGGCCGGGACGAGGACCGCCCGGCCGCTCGCGCAGCCCGCGTCGAACAGGTCCAGGGCCTCGGCCGTGGGCATCGCGGCGATGCCCATGCGCCGCAGCCGGGACAGGTCGGCCGCGTCCAGGTCGCCGGTCATGCCGCTGCGCTGCTCCCACCAGCCCCAGCACAGCGAGGTGCCGGGCAGGCCGGCGGCGCTGCGCTGCGCCGCCAGGCCGTCCACGAGGGCGTTGGCGGCGGCGTAGTTGGCCTGCCCGGCGTTGCCGAGGGTGCCGGCCAGGGCGGAGAAGACCACGAACGCCGACAGCGGCCGGGTGCGGGTCAGTTCGTGCAGGGCCAGGGCGCCGCCGGCCTTCGCGGCCAGCACCCGGTCGATGTCCGGCCCGGTCAGCGACTCCACGGTGGCGTCGGCCAGGACCCCGGCGGCGTGCACGACGGCGGTCAGCGGATCGCGGCCCTCCAGCCCGTCCAGCAGCCCCGCCAGCGCGGCCCGGTCGGCGACGTCGCAGGCGGCCACCTCGACCCGCGCGCCCGCGGCCCGCAGGTCGGCGACCAGTGCGTCGACGCCGTCGGCGGCCGGCCCGCTGCGGCTGGCCAGCAGCAGGCTGCGCACGCCGTGCGCGGCGACGAGGTGGCGGGCCACCAGCGAGCCCACTCCCCCGGTGCCGCCGGTGACCAGGACGGTGCCGCCGCCGAAGCCGCCGCCCACGTCGAGGACCAGCTTGCCGACGTGGCGGCCCTGGCTCATCTCGCGGAAGGCGCGGCGCGCGTCGCGGATGTCGCGCAGCGAGATCGGGTTGAGCCGCAGCCGCCCGTCGGCGAACAGCCGCATCACGGCCCGGAACATCTCGCCGATCGCCTCGGGGCCGGCCGCGTAGAGGTCGAAGGCCTCGTAGGCGACGCCGGGATGCGCGGCGGCGATCTGCCGCGGATCGCGGATGTCGGTCTTGCCCATCTCGACGAAGTGGCCGCCGCCGGGCAGCAGGGTCAAGGAGGCGTCGACGAACTTGTGCGCCAGGGAGTTGAGGACCACGTCCACGCCGCGGTCGCCGGAGGTCTTGAGGAACTTGCCGGCGAAACCCAGGTCGCGGGAGGACGCCAGATGGTCGTCGTCGATGCCCAGGGCGCGCAGCACGGGCCACTTGGCCTCGCTCGCGGTCGCGTAGACCTCGGCGCCGGCGTGCCGGGCCAGCTGCACCGCGGCCATGCCGACGCCGCCGGCCGCGGCGTGGATGAGGACGCGCTGGCCCTTGCGCAGCCGGGCCAGCGTGAACAGGCCGTGGTAGGCGGTCAGGAAGGTGCACGGCACCGACGCCGCCTGCGCGTAGCTCCAGCCGTCGGGGACGGGCACGAGCATGCGGTGATCCGCGATCGCGGTGCGGCCGAAGGCGCCGGTGAAGATGCCGGTGACCCGGTCGCCCGGCGCCAGGCCGGTGACGTCGTCGGCGACCTCCAGGACCTCACCGGCGCCCTCGCTGCCCAGGCCGGCGTCGATGGCGGTGCGGTCCACCAGGCCCAACGCGATCGTGACGTCACGGAAGTTGAGGCCCGCGGCCTGCACGGCGATACGGACCTGGCCGGCGGCCAGGGGGGCGTCCACCTCGGGGCAGGGCACCCAGGTCAGGTTCTCCAGCGTCCCCTTGCGGGGGATGCCCAGCCGGTGGGCGCCGGCCGGGGCCGGCAGCCGCTGGGCGTCGGGGGCGGCGGCGGCCAGCCGCGGCACGAGGGGGGCGCCGTCGCGCAGCGCCAGCTGGGCCTCGTCCAGGGCGAGGACGTCCGCGAGCGCGGCCAGCGAGGCGGGCGTGTCGTCGGTGTCCACCAGCCGGAAACGGCCCGGGTGTTCGGTCTGCGCGGAGCGGACCAGACCCCACACGGACGCGCCGGGCAGGCTCCGTACGCCGTCACCGGTGCCGGTGTCCACGGCGTGCCGGGTGAGCACCACCAGCGTGGACTCCGCCAGCGCCGCCTCGGCGAGGAAGCGCTGCACCAGGTGCAGGACGTGCCGGTCGGCGCCGGCGGCCGCCGCCAGCAGCCCCCCGCCGCCGTCGGCGCCCTCGGCGTCGACGCCGGTGCCGGTGCCGGTGCCGGTGCCGGTGTCGTCGTCCGGGCACACCAGCAGATGGCGGGGGGCCGGCGCGGCGAGCACCTCGTCCAGGCCGGCGTGCACCACCGGGCGGGCGCCGGCGCCGGCCAGCCGCTCGGCCAGGCCGCCGGCCGCGCCCAGCACCGTCAACGGCCCCGGATCGCCGGCCGTGCGGCCCTCTGCGGCCGGGCGCCACCGCACCTCGTACAGGGGCCGGCGCTGCCCGCCGCGGGCGGCGTGCACCTGCGCGGCACTGGCCGGGCGGAAGGTGAGGGCGGCGACGGAGGCGAGCGGCCGGCCGTGCTCGTCGGCGACGTGCAGCGCCACCCCGTCCTCGCCCGCCGGGCTCAGGCGCACCCGCACGGTGGGGCCGCCGTGTCCGCTCAGGCGCACGCCGGACCAGGCGAAGGGCATCCGGCCCTGCTCGCCGGTGACTTCGACGACGCCGCCGGCGATGGCCGCGTGCAGGACGGTGTCCAGCAGGGCCGGGTGCAGGGCGAAGCCGTCGCCCGCCGCGTCCTGGGCGGCGTCCGGGAGACTGGCCAGGGCGTACAGGTCCGTACCGCGCTGCCAGACCTCGCGCAGCCCGCGGAAGGCGGGGCCGTAGTCGAAGCCCGCGTCGGCGAAGGAGTCGTAGAGCGTGCCGATGTCGAGTTGCCGGGCGCCGGCCGGCGGCCAGACGGCGAGCGCCCGGCCGGCGTCCTGCGGGTCCTGCGCGGCGGGGCCGGCCGGGGCGCCGGAAGCACCGGAAGTGCAGGAGCTGTCCGGGGTGTCGGGGGTGTCGGGGGTGTCGGAGGTGTCGGAGGTGTCGGAGGTGTCGGAGGTGTCGGGGGTGTCGGAGGTGTCGGGGGCGAGGGTGCCCATGGCGTGGCGGGTCCAGCCCGCCGCCGGATCGTTTTCGTCCTCGTCGTCCTGGCCGGGCCGCGCGTACACGTCCAGGGAGCGGCGGCCCCGCTCGTCGGCGGCGCCGGCCACCAGGCGCAGGCGCACCTCGCCCGTCTCGGGCAGGATCAGCGGGACCTCCAGGGTGAGTTCCTCCACCGTGGTGCAGCCCAGCCGCGCGCCCACCGCCAGCGCCACCTCCAGGTAGGCCGTGGCGGGGACGACGACCCGGCCGAACACGGCGTGGTCGGCCAGCCAGCCGTGGCGGCGCAGGGACCACAGGCCGCTGACGACGACCTCGTCGCTGCCGGGGTGGTCCACCACCGCGCCCAGCAGCGGGTGCCCGGCCGTGGCCAGGCCGGCGCCGGCGACGTCCGCCGCATCCGCCCCGGCCCGCCAGTCCAGCCAGTAGCGCCGGCGCTGGAAGGCGTAGGTGGGCAGATCGACCGCGCGGCGGGGGCCGAACAGGGCGTCGAAGTCGACGTGCGCGCCCCGGGTGTGCAGGCGGGCCAGCGCCGCGATCAGGGCCTGCGGGCCGCCGCGGTCGCGCCGGGAGGCCGAGAGCACCAGCGCGTCGCCGGCGCCCTCGGCGGCGAAGGCCTCGCCGGTGATGCCGGTGAGGGTGGCCCCCGGCCCCACCTCGACGAAGAGCTGCCCGCCGGCCGCGCGGGCGCACTGCACCGCGTCGTGGAAGCGCACCGGTTCCCGCACGTGGCGCACCCAGTACGCGGGCGAGGCCAGTTCCTCGGCGCCCACCTCGCGGCCCAGCCGGGTGGAGATGATCGGGATCGTCGTCCGGCCCGCCGGCAGGCTGCCCAGGGCCTGGGTGAACTCCGCCAGGATCGGGTCCATCAGCGGGGAGTGGAAGGCGTGGGCGACCGGCAGGAGTTTGGCCGAGACGCCGTCGGCGGCCAGCCGGTCGCGCACGGCGTGGACCTGCTCGCGCAGGCCCGACACGACGACCGACTCGGGGCCGTTGACGGCGGCGATGCCGACGCGGTCGTAGCCGGCCAGCAGCGGGCTCAGGGCCGCCTCCGGGGCGCGGACGGCGAGCATGGCACCGGGCTCGGTGACCGTCTGCATGATGCGGCCGCGGGCGGCGACGAGCCGGGCCGCGGTGTCCAGGTCGAGGACCCCGGCCACATGCGCGGCGGCGATCTCGCCGACGGAGTGGCCGATCAGATGGCCGGGCGCGGGACCGTAGTGGGCCAGCAGCCGGTACAGGGCGACCTGCAGGGCGAACAGCGCCGGCTGCGCGATGTCCGTGCGGTCGGCGTGCGCGGGCTGCGCGGGCCCCTCGGCCAGCAGCAGCGGCTTGAGCGCGAACGGCAGGTGCGCGTCGAAGCGCGCGCAGGTCTCGTCCAGGCTCCGCGCGAACGGCGGATAGGCGTCGTACAGCGGGCGGGCCACCCCGGCCCACGGCGAGCCCTGGCCGGGGAAGAGGTAGACCGGTGCGCCAGGCGGCCCGGCGGTGTCCCGCACCAGCCCGGGGTGCTCGCCGCCCTCGCTCAACGAGGCGAGCGCGGCCAGCAGTTCGTCCCGGTCCTGGCCCAGGACCACGGCACGGTGCTCGAAGCGGGTCCGGGTCGCGGCCAGCGACCAGCCGATGTCGGCGAGGTCCGGGCCGGGCTGTGCGGCGGCGTAGGCGTGCAGCTTGTGCGCCTGCGCCCTCAGCGCCTGCTCGGAGCGGGCCGACAGCAGCCACGGCACCGGCCCGCCGGCCGCCTCGGCGGTCTGCCCGGACGCCTCGGACACGTCGGGGGCCTGTACGGGCGTGTCGGAGGTCTCGGGGGCCGGGTCCTGTACAGACGTGTCGGGGGCCTGCTCCAGGATCACGTGCGCGTTGGTGCCGCTGACGCCGAACGCGGAGATCCCGGCGCGCCGCGGCCGGCCCTCCGCCGTGGTCCACTCCCGGGCCTCGGTCAGCAGCTCGACGGCCCCGGATTCCCAGTCGACGTGCCGGGAGGGCCGGTCCACGTGCAGGGTGCGGGGCAGGATCCCGTGCCGCATCGCCATGATCATCTTGATGATGCCGCCGACCCCGGCGGCGGCCTGGGTGTGGCCGATGTTCGACTTCAACGACCCCAGCCACAACGGTGGTTGGTTCTCGCGGTGCTGTCCGTAGGTGGCCAGCAGGGCCGATGCCTCGATGGGGTCGCCCAGCGTGGTGCCGGTGCCGTGCGCCTCCACCGCGTCCACCTCGCCGGGCTGCAGGCGGGCGTCGGCCAGTGCCGCCCGGATCACCCGCTGCTGGGCGGGGCCGCTGGGGGCGGTCATCCCGTTGGAGGCGCCGTCCTGGTTGATGGCCGAGCCGCGGATGACGGCCCAGATGCGGCGGTTGTTGCGGCGCGCGTCGGAGAGGCGCTCCAGCACCAGCACGCCGACGCCCTCGGAGAAGCCGGTGCCGTCGGCGGCGTCCGCGAACGCCTTGCAGCGGCCGTCCGCCGACAGGCCGCGCTGGCGGGACATCTCCCGGAACACCTGCGGCATCCCCACCACGGTGACCCCGCCGGCCAGGGCGAGCGTGCACTCGCCGCCGCGCAGGGACTGCACCGCCTGGTGGATCGCCACCAGCGAGGAGGAGCAGGCGGTCTCGGTGGACACCGCCGGGCCCTCCAGGCCCAGCGTGTAGGCGACGCGGCCGGAGGCCACGCTCAGCAGCGAACCGACCTGTGCGTAGCC
Source organism: Streptomyces sp. NPDC057616 (assembly GCF_042800575.1). Lineage (NCBI taxonomy): Bacteria > Bacillati > Actinomycetota > Actinomycetes > Kitasatosporales > Streptomycetaceae > Streptomyces > Streptomyces sp. NPDC057616. The sequence continues at coordinate 16,355 of NZ_JBHVGU010000046.1, forward strand.
GGCGATGGCCTCGGGGGTGAAGAAGTGGTTGCCGTAGCCGAAGTAGGCCAGGCCGGCGAAGACGCCGGTGTCGCTGCCGCGCAGCGTCTCGGGGTCGATGCCGGCCCGCTCCAGGCCCTCCCAGGAGGTCTCCAGCAGCAGCCGCTGCTGCGGGTCGGCGGACAGCGCCTCGCGCGGGCTGATGCCGAAGAAGTCGGCGTCGAAGTCGCCGGCGTCGTAGAGGAATCCGCCCGAGCGGGTGGAGCAGGTGCCGGGCCGCTCGGGGTCCGGGTCGTAGGGCAGGTCCCAGTGGCGGTCGGCGGGGAAGTCGGAGATGACGTCCGCGCCCGAACGCACCAGCTCCCACAGCTGTTCCGGGGAGGTGGCCCCGCCGGGGTAGCGGCAGGCGACGCCGACGACGGCGATCGGTTCGGCGGCGGCGTCGGTGTACTCCTTGAGCCGCTTGCGGGTCTCGATCAGCTCGATCGAGGTGCGCCGGAGGTAGTCGAGGACCTCGGCGTTGTTGTCCTGTGTCATCTCATTCCTCCGTGAATTCCCCCGCCTTCAGGCGAGAGAGGAAACGGACTCCTGCAACGCAGGACAAAAAGCTGCGATGCGCCGCCCGGGATGGATCGCCGTGCCCTGAACTGAAGGTTTGGTCCTTACGTGCGGCCGCTCTAGCGTGTGAGCGTGACCGCGAGCCACCTGAAGCGGGCGTTCAAGTACCGCTTCTATCCGACCGATGCGCAGGCGGCCGAGCTGTCGCGCACGTTCGGATGCGTGCGCAAGGTCTACAACCTCGCCCGCGCCGCCCGCACCGAGGCGTGGACACGGCGGGAACGGGTCAACTACCACGCGACCTCGGCCATGCTGACCGCGTGGAAGAAGACCGAGGAACTGGCGTTCCTCAACGACGTCTCGTCGGTGCCGCTGCAGCAGACATTGCGGCACCTGCAGACGGCGTTCACCCATTTCGTCGTGAAGCGGGCCAAATACTCGCGCTTCAAGTCGCGAAAGACATCCCGGAAGTCCGCCGAGTGCACCACCAGCGGCTTCCGTTTCCGCGACGGCCGGCTGACCCTGGCGAAGATGGCGGACCCGCTGGACATCGTGTGGTCCAGGCCGCTGCCCGAAGGCGCCACGCCGTCCACCGTCACCGTGTCCCAGGATCCGGCGGGACGCTGGTTCGTGTCCCTGCTGTGCGACGATCCTGCCATCCAGCACCTTCCCGCCACCGATCAGGCAGTCGGGGTCGATGTCGGCCTCGACCACCTCCTGGCCCTCTCCACAGGCGAGAAGGTCGCCAACCCGCGGCACGAGCGCCGTGACCGGACCCGTCTCGCCAAGGCCCAGCGGGAGTTGTCCCGCAAGGCCGGCGGTGAGGGGGCCAACCGTCACAAGGCCCGGCGCAAAGTCGCGAAGATCCACGCCCGGATCGCCGACCGGCGCCGTGACCACCTGCACCAGCTGACCACGCGTCTCGTTCGTGAAAACCAAACGATCGTGATCGAAGACCTGGCCGTGCGCAACATGGTCAAAAACCGGAGCCTGGCCCGTGCCATCTCCGACGCCGCATGGGCCCAGTTCCGCGGCCTGCTGGCGTACAAGGCCGCCTGGTACGGGCGCGAAGTGATCGCCGTGAACCGGTTCTTCCCCTCGTCCAAACTGTGCTCCGCCTGCGGCACCCTGCACGAGAAGATGCCGCTCAACGTCCGCACCTGGACGTGCCGGTGCGGCGTCACGCACGACCGCGACACCAACGCGGCGCGCAATCTTCTGGCCGCCGGGCTGGCGGTGTCGGCCTGTGGAGCCGGTGTAAGACCTCAACGGAACACTCCGAGCGGGCAGTCGACGATGAAGCAGGACACCCCACGGCGCGAGCCGTAGGAATCCCCCTCGGTCACGAGGAGGAGGAAGTCAACGCTCTCCCCTAGCCGAGAGCTCTTGGTCCAGCAGCGCGAGGAGCTCTCCCGCCGAGGCCGAACTGATCTGGTCGGCGAGGCCGGTCTCCGCGGCGCTCGCGGTCGAACGGACACCGGCCTGCAGGTCGCCCAGCAGCGTGGCGAGGGCGGTCCGCTCCTGCCCGGCCAGCGCCGGCAGGGCGTCCTGCAGCCGGGCGCCCAGCTCCTCGATCTCCCGGACCAGCGCGGCGGCCCCCGAGGCGGCCGGCGTGCCGGGGTCGGGGGTGAGGCCCGCGGCCAGGAACTGGGCCAGGGCGGCGGGGTTGGGGTGGTCGAAGACGAGCGTGGCGGGCAGCTTCAGACCGGTCACCGCGGCCAGCTTGTTGCGCAGTTCCAGGGCCGTCAGCGAGTCGATGCCGAGTTTCTTGAACGCCTCGGCGGGCGTGACCCGGTCGGTGTCGGCGTGCCCCAGGACGAGCGCGGTCTGCGCCCGTACGGCGTCCAGCAGCAGCGCCTGCGCCTCCTGGGCCGGCAGCGACCGCAGCCGCTCGGCCAGGGAGGCGGTGGCCGGCTGCCCGCCGGCCTCCCCGCCGTCCCGGGCGGGTGGCGGGGCGAGGGTGCGCAGCAGCGGGGAGACCATCTCGCCGGGCTGCGGGGTCAGGGCCGCCGGGTGCAGCCGCACCGGCACCAGCACCGGTGTGCTCTCGGGTGCGCGCAGCGCGGCGTCGAAGAGGGCGAGGCCTTCCTGCGACGTCAGCGGCTGCACGCCCTGGCGCTGCATGCGCACCACGTCCGCGTCGCTGAGGGCGGCGCTCATCTCGCTGCGCTCGGCCCAGAAGCCGAAGCACAGGGCGCGGGCGGGCAGTTGCTCGGCGCGGCGGGTCTCGGCGAGGTGGTTGAGGAAGGCGTTGGCGGCCGCGTAGTTGGCCTGGCCGGCGGTGCCCAGGACGCTCGCGACCGAGGAGAACAGCACGAACGCGGACAGCTTCAGCGGCCGGGTCAGCTCGTGCAGGTGCCAGGCGCCGTGCACCTTCGGCGCGAGGACGGCGTCCACCCGGTCCGGGGTGAGTGCGGCGACGACGCCGTCGTCGAGGACGCCGGCGCAGTGCACGACCGCCGTCAGCGGGTGCGCGGCCGGTACGGCGGCCAGCAGGTCGGCGACCTGCGCGCGGCGGGTGACGTCGCAGGCGACGATCTCGACGTGGGCGCCGGCCGCGGTCAGCTCCTCGCGCAGTGCGGCCGCCGCCGGGGCTTTCGCCCCGCGCCTGCTGCTCAGGACGAGGCTGCGCACGCCGTGCCGGGCGACGAGGTGGCGGGCCAGCAGGGCGCCCAGGCCGCTGGTGCCGCCGGTGATGAGGACCGAACCGGTGCCCAGCGCGCCGCCGGTGCCGGCGGCCGCGGCCGGGGCGGGGACCAGAGCGGGGGTGCTCACCGTGCCGGCCCTGATCTTCAGCTGGGCCTCGCCGGTGGCGGCCGCGGCCGCCAGCACCGCCTGCGAGGCGGGGTGGTGGTCGGTGTCCACCAGGGTGAAGCGGCCCGGGTTCTCGGTCTGCGCGGCCCGCACGAAGCCCCATACGGCGGCGGCCGCGGGGTCGGGGCGGGCCACCTGGCCGTCGGCGCACGCGTCCCGGGTCACGAGCACCAGGCGGGAGGCGGCGAACCGCGGCTGGGCGAGCCAGTCCTGCATCAGGCGCAGCACCTCGTGCAGGGTGTCCTCGACGGCGGCCGGCACCTCCCCCGCACCCGTGCCCGCGGTATCGGCGGGGGTGAGGGGGGCGAGGACGAGCGGGGGTATCTCCCCCGCAGACGCGGCGAGTTCGGCGAGATCGGCGAAGAGCGCCGCGCCCGGCCCCGCGGCCGTCCCGGGCGTGCCGGGCGTGCCGGGCGTGTCGGGGGCGGTGGTGAGGAGTGCGTACGGGGCGGCGGGCGGGCCGGCGGGGGGCGCCGGCTGCCAGTCCACCTCGAACAGCGCGTCCTGGTGGTCGAAGCTCAGCCCGGTCAGCTCCTCGGCGTCCGCGGGCCGCACGGCCAGCGCGGCGATGCCGCCCACCGGGGTGCCGTGCGGGTCGGCGAGGGTGATGCCCACGGTGTCCCCGCCCGCGGGGGCCAGGCGCACGCGCAGCGCGGCGGGCCGGGCGGCATCCAGGTGCAGGCCGGTGAAGCGGGCCGGCAGGGCGCCCTCGGCGCGGGTGAGGGCGGGCAGCAGCGCGGCGTGCAGGAGCGCGGGGTGGAGGCGGAAGCCGTGGTGGCCCGGGGCGTCGTCGGCGGGCAGGGCCACCTCGGCGTACAGCGTCTCGTCCTGGCGCCACAGCTGTTTCAGGCCGTGCAGCAGCGGGCCGTGGGTGAGGCCGAGGGCGGCCAGGCGGGTGCGGGTGTCCTCGGCGGGCACGGCGCTCGCGCCGGCCGGCGGCCAGGCGGTCAGCTCGTCCTGGCGGGCGGGTGTGCCGGTGGTGAGGGTGGCGGTGGCGTTGCAGGTCCACCCGGCGTCGCCCGCGCCGCGGGAGTGCACGCCGAGGGTGTGCTCGGCGTCGACCGTGACGCGCAGCTCGCGTTCGGCCGTGCGGGAGAGCACCAGCGGGGTGTGCAGGGTGAGTTCGCCGACCGTGTCGTGGCCGGTGCGGTGCGCGGCCCACACGGCGAGTTCGGCGAGCACGCCCGCCGGGACCAGGACGGCGCCGTGCACGACGTGGCCGGCCAGCCAGGGGTGGCGTTCGAGGGAGAGGCGGCCGCTGCCGGCCAGGCCGGGGTGGGCGCCCGCGGCGGGCAGGTCGAGGGCGGTGTCGAGCAGCGGGTGGTCGCAGCCGCCGGCGGCGCCGGTGGTCTCGGCGGGGGTGTTCAGCCAGTAGCGGCGGCGCTGGAAGGGGTAGGTGGGCAGGTCCACCCGGCGGCCGTCGGCGCCGTCGAACACGGTCTGCCAGGACACCGGGGCGCCGGCGACGAAGGCCTCGGCCGCCGACCGGTACAGCCGGGCCAGGCCGCCCTCGTCGCGGCGCAGCGAGCCCACCACGACGCCGGTGGCGCCGGGGGTGGCGTCGAACATCTCCTGGATGTTCATCACCAGCAGCGGGTGCGGGCCGAGTTCGACGACCGCGCTGTGCGGTTCGCGTTCGATCAGGCGGCTCATGGCGGCGGCGAACTGCACCGGCCGGCGCAGGTTCTGGAACCAGTAGGCGGTGTCGAGGGCGAGGGGGTCGATCAGGTCGCCGGTGACCGTGGAGTAGATCGCCACCGGGGTGGGCCTGGGGGTGATGGGGCCCAGTTCGCCGGTGAGGCGGTCCTCGAACCGGTCCATGAGCGGGGAGTGGCCCGGCACGCTGGACTTGATCAGCCGGGCGCGGGCGCCCTCGGCCTGGCAGGCGGCGACCAGTTCCTCGACCGCCGTGGTGGCGCCGGAGACCGTGGTGGAGGTGGCGCCGTTGACCGCGGCGATCCCGACCCGGTCCTCCTGGCCGGCGATGAGGTCGCGCACGCGCTGTTCGGGCAGCAGGATGCCGGCCATGCTGCCCTGCCCGGCGACCGTGGCCAGCAGCCGGGAGCGCAGGGCCACGATCTTTGCGGCGTCCTCCAGGCTGAGGGCGCCCGCGACGTGGGCGGCGGCGATCTCGCCCTGGGAGTGGCCGATCACCACGTCGGGGCGCACCCCCAGCGAGCGCCACACCTCGGCCAGCGCGACCATCACGGCCCACAGCACCGGCTGGACGACGTCGATGTCCTCCAGGTCCGCGGCCCGCGCTCCCCCGCACACGGTGTCGATCAGCGACCAGGACACCCACGGTTCGAGCGCCTTGGCGCAGGCTTCCAGCCGCTCGGCGAAGACCGGGGAGGTCTCCCACAACTCCCGTCCCATGGCGGCCCATTGGCCGCCCTGGCCGGGGAAGACGAACACGGTTTTGCCGACCGGCCGGGCAAGGCCGGAGACCGGGCCGGCCGGGCCCGGTTCCTGCCCGGCGGCGACGGCGGCGAGCTGGGCCAGGAGGCTTTCGCGGTCGGCGCCGATGACGACCTGGCGGTGCTCGAACAGGGAGCGCCGGGTCACCAGGGCCTGGCCCACGTCGGCGAGCGGCAGTTCGGGGTGTGCGGCCACCAGCCGGTGCAGCCGTGCGGCCTGCGCCGTCAGCGCCGGCGCGGAGCGGGCCGACAGCACCCACGGCAGCACCCGCCCGGCCCCGTCCGGCGCCGGCACGGCGGGCTCGGGCGCGTCCGCGGGGGTGTCGGCGGGGGTGTCGGCGGGGGTGTCGGCGGGCGTGTCCGCGGGCGTGTCGGGGGCCTGTTCGAGGATGAGGTGGGCGTTGGTGCCGCTGATGCCGAACGAGGAGATCCCGGCGCGCCGCGGCCGGCCCTCCGCCGTGGTCCACTCCCGGGCCTCGGTCAGCAGCTCGACGGCCCCGGATTCCCAGTCGACGTGCCGGGAGGGCCGGTCCACGTGCAGGGTGCGGGGCAGGATACCGTGCCGCATCGCCATGATCATCTTGATGATGCCGCCGACCCCGGCGGCGGCCTGGGTGTGGCCGATGTTCGACTTCAACGAGCCCAGCCACAACGGTGGTTGGTTCTCGCGGTGCTGTCCGTAGGTGGCCAGCAGGGCCTCCGCCTCCAGGGGGTCGCCGAGGCGGGTGCCGGTGCCGTGCGCCTCGACCGCGTCCACGTCGGTGCCGGTGAGGCCGGCGTCGGCGAGGGCGGCGGTGATGACCTGCTGCTGGGCCAGCGCGTTGGGGGCGGTCAGGCCGTTGGAGGCGCCGTCCTGGTTGATGGCCGAGCCGCGGATGACGGCCCAGATGCGGCGGTTGTTGCGGCGCGCGTCGGAGAGGCGCTCCAGCACCAGCACGCCCGCGCCCTCGGAGAAGCCGGTGCCGTCGGCGGCGTCCGCGAACGCCTTGCAGCGGCCGTCCGCCGACAGGCCGCGCTGGCGGGCCAGTTCCACGAACATGCCCGGGGTGGGCAGCGCGGACACGCCGCCGGCCAGGGCCAGCGTGCACTCCCCGCTCCGCAGCGAGCGGACGGCCTGGTGGACGGCGACCAGCGAGGCCGAGCAGGCGGTGTCGGTGGAGACGGCCGGGCCGTGCAGGCCCAGCACGTAGGCCACCCGGCCGGAGGCGACGCTGAGGTAGCTGCCGGTCAGGGCGAAGCCCTCGATCTCGCCGCCGGCGCCGCCGCCCATCCGGGGGCCGTAGTCGACGCCGTAGAGGCCGGTGAACACGCCGGTGGGGGTGGCGCGCAGGGCGGCCGGGTCGATGCCGGCCCGCTCCAGGGCCTCCCAGGAGGTCTCCAGCATCAGCCGCTGCTGCGGGTCCATGGCCAGCGCCTCGCGCGGGCTGATGCCGAAGAACGGCGCGTCGAAGTCGGGCAGTTCGGGCAGGAAGCCGCCGGTGCGGGTGTAGGTCCTGCCGTGCGCCTCGGGGTCGGGGTCGTACAGGCCGGTGATGTCCCAGCCGCGGTCGGTGGGGAAGTCGCCCATCGCGTCCACCTCGCCGGCGACCAGCGACCACAGCGCTTCGGGGGAGGTGGCGCCGCCGGGGAAGCGGCAGCCCACGCCCACGACGGCGACGGGTTCGCGGGCGGCCTCCTCCAGCGCGCGCACCCGCTCGCGCAGCTCCTGCGCGTCGCCGACGGCGCGGCGCAAGTAGGAACGGAGCTTGTCGACTTCCTCCACCGGGGGCCTCCCTCAACGGTCGGTTCGAACAACGGGTGCGCGGGCTGCGCGGGGTGCGCGTGCTGCGCGGAGTGGGGCTGCAGGGGCGGGCTAGACGTATCCGCGCTCGATCAGGGCGTAGAGGTCGTCGTCGCTGCCGCCGTCCGGGGCAGCCGCTTCGGCCGGCGCCGGCGGGGCGGGCGGGCCGGGCGGGGGTGGTGTCTGCGGGGTGAGCAGGGCGAGGACTCGGTCGGCGAGCTGCTGCGGGGTGGGGTAGGTGAAGGCGACGGTGGCCGGCAGCCGCACCGCGGTCGCCGCGCCCAGCCGGTTGCGCAGCTCCACCGCCATCGCGGAGTCGAAGCCCAGCGATTTGAAGGTCTGCGCCGCGCGCGCGACGAGGTCCGCCGCGCCGAGCGGCGTGCCCTTGCCGGCCAGCAGTGCCGCGGTCTCCGCGCAGACCAGGGTGAGGACCGCGGCCGGTGAACCGACGTCCACGGCCGGCGTGTCGGGCGTGGCGGCGGTGTCCGCGGCCGGGCCGGACTCGGCGGCGGTCAGCCAGTGGCGGCGGCGCTGGAAGGGGTAGGTGGGCAGGGGGATACGGGCCGGGCGGCCGGCGGGGAAGAGGGCCGGCCAGTCGGCGTGCACGCCGTGCACGTGCAGCGCGGCCAGGGAGGTGAGGACCTGGCCCAGGCCGCCGTCGTGCCGGGTGAGGGTGGCCACGACCGGGGGCGGGCTCGCCAGGGTGTCGGCAACCTCCTCCATCGCCACCTGCAGCACGGGGTGCGGGCTGACCTCGACGAACACGCCGCCGCGGGTGTGCATCAGGCGGTCGACGACCTCGCCGAAGCGGACCGTCGAGCGCAGGTTGCGGTACCAGTAGGCGGCGTCCAGGGTGCGGGTGTCGAGTGCGCCGGCGGTGACCGTGGAGTGGAACGCGATCGGCGTGCGGTGGGGGGTGATGTCCGCGGCGGCCTCGAGCACCTGCGCGCGGATGTCCTCGACCTGGTGGGAGTGGGAGGCGTAGTCGATCCTGACCCGGCGCACCCGCACCTGTTCGGCGGCGGCCAGGGCGGCGAACTCCTCCAGCGCGGTCAGGTCGCCGGAGACGACCACGGAGGCCGGCCCGTTGACCGCGCCCACCGACAGCCGGCCGCTGAAGGGAGCGAGGCGCTGCTCGACCCAGCGCAGGGGGGCGGCGACGGCGCTGAGGCCGCCCCGGCCCGCCAGGGCGGCCAGCGCCCGGCTGCGCAGGGCGACCACGCGTGCCGCGTCCTGCAGGGACAGGGCGCCCGCCGCGCACGCGGCGGCGATCTCTCCCTGCGAGTGGCCGACGACCGCGTCGGGCACCACGCCCAGGGAGTTCCACAGCCGGGCCAAGGACACCATCATCGCGAACAGGGCGGGCTGGACGACGGCGTCGCCGTCCTTGAGCGAGGGCGCCGACGGTGCGCCGCGCACCAGGTCGGTGAGCGACCAGTCCAGCCACGGTGCGAGCGCCCGGTCGCAGTCGTCGATGGCGCGGGCGAACACCGCCGACTGCGCGTACAGCCGGCGGCCCATGTCCTGCCACTGCGAGCCCTGGCCGGGGAAGACGAACACGACCGGGCCCGGCGCCGGGGCGGCGGTGGCGCGCAGGACGCGGGCCGTGCGGCCGCCGGCCGCCAGCACCTCCAGGCCGGCCAGGGCCTGGCCGCGGTCCTCGGCCAGGACCACCGCGCGGTGCTCGAAGGTCGTGCGGGTGGCCGCCAGCGCATGCCCGACGCCGGTCACCGGCAGCGCCGCGTCGCCGGCCACGGTCTCCCGCAGCCGTGCCGCCTGCGCGGCCAGGGCCGCCGGGGAGCGGGCCGAGAGCACCCACGGCACCAGCCCGGCGCTCTGCACCGGGCTCGACTCCCCCGCCGGGCCGGGCCGTTGGGCCGCCGGCCGCGGTGCGGGGGCCTGTTCGAGGACGACGTGGGCGTTGGTGCCGCCCATGCCGATCGAGGACACCCCGGCGCGCCGCGGCCGGCCGGGCGCGGCGGGCCAGGGGCGGGCGGTGGCCAGGACCTCGAAGTCGTCGTGGAAGCGGGGGATGGCGGGGTTGGGGGTGCGAAAGCCGGGGGTGGGCACGAGGTGGGCGCGCTCCACGCACAGGGCGGCCTTGACGAAGCCGGTGATGCCGGCGGCCGGTTCCAGGTGGCCGACGTTGGCCTTCACCGAGCCGAGGGTCAGCGTCCGGGTGCGGCCGGCCCGGGTGAACACCTCGCGCAGGCCGGCCGCTTCGGCCGGATCGCCCCGCCGGGTGCCGGTGCCGTGGGCCTCGACGTAGTCGACGGTGTCGAAGGCGATGTCCGCGCGGCGCAGGGCGGTCAGCACCGCGGCGGCCTGCCCGGTGGGGCTGGGGTCGGGCATCCGGGAGGACGCGCCGGCGCCGGCCACGCCCCAGCCGCGCACCACGGCGTAGATGTGGTCGCCGTCGGCGACGGCCTGGTCGAGGCGTTTGAGCAGGACGAACGCGCCGCCCTCGCCGCGGATGAAGCCGCCCGCGCGGGCGTCGAAGGGGTAGCAGCGGCCGTCCGGGGACAGGGCGCCGAGGTTGGCCAGGCCGGCGCCGGCCTCCGGGTCGGCGATCAGGTGCACGCCGCCGGCGAGCGCCATGTCGGTGGCGCCGGCGCGGATGCGGTCGCAGGCCAGTGCCAGCGAGACCAGGGAGGAGGACTGCCCGGAGTCCGTGCACAGGCTCATCCCCCGCACGTCGAGCAGGTGCGAGATGCGGTTGGCGATGAGGGCGCCGCTGGAGCCGAGGGCGGCGTAGTGGTCGTCCGTGTCGCTGCCGGTGCGCCGGCGCAGCTGGTCGTAGCCGGAGGGGGCGGCGCCGACCAGGACGTCGATGTCCCGGCCGGCCAGTGCGGGCGCGGGCAGGCCGGCGTCCTCGACGGCCTCCCAGGCCAGTTCCAGTCCCAGCCGCTGCACGGGGTCCATGGCGGCCGCCTCGCCGGCGGAGGTGTCGAAGAAGGCGGCGTCGAAGGCGTCGACGGCCTCGAAGAACGAGCCCGCGCCCAAGGTGGCGGCGTCCGGGTGGGACGGGTAGCGGGAGTGCGCGTCGGCCGCCCGCTGCCCGGGGAAGGTGGCGATGGTCGAGCCGCCGTCGAGCAGCAGCTGCCAGAACGCGGCCAGGCCGGGCACACCGGGAAAGCGGCACGACATGCCGATGACGGCGACGTCGGGGGTGGCGGTGCCACGCATGGGTGGTCCTTCCGGGGTGCGGGCGGGACGGTCGGGGGCGGGCGGCGGGGGCGGGGCGGTCGACAGGGGCGGCGGGGGCGGCGGGGGTCACAGCCGGCGGGTCAGCAGCTTCCGCAGCGCGTCGGGGGCGTCCATGAAGGCGTAGTGGCCGCCCTCGAGCACCCGGAACTCGACCGGGTCCGCGTAGTGGCGCCAGCCCTGCAGGTCGGCGAGGGTGACGTCGGTGTCGTCCTGCCAGTGCACGACGACGACGGGGCAGTCGACGCGGGCCGGTTCGGTGCGCCGGTAGGCGGCGGCCGCGGCGTGGTCGCGCTGCAGCACCAGGAGGCCGAGGTCGACCATGTCGGGGCGGGGTTCGATGCCCCGGCCGCGCACGAACGTCTCGATCTCGGCGCGCAGTTCGGGCTCGGTCAGGGTGAGCATCCGGTCGCGGGCGGCGTCGTGCGGGGCCCGCTGGCCGGAGACGACCAGGCATGCCGGGGCGGGCAGGTTCCGGGCGGCCAGGCGCAGCACGGTCTCGTAGGCGGGCAGGGCGCCCGCGCAGTGCGCGAAGAACGCGAACGGCCGGTCCAGCAGCGGCGCCAGGTGCTCGGCCAGCTCGTCGGCGAGGTGTTCGTAGCTGCCGTAGTGGGGGTGGCCCAGCCGGTTCTCGCGGCCGGGGAACTGCACCGGGCAGACCTCGACGCCGTCCAGGTCGGCGGGCCAGGCGCTGAAGGCGGACGCGCCGGAGCCGGCGAAGGGCAGGCAGAACAGCCGGGCGCGGGGGCCGGCGGCCGGCGGGCGCACCAGCCACGGCGAGAGGGTGGTGGGGCCGGTGGTCATGGCGTGGGCCGTTTCTGGACGGTGACGGGCAGGTGGGTCAGGCCGGCGATGAAGTAGGAGCGCAGGTGCTGCGGTTCGCCGGCGGGTTCGATCGAGGCGCACTGCCCGAGCAGTTCCTCGAAGAAGATCCGCAGGGTCATCCGGGCCAGCGGCGCCCCGATGCAGAAGTGCGGGCCGAACCCGAACGCGCCGTGCCGCTTGGCGCCGGCGCGGGTGATGTCGAAGGTGTGCGGGTCGGGGAACTGGGTGGCGTCCCGGTTGGCCGATCCGATCCAGGCGACGACCGCGCCGCCGGCCGGAACGGTGCCGCCGGCGATGTCGACGGCGTCGACGGCGTAGCGCATGAAGTTGCAGGCGGCCGAGGTCCAGCGCAGCCCCTCCTCGACCAGGTCGGGGATCAGGCTCGGGTCGGCCTGGGCCTTCGCGAACTGCTCGGGCCGCTCCATCAGGGCCTGCACGGTGCCCGAGACGGTGTGCGGGGTGGTGACGTTGGCGCCCAGCAGGATGCTGTAGCCGTCGAGGGCGATCTCCTCCTCGCTCAGCGGGGCACCGCCGGGGCGCACGCTCATCAGGTGGTGCAGCAGGCTGTCGTCCTCGCCGCCGCCGGCGCGGCGCGCGGTGGCCCAGTCGCGGACGTAGGTGAGCAGTTCGTGGTGGGAGATGGCCAGGGTGGCGTCCTCGTTGCCGACCAGGAAGTGCGGGTCGGACGGGGCGGTGACCATGGCGGTCAGCTGGACGAGTTCGGCCCAGTCCTTGGCCGGGATGCCCAGCAGCGGTCCGGTGACCATGGCGGGCAGCAGCAGCGCCTGCTCGGCCAGGTCGAACACCTCGCCCTCCAGGGCGGGTTCGAGGAAATGCCGGACGGTGGCGCGGATCGAGTCCTCCCAGGACCGCACGGCCCGGGCGGTGAGTCTGGCGTTCAGCGGCCGGCGCACCTCGGTGTGCCGGGGCGGGTCGGTGGAGGTCATCAGCACGCCCGCGGCGGCGTCGTCGGTGCCCAGGTGGGTGGGGACGGTGCCGCGTTCGGAGGTGAACTCGCGGTGGTCGCTGAGCACCCGGCGCACGTCCTCGTAGCGGGTCACCGACCAGAACTCCCGCCCGTCGGGCAGGACTTGGTGGTGCAGGGGGGCCTTGTCCCGCATCACGTCCCAGATCGGGTGCGGGTCGCCCGCGCCGTACAGGTCCAGGTCGAACAGGTCGACGCGGTCGAGGTCGACGTCGCGCGCGGGGCCCGGCGTCAGCCTCACGCGGCGGCCCTCCCCTGCTCGATCAGCTCGGCGACGCGGGTCGGGGTCTGCGCGAGGTAGAAGTCGCGCACGGACAGCTTCACGCCGTAGGTCTGCGCCACCCGCTCGATGATTTTGATCCCGGCCAGCGAATTGCCGCCGAGCGCGAAGAAGTCGTCGACCGGGCCGACGTCGGGGCCGCCGAGGCATTCCCCCCACAGCGCCGCGACTTCCTGTACGAGCGATGCCGGCGCGCCCGACGGCGCGGCCTGTCGTTTCGATTCCATCGCCAGCCCTTTTCCTTCCTTCATCGAGCGGGAATGCCCGCCCACGCCATGGGCCTTGCAGAGGTGCCGTCCCGCCGGGCGGGACATGTCCGGAGGGCGGCCGGCGGCCTTCAAGAAAGCAGCGGTGTGCCCGCCTCGGAAAGAACGCGTGGGAGTGCACAGTGCACCGGCAGGTGCGCGCGGCGGACGCGGCCGGATCGGCCGCCGGGCCGTCGAAAAGGCCGTGGCCATCGCGACGCCAACGTAGTTGGCCGGGGAAAGCCGCGGCAAGGGATGACCGCCGCACACACGCCGGCGGGCACCGGGCTGTCCCGCCGACAGGACAGCCCGGGCCGGCCGGACACCGCAGTATGGGCCGCGGCCGGCCGGATCGGCCGCGTCCGCCCGCGCTTTCCGACCGGGCGGCGGGCGCCCGGAGTTGTCTCATTGTCTTTCGCAACTCGGCGGAAATATGGTGACGTCGAGGAACGCCCGCAATCAGTTTTTTCCTCGGATCATCACGACAACCATCATGTGCTGGAGGGGGATTTCCGTGCTCAAGTCACAGCGGCTTGCGGTGCTGCCCATCGACTCCTACGACCTGGCGGACGAATTCGCCGTCCTGGACGGTCACGAGTACGACGGGAAATACGACGCCTTCACCTTCGGGTCGTGGTCGGCGCATGTGCTGGCCAACGGCAGCGGCGCGGAATCCGACACCTCCTTCCGCCCGCACGACGGCGGCCTGGCCCTGACCGAACTGGGCAAGCAGCTGCCGGGCATCATGTCCCTGGTGACCGCGCACTTCCCGCTGGAGCGGCTGCAGTGGGTGCGCGTCTTCCGCGCCCACGACGCGATCATCACCCCGCACGTGGACTTCCTCGAATGGGGCGAGGCCGGCACCCGGCTGCAGATCCCGCTGCGCACCAGCGAGGAGTCCCTGCTGTCCGAGAACGACACCGTCTACCACCTGCGCCGCGGCGAGGTGTGGCAGATCCACTCGACGGTGCCGCACTCCGCGCTGACCGCCGGAGAGGTCACCCGGCTCTCGCTGTGCCTGGACTTCGCCGGCGCCCAGGAGCCGGTCGCGATCCGCGGCGACGTGCCGGCCACCGCACCGGTCCACCTGGTCGAGCGGCCCGCGCCGACCGCGGCGGAGCTGGAGCACCTCATCGGCGGCACGGCCCTGACCCGGCGCAGCATGCGGGCGGACTTCCGCCGCTTCGCCGCGCTGCACTTCGCCCGGCACGCGCACGCCGCGGCCGCGTTCGACTGGTACGTGCAGGCCGCGCGGCGCACCGGCGACGACGCGATCGTCGCCAAGGCGGAGGCGTTCCGCACCTACTGCATCGACAAGCGCCTGGACGGCGAGGCCTTCGCCTGGTGAATCGCCCCCGGCCTCGCACGCCTGCGGCCCCGGAACCGGTACGGGTTCTGGGGCCGCGGCCATGCGGGCGGTGGGTGTCAGCGCTTGGCGGTGCCCGCCCGCAGCCGGTCGATCATGTGCCGGGTGGTGTCGATGGGGCTCTCCTCCACCAGCTCCCGGGTACGGGCCGGCAGCGCCGCGTTCAGCTGCGCCACCCGCGCGTCCCAGGCGTCCTGCCCGGCGAAGGAAACCGTCTCGCCCTCCTGGAAGGCGGGGAAGGGACGGTAGTTGTTCAGGCCGGTCGCGTCGGTGCCGCGCACCAGCAGCGGGTCGAGGTAGATGCCGTCGCTGTGGATGCGGGTGGTGGTGGAGATGTAGCCCATGTCCAGGCCGCAGCGCCGCTTGGCGGAGGTGTTGGGCTCCGAGCAGTGCAGCAGGTTGGGGTGGTGGATGGAGACATCACCCGGCTGCAGCTCGATGTCCACCACGCCGCGCTCCTCGGCCCACTCGCGCACCAGGTCCTCGTCGGAGGCGGAGAAGAGCATGTTGTCGGTGTCGGTGCGCACCGACGGCTTGTGCAGCGGCAGCACATGGCTGCCGGGGATCATCCGCAGGCAGCCGTTCTCGGTGGTGGACTCGTCCACCGCCAGCCACACCGTCAGCGCCTGCATGGGGCTCAGCGACCAGTAGGCGCCGTCCTGGTGCCACAGCACCGGCTGGCCGTCGTAGGGCGGCTTGCAGATGTAGTGGGCGGTGAAGCAGGCCAGGTCCGGGCCGAGGAAGAACTCCGCGATGTCCACCAGGCGGCGGTCGGAGACCAGCCGGGCCCAGAAGGCGTCGTTGCGGATCAGCGGGTGGTGGAAGTGCTCGGGGCGCAGGTCCGGATACTTGCGGGTCAGCCAGTCGACGTGGGCGCACACCTCCTCCAGGAGGTCTTGCGGCACGACGTTGCGGATGATGGAGAAACCCTGCTCGGCGTATTCCGCCGCGGCCTTCTCCAAAACCCCGTCGCCAAGTGTGGTCATGCGTCAGCTCCTTCTCAGGTGTCAGATACCGCCGGCTCGACGGGAAATGGCTCTCCTCCAGCGGCAACCGCGCGCACGGCCGTGCCGCTCGTCGAGTTCACTCCCGGAAATCCGGATATGGAGAGGTGGTCGAACCGGAATGTCCGTGCGGCCCCACCCGGGCCATGAGGTGACCGGCCGGGCGGCTCGCTTCGTGGTGTACGGATCGACGGCTCATGCCCTATCGCGATTCGACCGGGCCGGGTCAACTCCGGCCACGTCGCGGCAGCAAGCCCTGAGCTTTCTCGCCATTCCTCAGCAATCCCATGTTCTGTCCGCCGGGCAGGGGGTGTCAATGTCCGAAGACCCCGCGGGGAAGGGCACCGCGCGGGATTGCCGGCCGAAGGCCGATGTCCCGCCGACAGGACACCGGAAAAGTTCCGGCAGGACACCGGAAATCAGAGGTGACGGCACTGCGGCGGGCAGCTTCGCTCTTCCCGCCCCGCCGGGCCCAGTTCTATTCTGGAGAGCCCGCGATCGGGAATTCCATGGAGCACTGCCCGACATCAACGACACCAGCTCGAGGCTGAGTTGTCCGGCGGATGAGGATGACGTGACTATGCCCATACAACCGGGGCCGATGCGGCTGAGTGTCACCGATCTGCACGCCTCGGTCGACGATCCCGCACTCACCTCCATGACCTTGCTCAACGAACTCGCGGGACGGTATCCGGACGCGGTCTCGTTCTCGGCCGGCCGGCCGTTCGAGGGCTTCTACGACGTCGACGACCTCGCCCGGCATCTCGCGACGTTCCGCCGTCACCTCGAGCACGACAAGGGGCTGCCCGCGGAGCTGGTGCGGCGCACCTTCTTCCAGTACGGCCGCACCAAGGGGTTCATCCACGAACTCATCGCCCGCCAGCTGCAGATCGACGAGGGCCTCACGGTCGACCCGGAGAGCATCGTGGTCACCACCGGCTGCCAGGAGGCGATGGTGCTGCTGCTGCGCGCCCTGGTGCGCGACCGCCGCGACGTCGTGCTGGCCGCCACGCCCAACTACGTCGGCTTCATCGGCGCGGCCCGGGTGGCCGGCGCCCCGCTGCGCGGCGTCCGCGAGCACGACGGCGGCATCGACCTGGACGACCTCGCCCGGCAGATCCGGGCGGCCCGGCGCGAGGGGCTGCGCCCGCGGGCCTGCTACGTCGTGCCGGACTTCGCCAACCCCAGCGGCGCGAGCATGTCGCGCTCCGACCGCGTCGCCCTGCTGGAGCTGGCGGCGCGGGAGGAGATCCTCGTCATCGAGGACAACCCCTACTCCCTCTTCCACGCCGGCGGCGCCGCGCCGCCCACCCTCAAGGCGCTGGACGACCGCCACCAGGTCATCCACCTCGGCTCGTTCGCCAAGTCGGCGTTCGCCGGCTCCCGGGTGGGCTACATCATCGCCGACCAGCCCGTCACGGCGGCCGCGTCCGCCGCGGCGCCCAGCGTGCTGCTCGCCGACCACCTGGCCAAGCTCAAGAGCATGGTGACGCTGAACACCTCCACCGTCGCCCAGGCCGTCATCGGCGGCTACCTGCTGGAGCACGGCTGCAGCCTCCGGCGGGCCACCGCCCGCGAGGCCGCGGTCTACCGGCACAACCTCACCACCCTGCTGCAGCGGCTGCGGGCCGTGTTCGCGCCCGCGCCGGGCGCGGCGCCGGAGGTCTCCTGGAACACGCCGCAGGGCGGCATGTTCGTCGTCCTGACGCTGCCCTTCCCGGCCGACGACGCCCTGCTGGAGTACTCCGCCTCGCGGTTCGGCGTCCTGTGGACGCCGATGCACCACTTCTACGGCGGCACCGGCGGCTTCCACCAGGCCCGGCTGTCCTTCAGCGTGCTGACCCCGGAGCAGATCGCGCTGGGCGTGGACCGGCTGGGCAAGCTGGTCCAGGACCAGCGCGCCCGGCGCCCCGCCACCGCGGCCCACGCCTGACCCCTCTCCCCCGCCCCGGCCGACGGCCGGCGTAACGACGGCCCCCGAACCGCGCGGTGTTCGGGGGCCGTTGGCCGTCCGCCCGACGGCGCGGTGTACGACGGGCGCGGGCGTACGGGGACGTAGGGAGCCGCCCCGGCGGCGTGGCGCCGGGGCGGCTGGAAGGGGGAAGGGGGAAGGGGGAAGGGGGAAGGGGGAAGGGGGGCGACGGTGGCGGGGTCAGGCCCGCTTCTTGAAGGTGGAGACCGCCCAGACGTAGCCGACGACGGCGAAGCCGACGCACCAGGCCAGGGCGGCGGCCGCGTCGCCGCCGGAGGGGTGGCCCTGCAGCAGGCCGCGCAGGGTCTCGATGATCGGGGTGAAGGGCTGGTACTCGGCGAACTGCCGCACGCCGGCGCCCATGGTGTCCGCGGGCACGAACGCGCTGCTGAGGAACGGCAGCATGATCAGCGGGACGGTGCCCAGGCCGGCCGTCTCCACCGACTTCGCGGCCAGGCCCAGTGCGACGGTCAGCCAGCCGGCGCCGAAGCTGAGCAGGACGAGCAGGCCGATCGCGCCGAGCCAGTCCGCCGCGCTCGCGGACGGGTCGAAGCCCATCGCGAAGGCGACGCCGATCAGGGCGGCCTCGGCGACCAGGCAGCGCACCGTGGTGACCACGACGTGCCCGGTCAGCACCGAGCCGCGGGAGACGTCCATGGTCTTGAACCGGTTGATGATGCCCTTGGTCATGTCGTCGTTGACGGCCGTGGCGGTGGCGCCCAGGCCGTAGCTGACGGCCATCACCAGCAGGCCCGGGGTGGCGTAGTCGATGTAGGCGTCGCCGACGCTGAACGCGCCGCCGAACACCTTCACGAACATCAGCATGATCACGATGGGGAACAGCACCGCGTTGAAGACCGTGGTGGGGTTGCGCAGGGTGTGCTTGAGATTGCGGCGCAGCATGATCGAGGAGTCGGCCAGCGGGGTGGCGAGGGTGCTCATCGTGCGATCGCCTCCTTCGTGCGCTCGGCGCCCGCCTGCCCGGCCTGGTCGGACGAGGTGGCCGTACGGTCGGTCAGGGCGAGGAACACGTCGTCCAGGTCCGGCGTGTGCACGGAGAACTCCTGGGCGTTGAGGGTGTGTTCGTCGAGCCGGTCCAGCAGGGCGCGCAGCGAGCGGGACTGGCCGTCGCTGGGCACCCTCAGGGCCAGCTCCTCCTCGTCGCGGGTGGAGCCGGGCAGGAGCCGGGCGGCCGCGTCGAGTTCGGCCGGCTCGGCGAAGCGCAGCCGCACGTGGGTACCGGGGATCTGCCGCTTGAGCTCCTCGGCGGTGCCCTGGGCGACCAGCTTGCCCTGGTTGAGGACGGCGATCCGGTCGGCGAGCTGGTCGGCCTCCTCCAGGTACTGGGTGGTGAGGAAGATGGTGGTGCCCTCGGCGACCAGTTCGCGGACGATGCCCCACATGGTGCGCCGGCTGCGCGGGTCCAGGCCCGTGGTCGGCTCGTCGAGGAAGATGATCTGCGGGCTGCCGACCAGGGTCATCGCCAGGTCCAGCTTGCGGCGCATCCCGCCGGAGTAGGTGGCGGCCATCTTGTCCGCCGACTCCGCCAGGTCGAACCGCTCGAGCAGGCGCGTGACCACCTCGGCCCTCGCGGGCACGCGTTTCAGGTCCGCCACCAGCTGCAGGTTCTCCCGGCCCGACAGCAGATCGTCCACCGCGGCGAACTGGCCGGTCACGCCGATGGCCGCGCGGACGTCCTTGGTCGCGCTCGCCACGTCGTGTCCGGCGACGCGCGCCGTGCCGGCGTCGGCCGCCAGCAGCGTGGTCAGCACGTTCACCGTCGTGGTCTTGCCCGCCCCGTTGGGGCCGAGCAGGGAGAAGACCGATCCCGCGGCGACCTCGAAGTCGATGCCGTCGAGCACGACCTTGTCGCCATACGCCTTGCGCAGCCCTGAGACTGCAATCGCGGAACTCTTCATGCTGCCACTGTCCCCAGCCGGCCTGACGGCGGCCTGTCACGGCCCTGCCATGCCCCTCGAGACCCGCTGGAGGCGGCCCGTCGCGGCCGCCGCACGGCGTGGAGGGCGCCCGCGGCTGCGGACGCCCTCCGGTCAAGCCCCGCCCCGCTGGGGGGCGTTGTCCCGCCGTCAGGGGGTGGGGGTGGATTGTGCCTCGATGACGTCGAGGATCTGCGGGCCGTGGTCGACGAGGTACATGTGGTCGCCGGGGAACTCCACGTAGTGGAAGCCGGCCGTGGTGGCGTCCCGCCACTGGCGGCCCTCCTCGGCGCTGACCAGGCCGTCGTGGTCGCCGCGCAGGGAGCAGATCGGTACCGGCACCGGGGTGTCGGTGCTGGGCACATACGCCTCGTGCATCTCGCAGTCGGCCTGCAGGGCGGGCAGGATCAGCTCCCGCATCTCCGGGTGGTCCAGCGCCTCGTGCCGAAAGCCCGCGAACTCCTCGACGCGGGCGAGGAATTCGTCGCCGCGCAGGCCCGCCGCGCGCCGCTCGCGCTGGGTCCAGGGGCCCGGCGAGCCGCTGACCACGAGCCGTTCGACAAGCACGCCGCGGGCGAGCAGCAGATGCGTCAGCTCGTAGGCGAGGACCGCGCCCAGGCTGTGGCCGAACAGCACCGTGCGGGTGCCCGGGCCGAGGTCGGCCACCACCTGGTCGATCTCGTTCTTGGCCGCCTCGACGACGTTGCGGTACGGCTCCTGCATCAACCGGCGCTCCCGGCCCGGCAGTTCCAGCGCGGTCACCCGCCAGCGGCCGGCGGCCGGCTCCCGCCAGGGGTGGAAGAAGGAGGGGCCGGCCCCGGCGAACGGCACGCACAGCAGCGTGCGGTGCGGTGCGTGGGCGGCGCTCACCGGGCGGCCAGCCTGCGCGCGATGACCTGCATGATCTGGCCCGCCGGTTTGGGCATGTGCAGGTCGTGGTGGGTGGCGTCCACGTCGAACTCCTCGATGGTGCCCGCCACGTGCGGGCGCCAGTCGGGCCCGTAGGAGGTCAGGCCGTCGACCTTGTCCAGCTTGGCGTTGAAGTACAGCAGGTCGCCGCGGTAGACGGGCGAGTCGAACACGCCCATCTTCTGCAGGTTGTTGGCGCCGACCCGGGCCATGGTGTCCAGGAAGGCGTCCATGTTGCCGGTGTTCATGAACTTGCCGAAGACCTCCTCCACGTCGGCCCGGTAGAGCTCCTTGGTGCGGCCGGCGACCTCGCGGAAGCCGTTGTCGGGATCGGAGTTGGCGGGCTGGGAGTCCAGCACGGCCAGCAGGGCGACCTGCAGGCCGCGCTGCTCCATCGCGGCGGCGACGGCGTGGGCGATCGGCCCGCCGAAGGACCAGCCGATCAGATGGTAGGGACCCTCGGGCTGCACGGCGAGGATCTGGGCGAGGTAGTCCTCGACCATGTCCTCCACCGAGTCGGCCACCGGCTCGGTGCCGTCGGAGCCGCGGGACTGCAGGCTGTAGGCGGCCCGGTCCGGCACGTGCGGGGCGAAGGTGAAGAACGCCCAGCCCAGGCCGCCGCCGCCGTGGAAGAACCACACCGGCTCCTTGCCCGTGCCCGGGTCCCGGTTGAGGGGCAGCACCACGCCGAAGGAGTCGGCGTGGTCGCCGGGGATGCTGCCCACCAGCAGCAGCGCGGCCAGTTCGGCCACCGTGGGGTACTGGATGATGGTGCGCAGCGGCATGTCGACGTCGAAGTGCTTGCGGATGCGGGCGCTGAGCCGGGTGGCGAGCAGGGAGTGCCCGCCCAGCGCGAAGAAGTCGTCGTTGATGCCGACCCGCTCGAGTTTGAGCAACTCGGCGAAGAAGCCGCACAGTTGCTGTTCGTGGGAGTTGCGCGGCTCGCCGCTGCCGGCGGTGGCCGCCTGCTCGGCCGGCAGCGCCCCGCGGTCGATCTTGCCGGCCGGGTTCAGCGGCAGCTGCGAGAGCGCCACCATCACGGCCGGCACCATGTAGTCCGGCAGCCGGGCGGCCAGGTGGGCGGGCAGCTCGGCCAGCAGCGGGCCGATCGCCTGGGCCAGGGCGGGGGTGTTGGCGCGGATCCGGCCGGCCACCGGGCTGGGCACGAACGAGCCGGTCACCGCCCGCTCGGCGGGCAGCAGCAGCGCGTCGAAGCTGTGCGGGGCGTCGGTGGCGTAGGTGAGGACGGGGTGGAGGTTCTTGCGGCGGGCCAGGGCGGCGACGTCCTCGGGGTCGACGGGCCGGCCGGCGGGCGGGTCCAGGTCGACGACGCCGGCGAAGACGGCCGCGACGCTCTCCTCGGCCAGCCGGGCGCTGGGGATCGCGGTGAGGCGGACGGGGCCGCGGGCGTGGTCGACGAAGTCGCTCAGCGCGGCCAGGTCGTCGACCTCCGCCCACGGCACCGCGGGCACCGTGGACAGGTCCAGCACACCGGCCGGGTCCTTGTGCAGGACGACCTCGTAGCGGTGCCGGCTGAGCGCGTTGTGCGCGGCGCCGGCCTTGAGGCGGATGTCGACGCCCGCGCCGTGCGCGGCGGCGAAGTCGGTGAACCACTCGGGGGCCAGGGCCAGTTCGCGCTGGGCGAGCAGGGCCGCCTCCACCGCGGAGCGGATCTCCTCGTGGGAGGCGTAGGGCTGCGCGGCCTGCTGCTGCGCGGTGGTCAGGATGCGCAGGGTGGCGGCGTTCTTCACGTCGCCGACGATCAGCCGGCCGCCCGGCGCGAGGAGGCCCAGGGCCTGGGCGAGGACCTGCTCGAGGTAGCCGGCGCTGGGGAAGTACTGCACCACCGAGTGGACGACGATGGTGTCGAAGACGCCGGCGGGCAGGTCGCCGATGTCGTCGGCGGCCTGCACCCGCAGGCGGACCCGGTCGCCGAGGCCGGCGTCGGCGACCTGGGCGCGCAGCCGCTGCACCGCGGCGGCGCAGAAGTCCGTGCCCCAGTACTCCTGGACCTGGCCGGCGACCTTGGCCAGCAGCAGGCCGGAGCCGACGCCGATCTCCAGCACCCGGCGCGGGGCCTGGGCCAGCACGTGCGCGGCGGCCGCGTCCTGCCACTGGCGCAGCTGGCCGGGCGGGACGGGTTCGCCGTCGTAGAGGGCCGTCAGGGCCTGGAAGTCCTCGCCGAGGCCCTCCTCGGCGGCCTGCGCGTAGTGGTCCTCGTGCAGCCGTCGCCAGGCCTCGACCTGGGCGTCGTGGTCGGCGACGGCGGCGTCCGGGTCGGGTTCGACGTAGGCGACCAGGCGCTGGTCGCCCTTGTGGTCCTCGCGGACCACGACGGCGGCCTGCTTCACCGAGGGGTGCCCGCTGAGCACGTGCTCGATCTCGCCCAGTTCGATGCGGAAGCCGCGGACCTTGACCTGGGAGTCGGTGCGGCCCAGGTATTCGACCTGGCCGTCCTTGTTCCACTTCACCAGGTCGCCGCTGCGGTACATGCGCCGGCCCGGCTCGCCGAACGGGCAGGCCACGAAGCGCTCCGCGGTCAGGGCGCTCTGGCCGAGGTAGCCGCGGGCCAGGCAGGTGCCGGCCAGGTAGAGCTCGCCGGGCACGCCGGGGGCGACCGGGCGCAGCGCCGCGTCCAGGATGTAGACCTGGTTGTTCCAGATCGGCCGGCCGATGGGCACCCGGTCGGCGCCGGGCACGTGCTGGTAGCCGGTGATCTCCACGGTGGCCTCGGTGGGGCCGTAGAGGTTGTGGGCGGCGCAGCCGGGCAGCAGGTCGACGAACCGGTTGGCCAGGGCGGCGGGGAAGGCCTCGGCGGCGACCTCGATCCAGCGCAGGCTGGAGCAGCCGGCCGCGGTGGGTTCGGTGACGAACGCCGACAGCAGGGAGGGCACGAAGAACGCGCCGGTGACCTGCTCGCGCTGGATGAGGTCGGCGAGGTAGGCGGGGTCGCGGCGGCCCTCGGCGCCGGCGACGACGACGGCGGCGCCCATCTGCAGGTGGGAGAACATCTCCGGCACCGAGGCGTCGAAGCTGGCCGAGGTGTGCACCAGCATGCGGTCGTCGGTGGTGACGTCGAAGTGGTCCAGGCCCCAGGCCAGCCGGTTCATGATGGAGCGGTGGGCGACCGGGACGCCCTTGGGGCCGCCGGTGGAGCCGGAGGTGAAGATGACGTAGGCGGCGTTGTCCGGGGACAGGGTGCGCACCGGGTCGGTGTCCGGCTGGCCGGTGGTGTCGGGCAGGGTGTCCTCGAGCAGCAGCAGCGGGTCGGCGCCGGCCAGGATGTGCCGCACCCGGTCGGCGGGCAGTTCGGTGTCCAGCGGCACGTAGGCGGCGCCGGCCTTGACGACGCCGTAGACGGCGACCAGCAGGTCGACGGAGCGGGGGATCTTCACCGCGACGATCTTCTCGGGGCCGGCGCCCTGGGCGATCAGCCAGTGGGCGAGGCGGTTGGCGCGCCGGTTGAACTCCGCGTAGGTCAGCCGCTCGTGCTCGCCGATGACGGCGGTCGCCTGCGGGGTGCGGGCCACCTGGGCCTCGAAGGCGTCCGGCAGGGTGGTGGGGGTGAGCGGGTGGGCGGTGTCGTTGATCTGCCCTACCAGCCGGTCCCGTTCGCCGGCGTCCAGCACCTGCAGGGAGCTGATGGGGGCCTGCGGGGCGGCGGCCACCTGCTCCAGCAGCCGCACGAAGCGGGCGGCGATCTGCTCGGCGGTGTCCCGGTCGAAGAGCTGGGTGGCGTACATCAGGTCGCCGCGCAGCGCCCCGGCCTGGTCGTAGGCGAGGCTGAAGAACAGGTCCGCCAGGGAGGTGTTGGTGAGGAACTGCTCGAACCGGGCGGTGAGGCCGGGCAGTTCGAAGTCGGCCTTCTCGAAGCTCTGCCAGGCGAACATCACCTGGAACAGCGGCTGGTAGGAGGTGGAGCGGTCGGGGTTGATCAGTTCGACCAGCGTCTCGAAGGGCACGTCCTGGTTCTCGTAGGCGGCCAGGGCCTTGTCGCGGATCTGCGGCAGCAGGTCGGCGAAGGAGGGGTTGCCGCTCAGGTCGACGCGCAGCACCTGGGTGTTGACGAACAGGCCGACCAGGTCGGCCAGGCCCTCGTCGGTGCGGCCGGCGATCGGGTTGCCGATGGTGACGTCGTCGCCGCCGCCGAGGGTGTTCAGCAGCACCCCGAGCGCGGCCTGCACCACCATCGACATGGTCATGCCGCGCTCGTCGGCGAGTCGGTGCAGGGCGGCCGCGACCGGGGCGGGCACCTCGAGGCTGAGGGAGTCGCCCTGGGAGTTGCGGGTGGCCGGCCGCGGCCGGTCCAGCGGCAGGCTCAACGGCTGCGGCACACCGGCCAGTTCCTTGCGCCAGTAGTTGGCCTGCGCCGCGGCCAGCGAGCCGGGGTCGGTGACGTCGCCGAGCAGCTCGCGCTGCCACAGCGCGTAGTCCTTGTAGGTCACCGGCAGCGGCTCGTAGTCGGGTGCGCGGCCCTCGAGGCGGGCGGTGTAGGCGAGGGTCAGGTCGCGGGCCAGCGGGCCGCCGGAGACGCCGTCGGAGGCGATGTGGTGGATCAGCAGCACCAGGACGTGCTCCTCGGGTGCGCACCGAAACAGCCGCACCCGGAAGGGGATGTCGGCCATCAGGTCGAAGCGGTGGGCGATGAACGCGTCGACCGCGCCGGGCAGTTCCTCGGGTGTCACCTCGACGACGCCGACCTGCACCGGTGCCTGGCCGGCGGGCAGGATCAGCTGGTGCGGCTCGTCGTTGTCGTCCAGCACATAGGTGGTGCGCAGCGTCTCGTGCCGGGCGACCACGTCCTGGACGGCCGCGACCAGGGCCTGTTGGTCCAGCGGCCCCGACAGGCGGAACGCCGGGGAGATGTTGTAGGTCTCGGCCCCGCCCTCCAGCTGGTGCGTGAGCCACATGCGGCGCTGCGCGAACGAAAGCGGAATCACGAGTTCTGCTCCTCTACGATCATCCTGCGGAGAGCGGGGCGGAGGGGGACGGCCGACTCCTGCGCCCAGGCGGCCAGCTGGGCCACCGTCGGCAGGTCGAAGATCTTGCGGATGGGGATCTCCATCCCGATCTCGGCGCGGGCCCGGGTGATCAGCCGGGTGGCGAGCAGGGAGTGCCCGCCCAGTTCGAAGAAGCCGTCGTCGATGCCGACCTTCGCCACCCCCAGCACGTCCGCGAACAGGGCGGCCAGGGCCCGTTCCTGGGCGGTGCGCGGCGCCCGGAAGGCGGTGCTGGCGGCCAGGTCGGGGGTGGGCAGGGCCTTGAGGTCGAGTTTGCCGTTGGCCGACAGCGGCAGCCGCTCCAGCGGCACGTAGACGGCCGGCACCATGTACTCGGGCAGCCGGTCGGCCAGGTGCTCCTGCAGGGCGGCCGCGTCCGGGACGTGCCGGCCGGGCGCGGGCACCAGGTAGGCGGCCAGGTAGGGGGTGGTGTCGCCGGGCCGCTGGGTGACGACGGCGACCTGGGCGATGTGCGGATGGGCGGTCAGGGCCGCCTCCACCTCGGCGGGTTCGACCCGGTAGCCGCGGATCTTGACCTGGGTGTCGATGCGGCCCAGGTGCTGCACCTCGCCGTCGTCGGTGAGGCTGGCGAGGTCGCCGGTGCGGTACATGCGGGTGCCGGGCGGCCCGTAGGGGTCGGGGACGAACCGGTCGGCGGTCAGGGCCGGCTGGCGGTGGTAGCCGCGGCCGGCGCCGGCCAGGTACAGCTCCCCCGGGGTGCCCGGGGGCAGCAGTGCCAGGCCGGGGTCGAGGACGTAGGCCCGCACGCCGGGGAAGGGCCGCCCGATGGGGACCCCGTCGGGGTAGGGCTCGTCGGGGTCGAGCAGGTGGCCGGTGGCGTAGAAGGTCTCGCTGGGGCCGTAGCTGTTGATGACGCGGGCCTTGGGCCAGCGGGTGCGGACCCGTTCGGCGAGCACCGGGGTGAGCACCTCGCCGGAGATGTTCAGGGCGGTGGGCGTGATGCGGTCGGCGAGCTGGTCGACGAGTTCGGCGAAGGCGGAGGGCACCGAGCAGATGACGTCGACGTCCCAGCTGTCGCGTTCGGCCAGCTCCAGCACGTCGCGCACGATCTCGGCGGTGCCGCCGGTGGTGAGTGCGGCGAACGTCTCGAAGGTGGCGACGTCGAAGCCGAACGAGGCGGCCACCAGGATGCGCCGCCCGTCCTGCGCGCCGGCCTGCGCGACCATCGTCTCGACGGCGTTGACGACGGTGGTGTGGGTGACCCCGACGCCCTTGGGCACGCCGGTGGAGCCGGAGGTGTAGATGACGTAGGCCAGGTGGTCCGGGCCGGCCGTGGCCCGCCGCCCCGCCGGGGCGGGGGCCGGGGCGGGGGCGGTCAGGTCGACGTCGTCGAGCAGCAGCAGCGGGATGTCGGTGGCCGGCACCAGCGGCCGGCGGCCGGTGTCGGTGAGGATCAGGTGCGGGCGGGCGGTGGGCAGCACGTGCGGCAGCCGGGCGGCGGCGTAGGCGGGGTCGACGGGCAGGTAGGCGCCGCCCGCCTTGAGCACGCCCAGCAGCGCCACGACGGTGTCGACGGTGCGCGGCAGGACGACCCCGACCACGGTCTCCGGGCCCACCCCGCGCGCGGCCAGCTCGGCGGCCAACACGGCGGCGCGGGCGTCGAGTTCGGCGTAGGTCAGCGAGGCGCCCTGTGCGGTGACGGCGACCCGCTGCGGGGTGCGCGCCACCTGCGCCTCGACGAGTTCGGTGAGCGTGGCCCGGTGGGCGCGGGCGGCGTCCTGGTCGAAGCGGGCCAGCATCCGCTCCCGCTCCCCCGGCTCCAGCGCGTCGAGCTGGGCCAGCTTGCGGTGCGGGTCGCCGGCCAGCTGCCGCAGCAGGCGCACCAGCCGGCGGCCGTGGCGCTGCACCGTCGGCCGGTCGAAGACGGCCGGCGCGTACTGGATGACCAGCTGCAGGTGCGGGTCGGCGGCGGCGGTCAGGCACAGCGCGTAGTGGTTGCCGGCCGAGGGGCGCAGGCCGGTGAAGGTGATGCCGTCGGCGGCGTCGCTGGCCGCGCCCAGGCCCTCCCGGTCGACCGGGTAGGACTCGAAGACGACGAGCGTGTCGAACAGGGAGCGCACGCCGGCCGACTTCTGGATCTCCGCCAGGCCGTAGTAGTGGTGCTCGGCGAGGGCCGCCTGCCGGCTCTGCAGCCCGCCCAGCATCTCGGCGACGCTCTGCCCGGGCGGGCAGGTGACCCGCACGGGCAGGGTGTTGATGAACATGCCGACCATCGACTCCACGTCCGCCACCGCGGGCGGGCGGCCGGAGACGGTCGCCCCGAACACCACGTCCTGGCGGCCGGTGAGCCGGCCCAGCAGCAGCGCCCAGGCGGCCTGCACCAGGGTGTTGACGGTGATGCCCAGCTGCGCGGCGCGGCGCACCAGGTCGTGTGCCTCCTGCGCGTCCAGCTCCACCTCGACCTGGTCGCGGGTGCCGTCGTCGCGGCTCGCGGCGTCCGGCGCCAGCAGTGCCGGCTCGTCGATGCCCTCCAGCTCGGCCGCCCAGGCCGCCGCCGCCTGCTCGGTGTCCTGCCGGGTCAGCCAGGACAGGAAATCGCCGTAGTCGCGGGGGGCGGGCAGCGCGGACGGGTCGCCGTCGGCGGCGTACAGCAGCAGCAGGTCCTGCATCAGCAGCGGCGTGGACCAGCCGTCGTAGAGGGCGTGGTGGGCGGTGAGGACCAGTTCGGGCCGGTCGGGGTCGAGGACGGCGAGGGCCAGCCGGATCAGCGGCGGCGTGTCGGCGCTGAAGTAGCTGGTGCGGTCCGCGTCGAGGAAGGCCTCGAAGCGGTCGCCGCGTTCGGGTTCGGGCAGCGCGGTCAGGTCCAGGTGCTGCCAGGGCAGGGTCACCGTCTCGGGCACGACCTGCACGAGGTCGCCGTCGGCGCGGGGCACGAAGGCCGCGCGCAGCGCCGGGTAGCGGTCCAGCAGGGCCTGCCCGGCGCGGTGCATGCGCTGCGGGTCGACCCGGCCGGACAGGTGGAAGACCAGCTGGATGTGGTACGGGTCGTGGGACGCCCCGGCGAGCATGGCCTGGAAGAGGATGCCGGACTGGGCGGGGGTGGCGGGCCACAGGGTGGTCAGGGCGCCGAAGCGCTCCTGCCAGCCGTCGATCTCGTGCTGGCCGACCTGGACCAGGGGGGTGTCGCTGGGGGTGAGGCCGCCGGCGTCGGCGCGCAGGGTGTGGCGGGCCAGCGCGGTCAGCGCGCCGACCCACAGCCCGGCCAGCTCGGTGACCTCCTGGCGGGTCAGGACGGTGGTGGCGAAGCCGAAGTAGGCGGTCAGCCGTTCGCCGTCGCCGGTGTCGGCGGCGACCGCGTTGATCTCCAGTGCGGACAGCACCGGCATGTCGGCGTCGGGTGCGGCGATCAGGTCCTGGTGGCCGGTGTCGGGTGCCCAGCCCAGGTGGCGCAGCTCCTCGGGCAGGTCGGCGGCGGAGGCCTTGCCGAGGTAGTTGAAGCCGATCTGCGGCCGGCGGGCGGTGCGCAGGGCGGCGGCGGTGCGGTGGTTGAGGTGGCGCAGCAGCCCGTAGCCCATCCCGTGGTCGGGGAGGGCGCGCAGCTGTTCCTTGACGGCCTTGACGGCCTGGCCGGCGGCCGGGCCGGCGGCGAAGGCGTCGGCGAGGTCGATGCCGGTGACGTCCAGGCGGACGGGGTACATGGCGGTGAACCAGCCGACGGTGGCCGACAGGTCGGCGCCGGGCACGAGGTGTTCCTCGCGGCCGTGTCCCTCCAGCCGGACCAGGGTGGGGGCCGGCCGGGTGCCGCGGGTGCGGTGCCAGCGGGCCACCGCCAGGGCGAGGCCGGCCAGCAGTCCGTCGTCGACGCCGCCGCGGAAGACGGCCGGCAGCGTGTCCAGCAGGGTCCGGGTGACGTCGGCGGGCAGCTGCACGCGGACGGTGTCCACCTGGGAGGCGACGTCGCGGGTGCGGTCCACCTGCCGTGAGCCCAGCAGCGGTTCGTCGCCGTCGAGCAGTTCCTGCCACAGCGGGAGCTGGGCCACCTGCTCGTCGCTGGTGGCGGCTTCGGCCAGGGCGTGGCACCAGCGGCGCAACGAGGTGCCGCCGGCGGGCGGTTCGGGCTCCTTGCCGGCCCGGACGTGCTGGTGGGCGGCGGCGAGGTCGGGCAGCAGGACGCGCCAGGACACGCCGTCCACGACGAGGTGGTGCAGCACGATCAGCAGCCGGTCCGCGGCCGCGTCCGGGGTGGTCAGGTGCACGAACTGGGCCATCACGCCGGCGTCCGGGTCCAGCCGGCCGGCGGCGGCGTCCAGGTCGGCCTGCACCCGGTCCGGCCGGTAGGGGGTCTGGTGCAGCAGGGTGGCGGCGCGCACGCTGCCGGCCGGTTGCATGCGCAGGCCGGGGTTGACCCGGTCCAGGCGGGCGCGCAGCGCGTCGTGCCGGTCCAGCACGGCCTGCAGGGTGGCGAGCAGGTCCGCCCGGTCGATGCCGCAGGGCAGGGTCAGCAGCGCCGACATGCAGAACCGGCCGATGCCGCCGCCCAGTTCGAGGACGTGGGCCGCGGTCGGCGGCAGCGGGGCCCAGCCCTCGCCGCCGCCGGGGAGTTCGGCCAGCACCACGCGTTCCTCCTCGCCGCGTTCGGCGACGAGTTCGGCGAGCCGGGCGACGGTGCGGTGCTCGAAGATGTCGCGGGTGGTGACCAGCACGCCGCGGGTCTTGGCGCGGGCGACGACCTGGATGGAGCGGATGCTGTCGCCGCCGCTGGTGAAGAAGTCGTCGTCGACGCCGACCTGTCCGGCGCCCAGGACGTCGGCGTAGACGTCGGCGAGGGCGCGTTCGGTCGCGGTGCGCGGGGCGCGGTAGGCGGTGCGGGTGAACTCCGGGGCGGGCAGGGCGGCCCGGTCGACCTTGCCGTTGGCGGTCAGCGGCAGCCGGTCCAGGACGACGAGCTGGGTGGGCACCATGTAGTCCGGCAGGCGCTTGGCGGCAAAGCGCCGCAGATCCGCCGCCGACACCACGGCGTTGATGTCCACGTCGCCGCCGGCGGCGTCGCCGCCGCGCTGCGCGACATGGCCGACCAGGCGTTTGGTGCCGGTGGGGTCGGCGCAGACGGTGACCACGGCCTGGGCGACGGCGGGGTGCTGGGCGAGCACGGCCTCGATCTCGGTGGGCTCCACGCGGATGCCGTTGACCTTGACCTGGTTGTCGGCGCGCCCGGCGTAGGTCAGCTGTCCCTCGCCGTCCCAGCGGGCGAGGTCGCCGGTGCGGTACATGCGGGTGCCGGGCGGGCCGAAGGGGCAGGCCACGAAGCGTTCCGCGGTCGCGGCCCCGTTGCGGTGGTAGCCGCGGGCGAGGGGGCCGGCCAGGTAGAGCTCGCCGACCACGCCCGGCGGGACCGGGGTGAGTTCGGGGCCCAGGACGTGGGCGCGCAGGTTGGCCAGCGGTGCGCCGATCGGCACCGCGCCGGTGGCCGGCCACGGCCCGGGCACGGTGAAGGTGGTGGCGTAGAAGCTCTCGGTCTGCCCGTAGGCGTTCATCACGCGGGTGGCGGGCAGGGCGGCCTGCGTCTTGCGGACCAGGTCGCCGGAGAGTGCCTCGCCGGCGAGGACGACGGTGTCCACGGTGAGGTGCAGGCCGCCGGCGGCGATCTGGTCCAGCAGGGCGGCGAACACGGCGGGGACGGCGCTGAGGGTGGTGCCCGACCAGCTGTCGCGTTCGGCGAGTTCGAGGACGTCGCGGACGATCTCGACGCTCGCGCCGCTGGTGAGGGCGGTGAACAGTTCGAACACGGAGACGTCGAAGTTGACCGAGGTGGCGGCCAGCATGCGCGCGCCGGGTCCGACGCCGGTGCGCCGGCGCAGGTCGGCCAGGCCGTTGACGATGGCGGCGTGGGTGAGGGCGACGCCCTTGGGGATGCCGGTCGAGCCGGAGGTGAACATCACGTAGGCGAGGTGGTCGGGGCCGGTGCCGCTGTGGGCGGGGTCGGCGACCGGGCCGTCCAGGGCGAGGTCGAGGTCGAGGCCGTCCAGGTGCAGCACGGGCGGCCGGCAGCCGGCCACCGTCCGCTCGGTGTCCTGGTCGGTCACGACCAGGACGGGCGCGGCGCCGTCCAGGAGCTGGTGGACGCGGGCGGAGGGGTAGTCGGGGTCGATGGGCAGGTAGGCGCCGCCCGCCTTGAGCACGGCGAGCAGGGCGACGGCCAGGTCGGTGCCGCGCGGCAGGGCGACGGCCACCAGGGCGTCGGGGCCCACGCCGTGCTCGCGCAGGATCGCCGCGAGCCGGCCCGCGCGCACCTCCAACTCCCCGTAGCTCAGGCAGGTGCGGCCGGCGATGACGGCGGCGGCGCCGGGGGTGCGGGCGGCCTGCGCGGCCACCAGCTCCGCGACGGTGGCGGCGGGCTGCGCGGCGCCGGTGTCGTTCCAGCGGGTCAGGCGGGCGTGTTCGGTGTCGGTGAGCACGTCCACCGCGCCCAGCCGGGTTGCGGGTTCGGCGACCACCTGGGTGAGGATGCGCACGAACCGGTCGACGAGGAGTTCGGCGGTGGTGTGGTCGAACAGCTCGGTCGCGTACTCCAGGCGGCCGTAGGCGCGGCCGGCGGCGGCCGGGACGATGTTGAAGAACAGGTCGAACTTCGCGGTGTCGGTGCCCGCCGGGAGCGGGGTGACCTGCAGGCCGGGCACGTCGATGTCGGACCAGGCGAACTGCCAGGCCAGCATCACCTGGAACAAAGGCTGGTAGGCGGTGGTGCGTTCGGGGTTGAGGAGTTCCACCAGGTGCTCGAAGGGCACGTCCTGGTGGTCGTAGGCGCCCAGGGCCCGCTCGCGCACCTGCTCCAGCAGCTCGTGGAAGGTGGGGTTGCCGGACAGGTCCACGCGCAGCACCCAGGTGTTGGCGAAGAACCCGATCAGATCCTCCAGCTGCTCATCGGCCCGGCCCTCGATGGGGCTGCCGATGGTCAGGTCGTTGCCCGCGCCGAGGTGGTGCAGCAGGACGGCCAGGACGGCCTGGGCGAGCATCGGGGCGGTCGCGCCGTGCGCGGCGGCCAGCCGGCCCACCGCGGCGATCAGTTCCGGTTCGAGCCGGAAGTCGACGTGCCCGCCGTGGTGGCCGGCCCGGGTCGGGCGCGGCCGGTCCAGCGGCAGCTGCACCGGCTGCGGCACGCCCGCCAGTTCCCTGCGCCAGTAGGCGAGTTGCTCGGCGGCGACGCTGTCGGGGTCGTCCTCCTCCCCCAGCATCTGCCGCTGCCACACGGTGTAGTCCTTGTACTGCACCGGCAGCGGCTGCCACTGCGGCGGCGTGCCGTGCCGGCGGGCGGCGTAGGCGGCCAGCAGGTCCCGCATGAAGGGGCCCATCGACGCCCCGTCGGCGGCGGTGTGGTGGAAGACGAACACCAGCACGTGCTGTTGCGGTGACTGCCGCAGCAGGCCGGCCCGCAGCGGCAGGTCCGCCTCCAGCGCGAACCCGGCGGCCGCCATCTCGTGCACGGCCGCCTCCACCGCGTCGGCGGCCACCTCCCGCACCGGCAGCGGTATCCGTGCCTGGGCGGGGGTGAGGATGTGCTGGGCGGGGGTGCCGTCCTCGTGCTCCACCAGCAGGGTGCGCAGGCTCTCGTGCCGGGTGACGACGTCGCCGATCGCCGCGGCCAGCGCGTCGGTGTCCAGCGGGCCGTCCAGGCGCAGCACGAACGGGATGTTGTACGTCGCCGACGGCCCCTCCAGACGGTGGAGGAACCACAGCCGGCGCTGAGCGAAGGACAACGGGATCATCGTGCGACTCCTAAACGTTCATCTGGCGCAGCTGGAGGCGGTTGGACCGGCCCGACGTCGCGATCCGGCCGGCCAGTTCGGCGACGGTGGGGCTGCGGAAGACCGTGGTGACCTTGATGTCGGCGCCCAGTTCGGCGCGGATGCGCCCCACCAGCCGGGTGGCGAGCAGGGAGTGCCCGCCGACCTCGAAGAAGTCGACGTCGATGCCGACCTCGTCGACGCCGAGGAGTTCGGCGTACAGCCGGCACAGCACTTCCTCGTGGTGGTTGCGCGGTCCGCGGCCGGTGGCGGTCTCGGTGCGCTCGGGGGCGGGCAGGGCGTTGCGGTCGAGCTTGCCGCTGGGGGTGGTGGGGAACGCGGCGAGCGGCACGATGGCGGAGGGGACCATGTAGTCGGGCAGGTGGGCGCGGGCCTGCTCGGTCAGGGCGGTGAGGTCCGGCGCGGCCGGGCCGGTGCCGGGGGCGGGCAGGACGTAGGCGACCAGGCGCTGGTCGTCGGGGGTGTCCTCGCGGACCACGGCGACGGCGGCGTCCACCTGCGGGTGGCCGGCCAGGACCTGTTCGATCTCGGCGAGTTCGATGCGGAAGCCGCGGATCTTGACCTGGAAGTCGGCGCGGCCGAGGTATTCGACCTGGCCGTCGCCGCTGAAGCGCACGACGTCGCCGGTGCGGTACATGCGGGCGCCCGGGGGGCCGAAGGGGCAGGCGACGAAGCGGTGGGCGGTCAGGGCGCTCTGCCTGAGGTAGCCGCGGGCGAGCTGGTCGCCGGCCAGGTACAGCTCGCCGGGCACGCCGGGCGGGACCGGGCGCAGGGCGTCGTCCAGGACGTAGACCTGGGTGTTCCAGATGGGCCGGCCGATGGGCAGCCGGTTCTCGCCGGGCCGGTGGCGGTACGCGGTGACCTCGACGGCGGCCTCGGTGGGGCCGTAGACGTTGTGGGCGGCGCAGCCGGGCAGCAGGCGGGTGAACTTCTCGGCCAGGGCGGGCGGGAAGGCCTCGCCGGCGACCTCGATCCAGCGCAGGCTGGTGCAGTTTCGGGCGGTGGGTTCGGCGACGAACGCCTCCAGCAGGGAGGGCACGAAGTCGGCGCCGGTGACCTGTTCGCGGCGGATGAGGTCGGCGAGGTAGGCGGGGTCGCGGCGGCCGTCCGGGCGGGCGATCACGACGGCGGCGCCGGCCTGCAGCGGGGCGAACAGTTCGGGCACCGACACGTCGAAGCCGGCGGTGGTGGACAGCAGCACCCGGTCCTCGGGGCCGACCTGGAAGTGGTCCAGGCCCCAGGCGAGCCGGTTCATGATGGCCCGGTGGGCGACCGGGACGCCCTTGGGGCCGCCGGTGGAGCCGGAGGTGAAGATGGCGTAGGCGGCGTTGTCCGGGGACAGGGTGCGCGCCGGGTCGGTATCGGGCCGGCTGCCGGTGTCGGGCAGGTCGGTGTCCAGGACGAGCAGCGGCCGGGCCAGGTTCAGGATGTGCTGGACGCGGTCGGCGGGCAGTTCGGTGTCGATGGGCACGTAGGCGGCGCCGGCCTTGACGACGGCATAGATGGCCACCATCAGCTCCACCGAGCGGGGGATCTTGACGGCGATCAGCCGCTCGGGGCCGGCACCCTGGTCGATCAGCCAGTGGGCGAGCCGGTTGGCGCGCCGGTTGAACTCCGCGTAGGTGAGGCGCTCGTGCTCGCCGATCAGGGCGGTGCGCTCGGGGGTGCGGGCCGCCTGGGCCTCGAAGGCGTCCGGCAGGGTGGTGGGGGTGAGCGGGTGGGCGGTGTCGTTGATCTCCCGTACCAGCAGCCGGTGTTCGTCCGCGGCCAGGATGTCGACGGCGGCGAGGGGCTGGGCGGGGTCGGCCAGGACGTGCTCCAGGACGCGGACGAGGCGGGCGGCGATCTCCTCGGCGTCGGCCCGGTCGTAGAGGTTGCGCTGGTAGTCCAGGGACAGGCGCAGGTAGGGGTCGGAGGAGTTGAGGGTGAGGGGGTAGTGGGAGCCGGCGAAGGGGCGGATGGCGTCGATGGTGAAGCCGGCCGCGTCGTTGGCGTCGACGATGCCCTCGCGGTCGATGGGGTAGTTCTCGAAGACGACGATGGTGTCGAACAGGGCGGGCAGGCCGGTGGCGCGCTGGATGTCGGCCAGGCCGTAGTAGTGGTGGTCCAGCAGGCTGATCTGCCGGTCCTGCAGGTCGGTGATGACCTCGCCCAGGGTGCGTTCGGGCCGGCACCGGGCGCGGGTGGGCAGCGAGTTGATGAACAGGCCGACCATCTCGTCGCTGCCGGCCAGGTCGGCGGGGCGGCCGTTGACGGCGGCGCCGAAGACGACGTCCTGCTGTCCGGTCAGCTTGGCCAGCAGGATCGCCCAGGCGCCCTGCAGCAGGGTGTTGAGGGTGACGCCCAACTGGGCGGCGCGGCGGGCCAGTTCGCGGCCCTTGTCGATGGACAGCGGCACCTCGACGCGGCCCAGCGAGGTGGCGGTGCCGTGCGCGGTGCGGCCGGCGGCCAGCAGGGTGGGCTCGTCGAAGCCGTCGAGTTCGGCGGCCCAGCGGGCGGCGGAGGCGTCCCGGTCCTGGCGGGTCAGCCAGGCCAGGTAGTCGCCGTAGGAGCGGACCGGGCCGAGGTCGCCGGCCTGGGCGTACAGCCGCACCAGGTCGGTGATGACCAGGGGGGAGGACCAGCCGTCGAAGAGGGTGTGGTGGGCGGTGAGGATGAGCTTGGCCTGCCGCGGGCCGCAGGTGAGCAGGGCCAGGCGCAGCAACGGCGGCCGGGTGGGGTCGAGTTGGTCGGCCCGGTCGGCGGCCAGGGCCTCCTCCAGGGCGGCGTCCTGCTCGGCCGGGTTGCGGCCGGTCAGGTCGAGGTGGCGCCAGGGCAGGGTGACGGTGTCCGGGACGACCTGGACGGGTTCGCCGTCGGCGGTGGTGGTGAACGCGGAGCGCAGGTTGGGGTGGCGCTCGAGCAGGGCCTGTCCGGCGGCGCGCATGCGGTCCGGGTCGACGCCGCCGGACAGGTGCAGCACGAACTGCATGTGGTAGACGTCGAAGGCGCCGTCGGCGAGCGCGGCCTGGAACTGGATGCCGGACTGGCCCGGGGCCTGCGGCCACACCTGCTGCAGGCGGCCGTAGCGCTGTTCGAAGGCGTCGATGTCGGGCTGGGTGACGGTGACCAGGGGGGCGTCGGCGGGGGTGAGGCCGCCGATGCCGGGGCGGGCGGCGTAGGCGGCCATGCCGTGCAGCACCCTGGTCCAGCTCTGGGCCAGTTCGCCGGCCTGGGCGTGGGTGAGCAGGGTGGTGGGGAACATGAACGCGGCCTGCAGCCGGGTGCCGTCGGGGGTGTCGGTGGCCACCGAGTTGACCTCGAGGGCGGACAGGGCGGGCAGGTCCGGGTCGGGTTCGGGGATCAGCTGGGCCGACCAGTCGGCGGGCCCCCAGCCGTGGCCGCGCAGCTGCTCGGGCAGGTCGGTGGCGGAGATCCGGCCGAGGTAGTTGAAGCCGATCTGCGGCACGGCCAGGCCGTCGAGCTGTGCGGCGGTGGCGTCGTTGAGGTGGCGCAGCAGCCCGTAGCCCAGGCCCTTGTCGGGGATGGCGCGCAGCTGTTCCTTGACCTGCTTGACCGCCTGCGCGGTGGCGGGGCCGCCGGCCAGGACGTCGGCCAGGTCGATGCCGGCGGTGTCGACGCGGGCGGGGTACATGGTGGTGAACCAGCCCAGGGTGCGGGCGAGGTCGGCGCCCGGCACGGCGTCCTCCTCGCGGCCGTGGCCCTCCAGCCGCACCAGGGTGGGCTCGCCGGTGCCGCGCCAGTGGCCCACGGCCAGGGCGAGCGCGGCCAGCAGCACGTCGGTGGCGGTGCCGCGGAACGCGGCGGGCAGGGTGGTCAGCACCGCCTCGGTGACGTCGGCGGGCAGCTGGACGCGGACGGTGTCGACGGTGGCGAACACGTCGACGGCCGGGTCGAGGCGGCGGGCGCCCAGCGGCGGGTCGGGGGTGGCCAGCACGTCCTGCCAGTGGCCGAGCTCGGCCTCCCGCTCGGGGCTGTGCGCCTGCTCGTCGAGGGCGGCGGCCCAGCGGCGGGCGGAGGTGCCCACGGCGGGCAGCCGGGGGGTGCGGCCGGCCCGGACGTGCTGCCAGGCCTCGGCCAGGTCGGACATGAGGATGCGCCAGGAGACGCCGTCGACGACCAGGTGGTGCAGCACGATCAGCAGCCGGCCCGGGCCGGTGGGCGGGGCGAAGTGGACGAAGGCCGCGAGCACGCCGGCCCGCGGGTCGAGGCGGCCGGCCGCGGCGTGCAGCTGGGTGCGGGCGGCGGCCAGCGCGGCCGGGTCCTGCCAGCGGCCGTCGCACTCGACCCGGTGGACGAGGTCCGCGGCGCGCACGCTGCCGGGCGGGCGGACGGTCAGGGCGGGCGCGTCGGTGCCGGTCAGCTGGGCGCGCAGCAGGTCGTGGTGGTCCAGGACGGCGTCCAGGACGGCGGTCAGCTGGGCGGGGGTGATGCCGTCGGGCAGGTCGAGGACCATCGACATGGCGAACCGGTCCAGGCCGCCGCCGTGGCCGAACACCTGCCGGGCCACCGGCGGCAGCGGCAGCACGCCGAGGCCGCCGTCCGCGTCCTCGGCCAGCACCGGCGTCTGCTCGCCGCGGGCGGCGGCCACCTCCGCGAGGCGGGCCGCGGTGCGGCATTCGAAGATCTCCCGGGTGGACAGCTGCAGGCCGCGGGCGCGGGCGCGGGCGACGACCTGGATGGAGCGCAGGCTGTCGCCGCCGGCGGCGAAGAAGTCGTCGTCGATGCCGACGCGGTCCACGCCCAGCACGTCCGCGTAGGCGGCGGTGATGATCTGCTCGGTCTCGGTGCGCGGCGCGCGGTAGGCCTCGCCGGTGAACTCCGGTGCGGGCAGGGCGGCGCGGTCGAGTTTGCCGGTCGGCCCCAGCGGCAGCCGGTCCAGGGCCACGAACGCGGAGGGCACCATGTAGTCGGGCAGCCGGGCGGCGGTGAACTTACGCAGTTCCGCGGCCGAGGCGCCGGCCAGCACGTCGACGTCGCCGATGCCGCCGGCGCCGTCGTCGCCGACCGCGCCCTCGCCGGTGTGCACCACGTAGGCCACCAGCCGGCGCCCGCCGCCGGGCACCTCGCGGCTGATCACGACGGCCTCGCTGATGCCGGGGTGGGCGGTGACCGCCGCCTCCACCTCGGCGGTCTCGATGCGGAAGCCGCGCACCTTGACCTGGCCGTCGCTGCGGCCCACGCACTCCAGGTGGCCGTCCGCGGTGTGGCGGGCCAGGTCGCCGGTGCGGTACATGCGCGCGCCGGGCGGGCCGAAGGGGTCGGCGAGATAGCGTTGCGCGCTCAGCGCGGGCATGCCGTGGTAGCCGCGGCCCAGGCAGCTGCCGGCCACGTACAGTTCGCCGACCACGCCGGGCGGCACCGGGGCCAGGCCGGGGCCCAGGACGTAGGCGCGCAT
The DNA here is from genome assembly GCF_042800575.1 of Streptomyces sp. NPDC057616. Taxonomy (NCBI): domain Bacteria; kingdom Bacillati; phylum Actinomycetota; class Actinomycetes; order Kitasatosporales; family Streptomycetaceae; genus Streptomyces; species Streptomyces sp. NPDC057616. The sequence continues at coordinate 54,791 of NZ_JBHVGU010000046.1, forward strand.
GCCGGTCAGCGGGCGGCCGATGGGGGCGACGGTGTCCTGCGCCCACTCCTGCCCGGCCGCCAGGGTGAAGGTGGTGGCGTAGAAACTCTCGCTCTGGCCGTAGGAGTTGACGATGCGGGCGGCGGGCAGCGCCCGGCGGATCTGCTGCACCAGCCGGCCCGGCAGCACGTCGCCGGCCAGGACGACGGTGTCCACCCGGGGGGCCTTGGACAGGTGCGGCACGAGTTCGGCGAGCACCGAGGGCACGCCGCTGAGGACGTGGCCGTCCCACTCCTGTTCGCGTTCGGCCAGCACCAGCGCGTTGTCCACGAGCTGCGCGCAGCCGCCGCTGCCGAGGGTGGTCAGCAGCTCGAAGACGGAGACGTCGAAGTTGACGGAGGTGCCGGCCAGCAGCCGCCGGCCCGGACCGGCGTCCACCACGTCCGCCAGGTCCGCCACGCCGTCCACGATCGAGCGGTGGGTGAGGGCGGCGCCCTTGGGGGTGCCGGTGGAGCCGGAGGTGTACATCACGTAGGCGAGATGGTCCGCGCGCAGCGGCATGGCGCGGTCGGCGTCGGCCGGGGCGCGGGCGGGTGTGCCGGGGCCGGCGTCCGGGTCGGGCCGGTCCATCAGCAGCGGGGTGAGGGGATGGGCGGGCAGCCGCTGCCGGGTGGCGGTGTCGGTGACGGCGAAGCGCGGCGCGGCCTGCGCCAGCACGCTCTCGGCGCGGCCCTGCAGGTACTGCGGGTCCAACGGCACATAGCCGGCACCGGACTTGAGGATGCCGAGCAGGCCGGCCACCAGGTCCTCGGTGCGCGGCAGGGCGAGCACGACCAGGTCCTCGGGTCCGGCGCCGTGCCGGATCAGCCGCCAGGCGACGGCGTTGGCCCGCTCCTCCAGCTGCCGGTAGGTCAGCGTGCGGCCGGCGCACACCAGGGCGGGGGCGTCGGGGGTGCGGGCCACCTGCCGCTCGAACAGCTCGGGCACGGTCGCCGCGGTCGCGGTCGCGGCGGTCGCGGCGGTCGCGGTGCGGGCGGGGCCGGCCAGCAGCCGGGCCCGTTCGGCCGGCTCCAGGACGTCGACGGTGGCGACGGCGCGCTCGGGGTCGGCGGCCAGCCGGCCCAGCAGGCGCACGAAGCGCTGCGCGAGGGCGGCGGCGGTGGCACGGTCGAAGAGGCTGGTGGCGTACTCCAGGCGGCAGCGGGCCCCGCCGGAGGCGTCCGGGAGCAGGTCGAAGAACAGGTCGAACTTGGCGGTGCGGGTCTCCAGGCGCTCCACCGCGACGTCCAGGCCGGGCAGTTGAAGCGGCGGCACCGGCGGCTGCCAGGACAGCATGACCTGGAAGAAGGGGTTGTAGGCGGTGGAGCGGTCGGGGTTGAGGAGTTCCACCAGCCGTTCGAAGGGCATGTCCTGGTGGTCGTAGGCGGCCAGCGAGCGCTCCCGCACCCGGCGCAGCAGGCGGCGGAAGGTGGGGGCGCCGGACAGGTCCGCGCGCAGCACCCAGGTGTTGACGAAGAAGCCGACGAGGTCGCGCAGGTCCTCGTCGGTGCGGTCGGTGATGGGGGCGCCGATGGGGATGTCGTCGCCGCAGCCCAGGTGGTGCAGCAGCACCGCCAGCGCGGCGTGCATCACCATCGAGACGGTGGTGTCCTCCTGGGTGGCCAGCTTCTCCACGGCCTGCAGCAGGTCGGCGTCCAGGGTGAAGGGGATGCGGTCGCCGTCCGGGCGCATCACCCGCGGCCGGGGCCGGTCGGTGGGCAGCGCCAGCGGCTGCGGCAGGTCGGCCAGCGCCCGTCCCCAGTAGGCCAGTTGGCGGGCGGCCAGGCTGTCGGGGTCGTCCTCGTCGCCGAGCAGGTCGCGCTGCCACAGCGTGTAGTCGGCGTACTGCACCGGCAGCGGCTCCCAGGTGGGGGCGCCGCCCTGGCTGCGGGCCGCGTAGGCGGTGGTCAGGTCGCGGAACAGCGGCCCGAAGGACTCGCCGTCGACGGCGATGTGGTGGGCGACGACGACCAGGGTGTGGTCCTGGGCGGCACAGCGCACCAGCAGGGCGCGCACCGGGATGTCGGCGGCCAGGTCGAAGGTCTCGGTGGCCGCCGCCTCGACGGCCGCCGCCCGCTTGTGCGGCGGCACGTCGACGACCGGCAGCTCCAGCGGCCGCTCCTCGGCGGCCAGGACCTGCTGGTGCGGGACGCCGTCGCCGTCCTCGACGATGACCGTGCGCAGCACCTCGTGCCGGTCGACGACGTCACGCAGCGCGGCTCGCAGGGCCGGCACGTCCAGGGCGCCGGTCAGCCGCAGGGCGAACGCGCCGTTGTAGGTCGGCGACGGGCCTTCGAACCGGTCCACGAACCACAGCCGGCGCTGCGCGAACGACAACGGGATCATTGTTTCTCCAAATCGGCGAAGCCACGCGGGAGCGGGTCGTCACTCGGCTGAGTCGAGCAGGGTCAGCAGGTCGTCGTTGTAGAAGTCGTCGATGGAGCAGGCGCCCGACAGCGTCGAGAAGTAGCGGTCGATGTGCTCCTGGTGGCCGACCAGCTTCTGCAGCATGTCGACGCGTCCTTGAGGCTTGAGCTCGGCCACGTTGAGCGCGCCCTGGTAGTGGCTGAGGGCCTCGCCGCTGAGGTTGTTCTCGTAGCGGCGCAGCGCGGCGGCCAGGGCCCGCTCGTCGTGCAGCTGCCCGCCGATGTACTCGGTGAGGGTGTGGGCCTGCACGAACGCCTCGGTGATGCCGCGGGCGGTGATGGAGTCCTTGTGGTTGACCGCGTCGCCCACCAGCACCCAGCCGGGCCCGTAGGCCTTGCGGAAGTAGTTCTCCTGGTGGCCGGTGCCATACAGCTGCTCGACCCGCTCGCCGGCCCGCATCCGCTCGTACAGCTCGGGGGCGGTGCTGCGGAAGGAGTCGAGGTAGAAGGGCTCGACGCCCTTGCGGACCTGCTGGTACTCGTCCTGCGGGAAGTAGGTCATCAGCAGCGTGAGGTCGTCGTTGGTGGGGATGACGCCGATCCACCGGCCGGGCCGCTCGTACAGCTCGAAGTGCGAGGGCACGCCCGCCCAGTAGCTGTAGTAGGTGCAGCTGACCCGGGCGTGCTCGATGACGTTGGGGGCGCCGGTCTTGCGGGCCACCAGCGAGCGCATGCCGTCCGCGCCGACCACCAGGCGGGCCCGCTCGGTGGTCTCGGTGCCGCCGGGCGTGCTGTAGCGCACCCCGGTGACCCGCTCGTCCTCCCACAGCAGGTCCTTGACCGCGCAGCCCTGGCGGAAGTCGACGCCGGCCTCCACGGCGCCCTCGGCCAGCAGCGGGTCCAGCACGTAGCGGCGCGGCGCGTAGGTGTGGCGCAGGCCGTCGACGGGCAGCGAGAAGCCCTCGATGCGCACCCCGGGGCCCTGGTAGCTCTGCTTGGTGATGGGCCGGCAGCCGGCGTCGCGGAGCTTGTCCAGCAGCCCCCACCGGCTCAGCAGGCCCATGCCCTGCATGTGGATGTAGTGCGAGGACAGCGTGTCCTGCGGGAAGGTCGCCTTCTCCAGCAGCAGAACCCGGTAGCCCTGCCGCGCGAACAGCATGGCGGTCGGCGAACCCGCACAACGGGCACCGATGACAATCACGTCGTACATGGCGCGCCTCTCTTACCAGATAGTTTTTTGACGCAACGCGGCTGCAGCCGGAAAAGCCCTCGGACGGGACACGCTGGCGACGCAGCGGGAAAAGCAGGAACAGCCCCTGCCGGGCGGATTGATGCCGATGCTAACCGCCCCGTTCCGCGGGCGGAAACACCATCGGCGACCGGTGCACGGCCGGCACGGACCGGGGTGGGCGGTGTCCCGCCGGCGGGACCGGCACGGCGGCCGACCGGCCCTTCCCGGAGGTCAACCGGCCTTCTGCTAGGGGGTCATGGCGGCCAGGGAGTCGATGTAGGCGGCGATGCGGGCCACCGTCGGGTGGAGGAACATCTGGTCCATGGGAACCTCGACGCCCAATTCCTCGATGAAAGCGCCCTGAATTCCGACCATGATGACGGACTGGCCGCCCAGGGCGAAGAAGTCGTCGTCGACGCCTATGTCGTCGCGGCCGAGTTCCCGGCACCAGATGGCGCGCACGATGTCGGCGGTCATCGCATTTTCCCTTTCCCTTTCGTCGGCGTCGTTCAGGTGGTTCGGGTGGTTCGGCGTGGTGCGGTCGCCACGGTCGCGGCCAGGGCGGCGCGGTCGACCTTCCCGTGCGGGCTGAGCGGAATGTGCGCCACGGTCACGAACCGGGCCGGGACCATGTTGCGCGGCAGCGACTCGAGCAGGCCGGCGCGGACCGCGTCCTCGTCCGGTGCGCCGGTGGCGGGCAGCAGGAAGGCGGTCAGCTCGCTCTCCCCGCCGGCGGTGGGGGTGACGGCCACGGCGGCCTCCCGGATGCCGGGCAGCCGGCCCAGCGCGCGTTCGATGTCACCCGGGTCGATGCGCATGCCGCGCACCTTCACCTGGGCGTCCATCCGGCCGGCCACGACGAGGTCGCCGCCTGCGTCGATCCGGCCGCGATCGCCCGTGCGGTACAGCCGCACCGGCTCGCCGTCGACGTCCAGGACGGTGAACTTGGCGTTCTCCGGGCCCGCGGCGCCCAGGTAGCCGGCGCCCACCCCGGCCCCGGCGATGCAGATCTCGCCGTCCTGGCCCGGCCCGACGGGCCGCAGCCGGGAGTCCAGGAGGTGGATGTCGGTGTTGTAGGCGGGCGTGCCGACGGGGGCGATGTCGCCGCCGGCGCGCCAGTGCCGGGAAAGGTCGTAGGAGGTGGCGACGTCGGTGCACTCGGCGACGCCGTACTGGTGCAGCAGGGTGCAGGCGTGGCCCGGGCGGCGGGCCCACTCCTCGAGGCGCTCGCTCTTGAGCGCCTCCCCGCCGAACAGGACGTAGTCCAGCCGGGCCAGCGCGTCGCCGCCGCGCGCGAGTTCCCAGTCCACCAGCACGTACAGGGTGCTGGAGGCGCAGTGCACGACGCGGATGTCGTGCTCGCGCAGGGCGCGGTAGGCCATCATCGCGTCGAAGTTGCGGCTGGCCAGCAGGTGCTGGGTGGCGCCGCAGAACAGCGGTGTCATCAGGGCGCGTTGGGACAGGTCGAAGCCGAAGGCGCTGACCACGAGGTGGTGCGAGCGGGCGTCCAGGCCGTACTCCAGGCGCAGCCAGTGCATCAGGTTGAACCAGCCGGCGTGGCGCACCGCGGTGAGTTTCGGGGTGCCGGTGGAGCCGGAGGTGAACACGGCGTAGCACAGGTCCTCGCCGCTCACGGCGACGCCGGGCGAGGTGGCCGGCAGCGCCCGCAGGTCCAGCCCGGCCAGGTCGACGACCTCGCAGGGCGCGGCCTCGACCATCGGGGCGGTCGCCGCCGAGGCGGCGATCAGCGCCAGGCCGGGGACCTGGCCCAGCAGCAGCTGCAGCCGGGCCGGCGGGTAGGCGGGGTCGAGGGGCACGTAGGCGGCGCCCGCCTTGAGCGTGCCGAGGATGGCCACCAGCAGTTCGACGGAGTAGTCCAGGCAGACGCCGACCTTCGCGCCCCGGCCGTGCCCGCGGGCGCGCAGGAAGTGCGCGAACCGGTTGGCGTGCGCGTCCAGTTCGGCGTACGTCACCTGCCGGCCGGCGTGCACCACGGCGACCGCGTCCGGGGCGGTGCGCGCGTGCGTCTCGAACTGCTGGTGGACGACGGGCGCCGGGGGCAGCGCCACCCGCTTTCCCTGAAGGATCATCAACTGGCTCCGATGTGAGGGCAGTTCGGCTCGGACGGGTCCGGCGCTCACACGCCGGGCCGGCCGGTGACGGGCTGACCGGGTGCGGGCCGGCCGGCGCCTTCCAGGACCTGGGCGACCCAGCGCTCCAGCGGCAGGCCGTGCGCGGCGGCCGCCCTGACGTGGTGCGCCAGCTGCCCGGCGGACAACTCGATGGTGAGCGTGGTCAGTTCGGCGCCGTGCTCGCCGCCCGGCGGGGCGGGCCGGGGCGGGTCCTGGACGGCGCCGGGGCCGGCCGCAGCAGGAGCGGCGGGGTCGGCGGGGTCGCTCTGCACGGCCAGGTGGGCGCGCACCGCGCGGCGCAGTTCGTTGCGCGACCACTTGTGCTGCTCGGCCTTGCGCAGCCAGTAGTCCTGCTCCGGCGGCGCCAGCCGGGTCACCTCGGCGTGGTGGGCGAAGCTGAGGCCGTCGCGGCGGCGGTGCTGCTCGAAGCGGCGGGCCACCCAGGCGTAGTTGCGCAGGGTCTGGTAGTCCAGCCCGGTGCGCTCGATGGCCTCCTTGTAGCGCCGCCACCCGTAGGTGGCCTCGCCGTAGATCAGCCAGTCCGCCAGCCACCACGCGGAGGAGTTCACCAGGCCGCGCAGGTTGGCGCCGATCTGCTCCCAGGAGCGCTCCGGCAGGTTCTGCGGGAACGTCATCCCCGACTTCTGCACCGTGGCCTGGCTGCCCACGAAGGACAGCACCACCTCGCGCTGCGCCTGCTCGCCCCCGCCGTCCGCCGGCCTCGTCGCGTACCTGCTCGCGGTCCGCACAGCCCCCGTCACAGCCCTCAACTCCCCACTCGATGTGTCGTTTCGCTCCGGACGCCGGCCGGCCGGCAGCGCGGCCGGCCGGCGCCGCACGGAGCACGTCCGCGCCGCACGGATCGCCTCCGCGCCGCACGGAGCACGTCCGCGCCGCACGGATCGCGTCCGCGCCGTGGCGGCCGTCAGTCGGCCATGGCCTCCTGCAGGCTCTTGGGCCGCAGGTCGGTCCAGTGCTGCTCGACGTACTCCAGGCACTGCGCGCGGCCGGCCTCGCCGAAGACCACCCGCCAGCCGGCGGGCACCTCGGCGAACACCGGCCACAGGGAGTGCTGCTCCTCGTCGTTGACCACCACGTAGAAGCGGCCGTCCGCGTCGTCGAAGGGGTTCGTGCTCACCTGGCACCGTCCTTGTCCGTCATGGGGTGAGTCCGGGAAATGCGCCGGAAGCCGCCGGGCGCCCCGGCGCACGGCGCACCGGGCGCACCGGGCGCCGGCCGGCGCCGCGTCCGGTCGACGGGACACGCCCGGTGTCCGGTCGACGGGACACCCGCGGTGGTGGCGGTCCCGGCGATGCCACGTCACCGTAGGAAGGCCGGCACCGGCGCTACAAGGCTCCACCGGCCGCGGCCCGCCGGGGCGCCGGGAGAGGCCGCGCGCGGCCGCCGGCCCCCTGTACCGGGCCGGTCGCGTGTGCCACGATGCCGCGCCTCGGCCGCCGCGCGACCGGCGCCTGAGGATCACTCGAAAAGCGCCGCACACCCGCCCGAGAACCACCCGAGCCGGACCGCGGCACACACCCAACTCGGCTCATCCGCAGGCGACTTGGCGCCCGGAGGCGGCTCGCTGCGCAAGCTACCGGCGTTCGAGAAGGGTGACCTAGTCTGCCGCCGACGAACCGCACAAGTACGACATCAGCCAGGTACGGACGATTCCTCAGGGGGAACGAACGATGACGACACCGACCAGACGCAGGGCCCGCCTGGTGGCCCTGGCCGCGGCGGCGCTGACGGCCGGCGCGCTCACCGCGCCCGCGGCGGCGGCCGGCCCCGTCCGCGCGGCGGGCGGCCACCAGGCCACGCAGGCGGCGATCGAGGCGGCCGTCGCGGCCGGGGTGCCCGGTGTCAGCGCCGAGGCCCGGGACGCGGCCGGGGTGTGGCGGACGACGGCGGGCGTGGGCGATCGCACCACCGGCGCGCCGCGCAGCCCGGAGGACCGCTTCCGCACCGGCAGCATCACCAACACGTTCGTGGCCACGGTGCTGCTGCAGATGGAGGCGGAGCACAAGCTCAGCCTCGACGACCCGGTGGAGACGTACCTGCCGGGCGTGGTGACGGGCAGCGGCAACGACGGCCGCCGGATCACCGTGCGGCAGCTGCTGAACCACACCAGCGGCCTGTACGACTACCTCGCCGACCCGGCGTACTACGAGAAGTACACGCTGGGCGACGGCTTCCTGCAGCACCGCTACGACACCCTCACCCCCGCCCAGCGCCTGGCGGTGGCCTTCTCCCACCCGCCGATGTTCCCGCCCGGGGCCCGGCACTCCTTCTCGCACACCAACGACATCCTGTCCGCCCTGATCGTGGAGAAGGTCAGCGGCTCCTCCTACGAGGCGGAGGTGCGCCGGCGCATCCTCAACCCGCTGAAGCTGAAGGCGACGTCCAACCCCGGCACCGCCACCACCGTGCCCAGGCCCAGCAGCCGCGGCTACTCCAAGCTGTTCTACGGCACCGACCCCGACCGCATCGACGACGTCACCGACGTCAACGGCTCGCAGAACTGGGGCGACGGCGACCTCATCTCCAACGCCGGCGACCTCAACCGGTTCTACGGGGCGCTGATGGGCGGCCGGCTGCTGCCCGCCCAGCAGCTCAAGGAGCTCAAGACGACCGTGGTCAACCCCGACTTCCCGGCCTCGTCCTACGGCCTGGGCGTGGAGCTGCTGACGCTGGGCTGCAACACCAGTGTCTGGTACCACGACGGGGGCGTGGTGGGCTCGCTGACGCTGTCCGCGTTCAGCGAGGACGGCCGCCACCAGCTCACCTTCAACTACAACGGCGACTGGGAAGTGTCGCAGCTGCTCGCCACCCTGAACGCCGAGTTCTGCCCCGCCCCGTCGAACTGACGCCCCGCCGCCCCGCCGGCTGCCGCCCCGCACCGCCGGGGCCGCCCGCCGCGCCGGGCCGGGGTGCGCGGGGCCTGCCAGGACGACCTGCTTTGCCGACCAGGAGGGTTCATGACAGTGCGAGCGGCCGTGGCCGGAGCCAGCGGCTATGCGGGGGGCGAGCTCCTGCGCCTGCTTCTGGCGCACCCCGAGGTGGACATCGGCGCCCTCACCGGGCACACCAGCGCGGGGGCGCGGCTGGGCAGCCTGCAGCCGCATCTGACGGCGCTGGCCGAGCGGGAGGTGCAGGCCACCACCGCCGACGCGCTGGCCGGCCACGACGTGGTCTTCCTGGCCCTGCCGCACGGCCGTTCGGCGGCCGTGGCCCGGCAGCTGGGCGAGCACACCCTGGTCGTCGACTGCGGCGCGGACTTCCGGCTGGCCGATGCGGCCGACTGGGTCCGCTTCTACGGCTCGCCGCACGCCGGCACCTGGCCCTACGGGCTGCCCGAACTGCCCGGCGCCCGCGCGGTGTTGGCCGGTACGCGGCGCATCGCGGTGCCGGGCTGCTACCCCACCGCCGTCTCGCTGGCGCTGTTTCCCGCCTACGCGGCCGGCCTGGCCGAGCCGGAGGCGGTGGTGGTCGCCGCCTCCGGCACCTCGGGCGCGGGCCGCACCCTGCGCTCCGACCTGCTGGGCGCGGAGGTCATGGGCTCCATGCGGCCCTACGGGGTGGGCGGCGGGCACCGGCACATCCCGGAGATGGTGCAAAACCTCAGCGCGGTCGCCGGATGCCGTGTCGGTGTGTGCTTCACCCCGACGCTGGCGCCGATGCCGCGCGGCATCCTGGCCACCTGCTCCGTGCCCGCGCGGCCCGGCGCCGGCCCGCACGACGTGCGCGCCGCCTACGACAAGGCGCTGGCCGACGAGCCGTTCGTGCGGCTGCTGCCGGAGGGGCAGTGGCCCACCACCGCGGCCGTCACCGGCTCCAACGCCGTGCACATCCAGGTGGCGCTGGACCGGGCGACCGGCCGGATCGTCGCGATCAGCGCCCTCGACAACCTCACCAAGGGCACCGCGGGCGGCGCGGTGCAGAGCATGAACATCGCGCTCGGCCTGCCCGAGACCCTGGGGCTTTCCACGATCGGAGTCGCACCGTGAGCGTCACCGCAGCACGAGGCTTCACCGCGGCGGGCATCGCCGCCGGCATCAAGGACAACGGCGCCCGGGACCTGGCGCTCGTCGTCAACCACGGGCCGCGCGCGGCGGCCGCGGGCGTGTTCACCGCCAACCGGGTGCAGGCCGCGCCCGTGCAGTGGTCCCGGCAGGTCCTGGCCGGCGGCCAAGTCCGCGCCGTCGTCCTCAACTCCGGCGGCGCCAACGCCTGCACCGGCCCGCAGGGCTACCAGGACACCTGCACCACCGCCGAGCACACCGCCCGTCTGCTGGGCCACGACATGGGCGAGGTGGCCGTCTGCTCCACCGGCCTGATCGGCGTGCCGCTGCCGATGCAGCGGCTGCTGGCCGGCCTCACCCGGGCCGGCGCCGCCCTGTCCGCGCACGGCGGGCCGGACGCGGCCCGCGCCATCATGACCACCGACACCGTCCCCAAGACGGCCACCGCCGGCCGCGGCCGGTGGAGCGTGGGCGGCATGGCCAAGGGCGCCGGCATGCTCGCCCCCGGCCTGGCCACCATGCTGGCCGTGCTGACCACGGACGCGGCCGTCGAGGCCGACGTACTGCAGCGGGCGCTGCGCGCCGCCACCCGGGTCACCTTCGACCGCATCGACTCCGACGGCTGCATGTCCACCAACGACACCGTGCTGCTGCTGGCCTCCGGCGCCTGCGGCATCACCCCCGGCTACGGGGAGTTCGCCGAGGCCGTCCGCCAGGTCTGCGCCGACCTGGCCCGGCAGCTGATCGGCGACGCGGAGGGCGCGAGCAAGGACATCCGCATCGAGGTGATGGGCGCGGCCAGCGAGGACGACGCCGTCGAGGTGGGCCGCGCCGTCGCCCGCAACAACCTCCTCAAGTGCGCCCTGCACGGCGAGGACCCCAACTGGGGCCGGGTGCTGGCCGCGATCGGCACCACCCGGGCCGCCTTCGAACCCGACCGGCTCGGCGTCGCCATCAACGGCGTGTGGGTGTGCAAGAACGGCTCGGTGGGCGAGGACCGCGCCCTGGTGGACCTGACCGGCCGCGAGGTCCGCATCACCGCCGACCTGGCCGCGGGCCGTGAGAGCGCCGTGGTGTGGACCAACGACCTGACCGCCGACTACGTCCACGAGAACAGCGAGTACGCCTCATGAACGCCTCCCCGGTCCCCTCCCCCGCCCCGCCGCCCGACCGGACCGACCGGACCGACCCGGCCGGCGGGGGCGGGACGCTGCCCAAGGCGCGCGCCCTGATCGAGGCGCTGCCCTGGCTGGCGCGGATGCGCGGCAAGACCGTCGTCATCAAGTTCGGCGGCAACGCCATGGTCGACGACGACCTCAAGGCCGCCTTCGCCATGGACATCCTGTATCTGCGCCACGCCGGCCTGAACCCGGTGGTGGTGCACGGCGGCGGCCCGCAGATCAGCGCCCAACTGCGCCGCCTGGGCCTGGAGTCCCGCTTCGAGAGCGGCCTGCGGGTGACCACCGACGAGACCATGGACGTCGTGCGGATGGTGCTGGCCGGGCAGGTGCAGCGGGAACTGGTCGGGCTGCTCAACACGCACGGCCCGCACGCGGTCGGCCTGACCGGCGAGGACGCCCGCCTGCTGACCGCCGTCAAGCGCTACGCCCAAAAGGACGGCCGGCCGGTGGACATCGGCCGGGTCGGCGAGGTCGCCCACGTCGATGCGGGCATCGTCGAGGCGCTGCTGGCCGACGGCCGCATCCCCGTCATCTCCTCCATCGCCCGCCCGCACGACGCCAAGGACGCCGCCGAGGGCGGGGTGTTCAACGTCAACGCCGACACCGCGGCCGCCGCCGTGGCCGCCGCGCTCGGCGCCGAGGCCCTGCTGATCCTGACCGACGTGCCCGGCCTGTACGCGAACTGGCCGCACAGCCAGGACGTCGTGCCCCGGCTGACCGCCACCGAACTGGCCGCGCTGCTGCCCCGATTGACCGCGGGGATGATCCCCAAGATGGAGGCCTGCCTGCACGCCGTGCGGCACGGGGTGCGCACCGCCCGCGTCGTCGACGGCCGGGTGGAGCACTCCATCCTGCGGCAGCTGTTCACCGACGACCGCATCGGCACCGTGGTCGTGCCCGACGACGACGGCGGCCTGGAGGAGACGGCATGACCACCCCCGCGCACAAGCACGGCAACCACACCGGCAACCACACCGGCGGCAGCAACGGCGTGGGCGGCAATGCGGAGTTGACCCGGCGCTGGCAGGAGGTGATGACACACGCCTTCGCCACCCCCCGCCTGCCCCTGGTCCGCGGCCAAGGCACCCGGGTGTGGGACGCGGAGGGCACCGGCTACCTCGACTTCGTCGGCGGCATCGCCGTCAACGCGCTCGGCCACGCCCACCCCGCCGTCGTGCGGGCCATCACCGAGCAGGCCGCCCGACTGGGCCACGTCTCCAACCTGTTCACCGCCGAGCCCACCGTGCGCCTGGCCGAACGCCTGCTGCAGCTGTCCGGCCGCCCGGGCCGGGTGTACTTCTCCAACTCCGGCGCGGAGGCCAACGAGGCCGCCTTCAAGATCGGCCGGCTGACCGGGCGGCGGCACATGGTCGCGGCCACCGGCGGCTTCCACGGCCGCACCATGGGCGCCCTGGCCCTGACCGGGCAGCCCGCCAAGCAGCAGCCGTTTCGGCCGCTGCCGGGCGAGGTGAGCCACGTGCCCTACGGCGACGCCGGAGCGCTGCGCGCGGCGGTCACCCGGGACACCGCGCTGGTGATGCTGGAGCCGGTGCAGGGCGAGAGCGGCGTCATCGTGCCGCCGCCCGGCTACCTGCACGCCGCCCGCGAGATCACCACGGCGGCCGGCGCCCTGCTGGTGCTGGACGAGATCCAGACCGGCATCGGCCGCACCGGCCACTGGTTCGCCGCCCAGGCCGAGCACGTCGAGGCCGACGTCGTCACCCTGGCCAAGGGGCTGGGCGGCGGGCTGCCCATCGGCGCCACGCTCGCCTTCGGCCCGGCCGCCGGCCTGCTCACGCCGGGCACGCACGGCTCCACCTTCAGCGGCAACCCGGTGGTGTGCGCGGCCGCCCTGGCCGTGCTGGACACCATCGACGCCGGCCACCTCCTCGACCGGGTGCGGGCGGCGGGGCGGCGGCTGCGGCACGGGCTGGCGGTGCCGCCGCACCCGCTGGTGCGCGAGGTGCGCGGCGCCGGCCTGCTGGTGGGCGTCGCGCTGGCCGCCCCGTGCGCCGAGCGCGTGCAGCAGGCGGCCCAGGAGGCGGGGGTGCTGGTGAACGCGGTGGCCGCGGACGTCATCCGCCTCGCCCCGCCGCTGACCGTGTCCGACGCCGAGGTGGACACCTTCCTGGAACGCTTCCGCACCGCCCTGTCCACCGCCCTGTCCACCGCCCACGACCAGCAGCCGGCGGCGGTGGCCTGACCACCACCCCTGCCCCGCTCCCCCGCCCGGGCCGCCGGCGGCCCGGGCCGGCTTCTGGCGGGAAACCACCGCTCGCCCCGGGCCGGGTGTCCCGGCGGCGGGACGGCCCGCGGCCCGCCGGCCTGGCCGTAGGCGGGTGCGCCGTATGGCCGTTCGAGTGCGGCTACGGTGGTGCTCCAGAGCGCCCTGGGAGGCTTCTGGCCGGTTTGGTGGACCCTTCCATGGAGGCATGATGATGCGTCAGGCCGGTCGAACCGCAGCGCCGAACGGCGGCCCGGCAGCCGCGCTCCCGCAGCCACCGCCGCGCCCCGCGGGGACCGGGCCGCGCCGGGCGCCGGTGCTGACGACCCGGGTGGGCCTGCAGATGCCGGCCAAGATGGCCTACGACGAGTGGGAGCGGGCCGGCCGCCAGCTCGCCGACGTCCTGGACTCCTCCTCCTGGTGGCTGGGCGACTGGCTGGTCTACGGCAAGGACCACTACACCGACCGCTACCAGCGCGGCATCCGCGCCGCGGGCCTGTCGTACCAGACGCTGCGCAACTACGCGTGGGTCTCCCGGCGGTTCGACCTCACCCGGCGCCGGCCGTGCTTGAGTTTCCAGCACCACGCCGAGCTGGCCTCCCTGACGGTGCAGGAGCAGGAGCTGTGGCTGGACCGGGCCGAGCAACGGCAGTGGTCCACCAAGCAGCTGCGCACCGCGATCCGCGCCGCGCGCCGCGGCGGGCAGCAGCCGGCCGCCGCCGAGCCCAACTGCCGTCTGGAGCTGCCCGGCAGCCGTTTCCAGCGCTGGCAGCAGGCCGCGCAGCAGCTGGGCGTCGACTTCGAGCAGTGGGTGACGACCACCCTGGACCGCGCCGCCGCCGGCGCCCTGCAGGAGGACGCCGCCATCCTGCCCGAACACCCGGCGCAGACAGCACAGTTGGAGAAGCCTGAGCAGACGGCGCAGCGGCCGGAGCTGGAGGAGCGGGAGCGGGTGGCGCAGGCGGAGTTCGCCGGGCTGAGGCTCCGGCCGGCCCTGCCCACGGCCGGGCCCGCCGCGGCGCAGGACGCCCGGCCCGCGCCGGCGGCCGGGCGGGCGCTGGCCGTCGGTGCCTGAGGCCGGTGCCTGAAGGGGCCGTGGGGCCGTGGCCGGCGGGGGGTTACGGCAGGCGGTTCATCAGCGCGGCGGTCTCGCGCCGGTAGGTGCAGGCGCTGTGCTCGAAGGAGTCCTGCACCCGGGCGCGGACCTCGCCGGGCTGTTCCTGGCTGAGCTTGAACATGCCCTCGGCGCCGGTCACCGTGAACCGGAAGGCGCCCACGGCCGGCGCGATCTTGCGGAAGTACTCCAGCGAGCCGGTCATGTCCCAGCCGGTGCCGAAGCGGTCCTCGAAGGCGCGCACGGTGGCCTGCACCACGCTCAGCGTCTGCTCCATCGTCTCCAGCTTGGCCACCACGCCCCGCACGTGGACGGCGGTGAAGTTCCAGGTCGGGGCGGCCGGTGTCACCTCGTACACGGTGGGCGAGACGTAGGAGTGCGGGCCGGTGAAGGTCAGCAGCACCGTCCCGCCCGACTCCAGCGCCGCCCAGTGCGGGTTGGCCCGGTTCATGTGCCCCAGCAGGGTGGCCCCCACCAGCGGGCCCCCCGAGCCCTCCGAGCCGTCCGGGCCGTCCGGGCCGTCCGGGGCCGCCGAGGGTTCCGGGGCCTCCGGGTCGAAGATCACCGGCAGGTGGGTGGCGAACGGGCCGCTGTCGGGGCCCGCGCTGGTGACCGCGAGGGCCAGCGGATTACCACGGATCAACTCCGCCATCCACGAACTCTCCGGTGCGCGGTAGAAACTGGGCACGAACATCCGCATTCACCCTCTCGGCAAAATATGAATCGGGTACGGATCGATAATCCGGGCCGACCATACCGCCCGTCCCGTCGACGGGACACGGAATTCCGGTACCGGGTATCCGGTGCGGTCGTCAAAGCGCCTTCATGCCGTCCTCGAGTTGCTTTCCCGACACTTTCCGCAGAACACTCAACGACGGTCTGTCGAGCCACCGGTCGAGTTTTCCAGAAGCAAGCGGGAGAATTTTCTATGGACACAACGGGTAGGCCCAGCCAAGGGATCTACGACGTGGTCGGCATCGGGTTCGGCCCGTCCAACATGTCGCTCGCGATCGCCCTGGAGGAACACGAGGCGAGCTCGCCGCAGTCTCCGATCACGTCCCACTTCTTCGAGCGGCAGCCCACGTTCGGCTGGCACCGCAACATGCTGCTGCCCTCGACGACGATGCAGATCTCCTTCCTGAAGGACCTGGCGACCTTCAGGAATCCGACGTCCCGGTACGGCTTCATCTCCTATCTGCACGCCGCGGACCGGCTGGTGCAGTTCGTGAACAACCAGGACTTCTTCCCGACCCGGCAGGAATTCCACCAGTACCTGGAATGGGCTGCCGCCCACCTCGGCGACAAGGTCACCTACGGCGCCGAGGTCACCGCGATCCGGCCGGCCAGCGAGGACGGCGGCGCCGCACCCGACCTGCTGCAGATCGAGGTGCGCGGCCAGGACGGCAGCCGCAGCGTGGTCAGCACCCGCAACGTGGTCATCTCCACCGGCCTGGTGCCGCGCCTGCCGGACGGCGTGCGGGGCGACGAACGGGTCTGGCACAGCTCGCAGTTTTTGGCCCGCTTCCGGGCCAAGGACCCCGCCGAGCTGCAGAGCGTGGCGGTGGTCGGCGCCGGGCAGAGCGCGGCCGAGATCACCCGCTTCCTCTACGACTCGCTGCCGCACGCCCAGGTCAGCGCGGTCATCCCGTCCTACGGCTACTCCGTCGCCGACGACACCCCCTTCGCCAACCAGGTGTTCGACCCCAGCGCGGTCGACGAGTACTACTTCGGCACCGAGCGGGCCCGCGACTCCTTTTGGCGCTACCACCGCAACACCAACTACTCGGTGGTCGACGCGGACGTCATCCGGGCGCTGTACCAGCGCTCCTACGACGAGCAGGTGCGCGGCGGCGAGCCGCGGCTGCACTTTCGCAACCTGACCCGGGTCGCCGACGTCGACCAGAGCGGCAGCGTCACGCGGGTGGCCCTGCACTCGCTGCTGGACGACCGCACCGAGGAACTCGCCGTCGACGCGCTGGTGTTCGCCACCGGCTACGACGGTGTGGACCCCGCCCGGCTGCTCGGCGACTTCGACCGGCACTTCCTGCGCGACGCGGCCGGCCGGCACCGGGTGGAGCGCGACTACCGCCTGATCACCGCCTCCGACCTGATGTCGTGCGGGGTGTATCTGCAGGGCGGCACCGAGCACACCCACGGCCTGACGTCGTCGCTGCTGTCCAACATCGCGATCCGCAGCGGCGAGATCGCCGACTCGATCGTGCTGCGGCGCACCGGGCGAGATCTGGACGGCGCCCATCCCGTGCAGGTGGCCTCCTCGGTCGCCTGACCCCGGCGGGCCCGGCCCGCCCGGCGGATCGGCCCGATCGGCCCGCCGGGTGGGCCGGGCGGGCGCTCCCCGCGCTCCACCGCGGCACGAGCCGGCCGCGAGGAAATGCTGCTGCGGTTTTCCGGTGCGCGCGAGGACCCGCGGGAATAAACAGTTTTCCGATATCCGCCGTCCCCCCTCCACCGTCCCGTTGACAGGACGTGACATGCCGGCGCGACACTCGGGACAAACCCCCGGCCGCCTCTTTTTCCGGGCGGTGGTGAAAAGCAGCCGGTGTGGGTCATTGACGGGAATCGGTGTTCCGCCGGCCGGCGCCGGCGCGCGATGATGGGCGGCGCCGCCCGGCACGGGCCGGCGGGTCGTCGACGCCATGGCGAACCGCCCTACGCCACCGGCCGGTTCCCCCGGCCACCCCGGGACCCTGTACGCCCGCCGTGGCCGGCATCCCCCCACCCAAGGAGTCCTGCCATGAGCGCCATCCGTCCCCCCGGCGCCCGGACGACGACACCCCAGCGAAGGCGAGGGCAGTGCCCGTGACGCACACGCACGCGGCCGACAGCACGCCGCAGCCGGCCGCCCTGGGCCGCGCACTGACCCGTGCCGCCGACACCGACGGCGAGGGCGCCCGCGCCCTCGCCCATACTCTCGCCGGCTGTCTCTCGCCCCGGGCCCGGCTGATCCTGCTCGGCGCCCTGGCCGACACCGGCCGGGCCCTGCTCGCCGGCCGGGCGCAGGCCGCCGCACCGGCGGGCGTGGTGCGGGTGCGGTTCGCCGACGGGCCCGCGCTCGCCGCCGCGGCGGCCGCCGTCGCCGCCGCCGGCCCGGTGGCGGGCTGCGGCGACGCCGTCAGCGACCCGGCGGCGCTCACCCTGCAGATCCCGGCCGGCACCGGCCTCGAGAGCCTGCGGGCGCTGCTCACCCTGCTGGACGCGGCGGCCGTCCCGGCCCAGTCGCTCACCGTGCACGGCCACGAACTCGACGACGTCCTCGCCTCGTTCACCGGCCTGCCCTGACCCCTTCACGCGCCGCGCACGGGCGGCGGCCCGGGTCCTGTCGACGCGCCCGCCCTCGTCAGGGACGGCAGACGGGCGCGGACAGGGAGGTGATGGTGCACCGCCCACTCTAGGCACGCCCCCGGCCCCAAGTCCCCGGCCCTGGGCGGAACTTCCAGCTCCGCTGCAGCGGTGTTGTACCCCGCCCGGTCAGGCCAGGTCGTCGCGGACCACCCGGCGGTGCGCGGCCCGCCACACCCCGCCCGGCTCGCACACCAGCACGTCCTCCATGACGCACACATCCAGCGTGCGGCGGCCGGCCGCGGCGGGGGTGGCGTGCACCAGGGCGGAGCAGCGGGTGTGCAGCGTGCCGTCGGGGCGGGGGTGCACGTCGAGCAGGCCGACCCAGTGGGTGAGGCGCTCACCGGCCCGGCGGCGGGCGGCGGCGCCGGCCCGCACGTAGCGGGCGAGCGCGTCGCGGGCCGGCAACGGGCCGGTGAGGAAGGGCAGTTCGAGCAGGGCGTCCGCGGTGAAGGCGGCCGCCCACCGCTCGGTGTCGTGTGCGTCCAGGATCGGCATCTGCCGGGCGTAGAACTGCTGCGCCTGCGCATACAGTTCGGCGAATGTGCGGCTGTGCGGGGCGTGTGCGGCGCTGCCCACCAGCTCGACGGTCATCTGTGGCCTCCGCCCGTCGGCCCGGGGGTTCCGGGCTGGGTAGGGCCAGTGTGGGAGGACCGGCTCGAGCCCTTTTCAAAGACTCCTCAAGCGGGACGCGCGCCGGCCGGCGACCGTCCAGGTGTCGCCGCCGGCGAGGAGGGCGGCGAGGTCGCCCTTGCCGTGCTGTTCGACGGCCAGATCGAGCTGGTCGGTCATCTGGGTG
>NZ_JBHVGU010000047.1:0-6723 GCF_042800575.1 Streptomyces sp. NPDC057616
TTCTCAAGGAACGGACGCTTCCTTCGTACTCACCCTCTCGGGCTTTCCTCCGGGCGCTTCCCTTCGGTGTTTCCGACTCTATCAGATCCTTTCGGGCCTGATTCCCTGTCGGCGGGGCCTTTCGACATTCACTACGTTAGCCGATTCCCTCTGCAACTCATAATCGAGTTCCGCGCGTTTGAATTCAGGCATGCAGACATGCCGAATTCGCCCTCGCTGAGGGTGACCGTAGGTAGTGGTTTGGCCACTTCCGGCTGCTGGCGATCGCCGTACCCGGTTCAAGCGGCTCGGGCTACGTTACGCACCTTCCAAGGGTGCGTCAACTTCGGCGGCGCCTGGGGACGTGGGCCCGATAAGGGCTCACCGTCGGGTCGTTGGCGACCCAGAAGCGCCACGGGTGCACGGCTCCGTCGCCGGACACCCCGGTGCGTGGACCGTTGAGTACCTGGTCGGACGCGATCGGAGTGCCCGTCAGGATGCGCAAAGGAGTCTCCCCCTGTGCGCATGCGTCCGTACCGTTCAGGGCACGATCCACGTTCAGGGCGGTGGCCAGGCGCGCAGGGCCTTTGGCCAGTTCCTTGTCGTTTCGGGCCGAGAGTCGACGTTTACGCGCCTGCTCGACACCTTCGAGCACCTCACCTGCGCGGAGCAGGACCGCGCTCGCGCGGTCCTCGGGGCCGCACACGAGGTTCATGCAGAACCACATGCCGTAGGTGAAGTAGACGTACACGTGACCGGGCGGACCGAACATCACTCCGTTGCGGGCGGTGGGGCCGCGATAGGCGTGGGAGCCGGGGTCGTTCTGGCCGTCGTAGGCCTCGACCTCCGTGAGGCGCAGGGCGACCGGACCGTCGGGGGTCGTACGCACGAGGATGCGGCCCAGGAGGTCCGGGGCGACTTCCAGGACAGGGCGGTCGAAGAACTCCCTGGGGAGTGGCGTACGGTCCGGGGGCGTGATCATGCGGCCCGAGCCTAGTCCAGACAGGTGGAGCCAAGGGCTGGTCAAGGCTTCGTCTGCTTGCCAGGGTGAGGGCGCGGAACCGGGCGGACCCGGATCGCGTTTGTAGGGATCAAGGATCCATACGTAAAGGGAGAGTCATGGCGTTCAAGAAGCTGCTCGCGAGTCTGGGGGCCGGCGGGGCTTCGGTCGAGACGGTGCTGACCGAGGTCAACGTCGTTCCGGGTGGCGTCGTCCAGGGCGAGGTGCGGATCCAGGGCGGGTCCGTGAACCAGGAGATCGAAGGCCTGTCCGTGGGGCTGCAGGCGAAGGTCGAGGTCGAGAGCGGCGACGAGGAGTACAAGCAGAACATCGAGTTCACGAAGGTGCGGCTCGGTGGCGCCTTCGAGCTCCAGGCGGGCGCCGTGCACGCCGTGCCGTTCGGGATCGAGATCCCGTGGGAGACGCCGGTCACGATGATCGACGGCCAGGCGCTGCGCGGGATGAACATCGGTGTGACCACCGAGCTGGCGATCGCCCGTGCCATCGACTCCGGTGACCTGGACCCGATCAACGTGCACCCGCTGCCGGCGCAGAAGGCGATCCTGGACGCGTTCATCCAGCTCGGCTTCCGCTTCAAGAACGCGGACATGGAGCGCGGCCACATCCGGGGGACGCGCCAGAAGCTGCCGTTCTACCAGGAGATCGAGTTCCACCCGCCGTCGCAGTACCGGGGCCTCAACCAGGTCGAGTTGAGCTTCGTGGCCGACGAGCACGCCATGGACGTCATCCTGGAGATGGACAAGAAGCCCGGCCTGTTCAGCGAGGGCAGCGACACCTACCGGTCCTTCCAGGTGGGCCAGCACGACTTCCAGGGGACCGACTGGGCGGCGTACCTCAACCAGTGGCTGTCCGAGGTCGGCAGCAAGCGGAACTGGTTCTAGGCTCGGAACTGCTGATTCCGTAATCGATCAGGAGGTACCGAGGTGACCGAGGTCAAGCGGCGGCCGCTCCCCCACGACTTCCATCCGCCCGTGCCGGCGTTCACGGTGACGAGTGAGGACGTCCAGGAGGGCGCCACGCTCAAGGACGCTCAGGTCTACGCGGCCGGCAACACCTCGCCGCAGCTGCGGTGGGAGGGGTTCCCGGCGGAGACCAAGAGTTTCGCCGTGACCTGCTACGACCCCGACGCCCCGACGGGCAGCGGGTTCTGGCACTGGGTGCTGTTCGACATCCCGGCTTCCGTGACCGAGCTTCCGGTCGGCGCGGGCACCGGCAAGTTCGAGGGGCTGCCCGAGGGTGCGGTGCAGGCTCGTAACGACTACGGGTCCAAGGACTTCGGCGGCGCCGCCCCGCCCCCCGGGGACGGGCCGCACCGGTACGTGTTCACGGTGTACGCCGTGGACCAGGAGAAGCTCGGCCCGGACGCGGACGCCAGTCCGGCCTTCGTCGGCTTCAATCTGCGGTTCCACGCGATCGCGCGTGCCCAGCTGATCGGTGAGTACGAGGCGCCCGCGGAAGCCTGACGTTCATTGAACGTTTGCCCGCCCCCGGTCTTGGAAGTGATCGAGGGCGGGCACTTTTTATTGCGTTGTCCATCTCGGCGTGCCCGGCCAGAGTTGATCCAAGCCCGCCAGTGGGTGGGCCGGTGCGCATGGGAGGTGGGCTGGATGCGGGACACGCTGGTGCTGAACGCGAGCTTCGAGCCGCTGTCGACGGTGACGTTGAACCGAGCCGTCGTTCTGGTACTGCAGGACAAGGCCGTCGTCGAGCAGGCCCACCCCGAGCTGCGCATGCGCGGAGCCGCGGTCGACATACCCGCCCCCCGGGTGATCCGGCTGTGCAGGTACGTGAAGGTGCCGTTCCGAAGACAAGCGCCGTGGTCGAGGCGGGGTGTGCTGGTCAGGGACCGCCACCGGTGCGCGTACTGCGGCCGGCGGGCGACGACCGTGGACCACGTGGTGCCGCGGTCGCAGGGTGGCCGGGACTCGTGGCTCAACACGGTCGCCTCGTGCGCGGAGGACAATCACCGCAAGGCCGACCGGACTCCGGAGCAGGCGGGGATGCCGCTGCTGCGGGAGCCGTTCGAGCCGACTCCGCAGGATGCGATGCTGCTGACGCTGGGGGCGGAGGAGTTTCGGGCGCTGCCGGCCTGGCTTGCACGGGACGCCGCCTGACATAGCTGCACGTCGTACTACGGGTGCGGATGTGCTGTGGCTGGTCGCGCAGCTCCCCGAGCCCCTGACAGAACTCGGGGCCCGCCTTCCTGGTGAAGGCGGGCCCCACTGTCGTTGTGCCTGTTGTGCCTCAGTCTATGGACGGCTTCTCGCGGCGTTCCGCCGCCTTCTCGGGGGCGGGGGCGCCGCCGCCCGGCATGCCGCCGAGGCCGAAGTTGCCCATGGCGCCGGACAGACCCTTGAGCGCGTCGCCGATCTCGCTGGGCACGATCCAGAGCTTGTTGGCGTCACCCTCGGCGATCTTCGGCAGCATCTGGAGGTACTGGTAGCTGAGCAGCTTCTGGTCGGGGTCGCCGGCGTGGATCGACTCGAAGACGGTGCGGATCGCCTGGGCCTCGCCCTCGGCGCGCAGGGCCGCGGCCTTCGCCTCACCTTCGGCGCGCAGGATCTGGGACTGCTTCTCACCCTCGGCGGTGAGGATGGCGGCCTGGCGCGTACCTTCGGCGGTGAGGATCGCGGCGCGCTTGTCACGGTCGGCGCGCATCTGCTTCTCCATCGAGTCCTGGATGGAGGTGGGCGGTTCGATCGCCTTGAGCTCGACGCGGTTGACGCGGATGCCCCACTTGCCGGTGGCCTCGTCGAGGACGCCGCGCAGGGCCGCGTTGATCTCCTCGCGGGAGGTCAGGGTCCGCTCGAGGTCCATGCCACCGATGATGTTGCGGAGCGTGGTGACGGTGAGCTGCTCGATCGCCTGGATGTAGCTGGCGACCTCGTACGTGGCGGCGCGGGCGTCGGTCACCTGGTAGTAGATGACCGTGTCGATGTTGACGACCAGGTTGTCCTGGGTGATCACCGGCTGCGGCGGGAACGGCACGACCTGCTCACGCAGGTCGATGCGGTTGCGGATCGTGTCGATGAACGGGACGACGATGTTGAGGCCCGCGTTGAGAGTCCGCGTGTAGCGGCCGAAGCGCTCGACGATGGCGGCGCTGGCCTGCGGGATGACTTGGATCGTCCTGATCAGGGCGATGAAGACCAACACCACCAGAATGATCAGGACGATGATGACCGGTTCCATCGTCGTTCCCCGTACCCTTCTCCGCCTCGGCGCTTTCGGAAGATCTTATGGGCTGTTGAAGATCTTGCTGGTCGAGTCTGTCAGACCGTCGCACAACTCGGGGGCTGTTCCGTTCAGTTGAGTCCTGCGAGGTCAGATGACGATCGCGGTGGCTCCTTCGATCTCCACGACGTCGACTTCCTGGCCCACCTCGTAGGCGCTGTCGGCGTCGAGCGAACGTGCGGACCAGATCTCGCCGGCCAGCTTGATCCGGCCTCCGGAGCCGTCGACGCGCTCCAGGACGACGGCCTGCTTCCCCTTCAACGCCTCGACCCCTGTGGCGAGTTGGGGGCGTTGCGCGCTGTGCCTGGCCGCGATGGGCCGCACGACGGCGATGAGGGCGACCGAGACGACGCCGAAGGCGATCACCTGGGCCACGGCGCCGAAGCCGAGGCCGGCCGTGACCGCGGCGGCGACGGCGCCCACCGCGAGCATGCCGAACTCCGGCATCGCCGTGACCACGAGGGGGATTCCGAGCGCAGCCGCGCCGACGAGCCACCACACCCATGCGTCGATGTCGTTCACGTCGTCATGGTAGGACCGCGGGTCCCGCCTCCGACAGGGCGCGATGCGGCGGGAAGGGGCTTCTTGCCCTTGTTTTCGCGGGTACTTCACACAGTCGGGACAGCCGTCAGGACAGCGGCAGGCCCTGCGCGGTCCAGCGGTCGCCCACCTGTTCGACGACGAGCGGGAGGCCGAAGCAGAGGGAGAGGTTGCGGGAGGTGAGTTCGAGCTCCAGCGGGCCGGCGGCGAGCACCCTGCCCTGACGGATCATCAGGACGTGGGTGAAGCCGGGGGCGATCTCCTCGACGTGGTGGGTGACCATGATCATCGAGGGGGCGATCGGGTCGCGGGCGAGGCGGCCGAGGCGGCGGACCAGGTCCTCGCGGCCGCCGAGGTCGAGGCCGGCGGCGGGCTCGTCGAGCAGGAGCAGCTCGGGGTCCGTCATCAGGGCGCGGGCGATGAGGGTGCGCTTGCGCTCGCCCTCGGACAGGGTGCCGAACCTGCGGTCCACGTACTCGGTCATGCCGAGGCGGTCGAGGAAGGCGCGGGCGCGCTGCTCGTCGACGTCCTCGTACTCCTCCTGCCAGCCGGCCGTCATGCCGTACGCGGCGGTCAGCACGGTCTGCAGGACGGTCTGGCGCTTGGGGAGCTTGTCGGCCATGGCGATGCCGGCCATGCCGATGCGCGGGCGCAGCTCGAAGACGTCGGTGCCGGGCCTGCCGAGGGTCTCGCCGAGGATGGTCGCGGTGCCGTTGCTGGGGTAGAGGTAGCTGGACGCGACGTTGAGGAGGGTGGTCTTGCCGGCGCCGTTGGGTCCGAGGATGACCCAGCGCTCGCCCTCCTTGACCGACCAGGAGACCTGGTCCACCAGAGCCCGGCCCTCCCGGACCACGGATACGTCCTGAAGCTCCAGAACATCGCTCATGAGCGCGTTGTCTCCCCTTGCAGTGTGACCGTCTCGGCGTCTCGGCTGTGCGTGCGCGTTGTGGGCGCTGCCCTCGACGAAATCTACGCCACCGGCCGGGCCGACCATTCCATCGGTCCGGTCCTTAGGGTGGAGACATGCTCTCGGAACCGCGTTCAGGACGCCTTGCGGCATGGGGAAACGCCCTTTTGGCCGGACTTGTCTCACCCGACGACGCCGTGGTCGCCATCGTCGGCGACGACGCCGTGCACCGGATGGAGGGGCTGCCCGGCGAGTCGGGGCCGGTCGGGCTCACGCTCGCGCTCGGGCGGCTGCGCTCGCTCGGGGTGACCGGCCTGCGGCTCGCGCTGCCGGCGCCGGGACATCCGCTGGGGCTGAGCGGCCCGCCGGAGTTCAACGCGCGGGCGATGGAGTCCGAGGAGGCGGTCGTCTGCTACGGCGCCGCCCTCGGGCTGGTGCCCGAGGTCTACGAGGCCGGGCCCGACGGTGATGTCCATGTCGAGGTCGTCTGGCACTGCCTGCCGGTGCGGGACGCGCCGCCGGCCGACGTGCCCTCGCTGGGCGAGGCCGAGCGGGAGCTGGCGGAGGCGCTGCAGAGGGCCACGGAGGTGCTGTCGCGGCTGGACGTCGCCGCGTCGGGGCCGGTGGCGGAGGCCGCGATCGACGCCTACCGGGCGCGGGCCGAGCGGGGGCGGGGGCAGGACGTGCTGGCTCCGGGGTATCCGCCGCGGGCGGTGCGGGTGCTGGAGCTGGCGCAGCGGATCGGGCTGCTGGTCTCGCTCGCCGGGGAGAACGGACACGGAGGCGCGGTGAGCTCCGCCGAGATGGCGGCCCGGGCGGAGGCCCTGCGGCCGGTGGAGCGGGTGGGACGGCGGGCTCAGGTCGCGGCGTACAACTCCGTTGTGGAGGAGCGGGAGCGGGGGGTGCGGTGAGCGTCGGTTTCTTCGGCGCAGGCGGTTCGTGGTGCCGTGCCTGGGGGCTCCGCCCCCAGACCTCCGTTTCGGCCTGTACGGCCTCGGGGGGGTGGGGACGAAAGACGGAAGGAGGGGGGGCGGGGGAGGGA
>NZ_JBHVGU010000047.1:6733-62301 GCF_042800575.1 Streptomyces sp. NPDC057616
CGGACGGGCTGGGGTGGCTGGACTGGGCTGAAGCAAGAAATGACCGGCCTCCCGGTTGCCGGGAGGCCGGTGGTCACCGCGTCGGTGTGGAGGGGGTCAGCGGTTGACGCCCAGGTTGCCGAAGGCGGGGTTCAGGACGCCGACGACGTTCACGCTGTTGCCCACGGCGTTCACCGGGATGTGGACCGGGGCCTGGATGAGGTTGCCCGAGATGACACCGGGCGAGCCCGCGGCGGTGCCGTCGGCGTGGGCGTCGGTGGCGGAGGCCATGCCGGCGCCGGCGGCGATCAGTCCACCGGCCACCATCGTCACGGCCGCTGCCTTCTTCAGGTTCTTCACTTTCTGAGCCCTCCCTAGCGACTGCCGCGACGTTCGCCGCAGCACGCACTGGAGAACGGCGGAGATCCACAGAGGATGCGCCATCCGGGGGCCATTCCCACGACAGTATGAATCTCAGCCCGGAGTGCAACCATCCGTGTTGCCGCCGGGAGCACCGGCGCGCACGGCGCGTCTCAGCCGGTCACGCCGTGGCGCACGGCCCAGAGTGCGGCCTGGGTGCGGTCGGCGAGGTCGAGCTTCATGAGGATGTTCGAGACGTGCGTCTTGACGGTCTTCTCGGACAGCACGAGGGCGCGCGCGATCTCGCGGTTGGAGCGGCCGTCCGCTATCAGGCCGAGGACCTCACGCTCCCGCTCCGTGAGCGAACCGCCTCTGCCCTGGCCCGAGTTGGCCTCCTCCTGTGACAGGAGGGCGCCCGCGACCTCCGGCTGGAGCAGGATGTGCCCGGCGTGCACGGAGCGGATGGCGCCGGCGAGGGCGTCCGGGTCCACGTCCTTGTAGACGTAGCCGGCGGCGCCCGCGCGCAGGGCCGGGACCACCGTGCGCTGCTCGGTGAAGCTGGTGACGATCAGCACGCGCGCGGGGTTGTCCAGCTCGCGGAGCTTGCGCAGGGCGTCCACGCCGTCCATACCCGGCATCTTGACGTCCATCAGGACGACGTCGGGCTGCAACTCCTCGGCGCGGGCGACTCCTTCGGCGCCGTCGGCCGCCTCGCCCACGACCTCGATGTCGTCCTGCACCTCCAGGAAGGTGCGCAGGCCGCGGCGGACCACCTGGTGGTCGTCGACGAGCAGCACCTTGATTGCGTCAGCCACCGGGGACCTCCATCTCGACCGTGGTGCCCTTTCCGGGCGCCGACTCCACCGTCAGCGTGCCGCCGACGCCGCTCGCGCGGTCGCGCATGGACACCAGGCCCAGGTGGCGTCCCGCGCGCCGTATCGCCTTCGGGTCGAAGCCGCCGCCGTCGTCCGCCACGCGCAGGACCGCGGCGCTGCCGCGCCGGGCCAGGGTGACGTCCACGCGCTCGGCGCCGGAGTGCCGCAGGGCGTTGTGCAGGGCCTCCTGGGCGACGCGCAGCAGGGCCTCCTCCTGGGCGGAGGGCAGGGCCCGCACGCCGCAGCTGTCGAAGGTCACGCGCGCGCTGTGGGCGCGGTCGAGCACCTGGATCTGGGTGCGCAGGGTGGCGACCAGGCCGTCCTCGTCGAGGGCCGCGGGGCGCAGCTCCACGACCGCGGCGCGCAGCTCGTCCGCCGCCTCGGCGGCGAGGACGGCGACCTGCTGCAGCTCGCCCTTGGCGCGGGACGGGTCGCGGTCGACGAGGGCGGCGGCGGCCTGGGCGGTCAGGCGCAGGGAGAAGAGCTTCTGGCTGACCGCGTCGTGCAGTTCGTGGGCGAGGCGAGAGCGCTCCTCGGCGATGGTCAGCTCGCGGCTGCGCTCGTACAGGCGCGCGTTGGTGAGGGCGATCGCCGCGTGCTGGGCGAGGATCGACAGGAGTTCCTCGTCGTCCTGGGTGAAGCCGCAGCTGCCCTCGGGCTTGGGGCAGTTCTTGTTGGCGAGGAAGAGGGCGCCGATGACCTCGTCGCCGTCCTTGATGGGCAGGCCCAGGAAGTCGGACATGTCGGGGTGGGCGGAGGGCCAGCCCTCGAAGCGGGGGTCCTTGCGGACGTCGGCGAGGCGCTCGGTCTTCGCCTCCCGGAGCATCGACGCGAGGATGCCGTGCTGGCGCGGGAGCGGGCCGATGGCCTTCCACTGGGCGTCGCTGACGCCGTCCACCACGAACTGGGCGAAGCCGCCGTGGTCGTCGGGGACCCCGAGGGCGGCGTACTGCGCGCCGAGCAGCTCGCGGGCCGAGGCGACGATCGTCTTGAGGACGTCGCGCACCTCGAGATGCCTGCTCATGGCCAGCAGCGCGGAGCTCACCGCGGCCAGGCCCGACCGGGGTCCTTGACTCATGTCCTCAAGGTACCGGCGGGGTGTGACAGCGCGGATCGGACCTGTGACGGCCCGGACTGCTCCGGTGGGCCTAGGTCCTCCGGCCTAGGCCCGGCCCCCCGGACCTGCGGCTTAGGGCGAAGGGCCCCGGCATGTTGCGGCCCGCGTCCGAGGCGCGGCGGGCGGCTCGGTTCCTACGTTGGGATCACCGCCGATCCGGAGGCGGGTGGGACGAGGGGACGTGTCATGCCGGTAGCGATCATCACGGGGGCCTCGAAGGGGCTGGGGCGGGCGCTCGCCGAGGCGCTGGCCGCGCGCGGCTGGGACCTGGTGCTCGACGCCAGGACGGCCGCGGTGCTCCAGGAGACGGCAGCTCTGCTCGAGAAGCACGGCAGGCGCGTGACGGCCCTGCCCGGGGACGTCACGGACGCCGGTCACCGGGCCGCGCTGGTGGCGGCCGCCCGGGAGCTGGGCGGGCTCGATCTGCTGGTGAGCAACGCGAGCGCGCTGGGCGCCGAGCCGCTCGTACGGCTGGAGGCGCTCGATCCGGACGGGCTGCGGCGGGCGCTGGAGGTGAACGTGGTGGCCGCGCTGGGCCTGGTCCAGGAGGCGCTGCCGCTGCTGCGCGCGTCCGGGGCGGGCACGGTGATCGCGGTCAGTTCTGACGCGGCCGCCGAGGCCTACGAGACCTGGGGTGGATACGGGGCGTCGAAGGCGGCCCTGGACCATCTCGCCGCGGTGCTCGCCGCGGAGGAGCCGGGGCTGCGGGTCTGGGCTGTCGACCCGGGCGACATGGCCACCGACCTGTACGCGGCGGCCGTACCGGACGACGGGGATCCACGGCCGGCGCCCGCGCGCGTGGTGCCGGGCTTCCTGAGGCTGCTGGACGAGCGTCCGGCGAGCGGCCGCTATGCCGCCCCGGCGCTGCTGGAGGGACAGCGATGACGGTGGCGGTGCGGGTTCCGGAGGAGCTGTCGGCGCGGATCCCGGTCGAGCAGCGCGGAGCCGGACCGGGCCGGGACGCCGTACGGCTGCTCGTGTCGCGCGGCACCGAGGTGTCGCACCACACCTTCAGGGAGCTGCCGCGGCTGCTGCGGGCCGGGGATCTGCTCGTGGTGAACACCTCGCCCACGCTGGCCGCCGCGGCGGACGGGTGGGTCGGGCACGAGCGCGTGGTGGTGCACTTCTCCACGCGCGGCGACGACGGGCGGTGGGCGGTCGAGCTGCGGGACCCCGACGGGAGGGGAACCACGCGCGCGCGTGCGGGCGGGCCCGCGGGTACGGAGGTGCGGCTGCCCGGGGGTGTGCGGCTGGTCCTGGAGGAGCCGCTGAGCGTGCATGCGGACCGCCTGTGGTGGGCACGCGTGTGCGGGGCGGAGGTGCTCGGGATGCTGCGGGAGCACGGGCGGCCCATCCGCTACTCCTACACGGAGCGGGACCAGCCGCTGTCCGTCTACCAGACGGTGTTCGCGCTCCCCTCCCGCGACGGGACGGGCAGTGCGGAGATGCCGAGTGCCGCGCGGCCCTTCACCGAGCGGCTGGTGGTGGAGCTGGTGAGCCGGGGTGTGCAGTTCGCGCCGGTGACGCTGCACACCGGGGTGGCGTCGATGGAGTCGCACGAGCCGCCGTATCCGGAGCGGTTCTCGGTGCCGGAGGCGTCGGCGCGGCTGATCAACGCCGCGAAGGCCGCCGGCCGCCGGGTCGTCGCCGTCGGGACGACCGCGGTGCGCGCCGTGGAGTCGGCCGCCGGGCCCGACGGGACCGTACGCGCGCGTGCGGGCTGGACGGACCTCGTGGTCACCCCCGAGCGCGGGGTGCGGGTGGTGGACGGGCTGCTGACCGGGCTGCACGAGCCGGAGGCCTCCCACCTGCTGATGCTGGAGGCGATCGCCGGGCGGACCGCGGTCGACCGCAGCTACGACGCGGCGCTGCGCGGGCTCTACCTGTGGCACGAGTTCGGCGACGTCCACCTCATCCTGCCGGAGGAGGGCCCTCACAGTGCGCATTGCGCCAGCAACTGCCGGTGAGACTGTTACGCCCCTGATGTGAGCCCGCGCATAGGGTCCACATCACGTACGAAGCCCGGTAGGAGATACAGCGTCCCTATTTGAGCGGGGCAGACGGTCCAGTCTGCCCCGTTTTGCCCATCCCTGATCCACTATCCAGGATCGTACGTCACATCTTTGCCTCCGCATTTTGCGGCCGCTAAGAATTGCTCCCGTCGCTCGGCGCCGCGGTTTCCCGCCGCGGCTTTTGTGCGGGACGGGCCCCATGCCCCCCGCCGGCTCGAAGCGACCTCCGCGCTATTCGAAGAGGTCCGTCTGCTATGCCCAAGAACATCCAGATTCGCCGACTCAGTCGCCAGCTCAACCGCCACCAGAAGATCGCGATAGCCGGTGTCGCCTCCCTCGGTGCCGCGGCCCTCGCGTTCTCCGCAGTCCCGAGCAGCGCCGACACGACCACGAACGAGGCCGCCGTCTCCACGGCCAAGGTGGAGTACAGCAACAAGCCCATCAAGGACGTGAAGGCCAGCGTCACCGACCAGCTCGCCGCCCAGCACCTGAAGGCCGAGGCCGTCGCGAAGCAGGCCGCCGCCAAGAAGAAGGCGGCCGCCGAGGCCGCCGCGAAGAAGGCCCTGGCGAAGAAGAAGGCGGCCGCCGCTGCCGCCGCCAAGAAGGCCGAGGCCGCGCGCAAGGCCAAGGCCGCCGCGAGCCGCTCCGCGCACCGGCCCACGATCAAGAAGGCCGCGCCGAAGCTCTACGCGAACAACCTCAACGGCTGGATCAACCACGCCCTCGACATCATGCACAAGAAGGGCATCCCGGGCAGCTACAACGGCCTGTACCGCAACATCATGCGGGAGTCGTCCGGCAACCCGAACGCGATCAACGGCTGGGACATCAACGCCATCAACGGCGTCCCGTCCAAGGGCCTGCTCCAGGTGATCCCGCCGACCTTCTCCGCGTACCACGTGAACGGCACGTCGTGGAACATCTACGACCCGGTCGCCAACATCACCGCCGCCGCCAACTACGCGGCCGACAAGTACGGCTCGATCGACAACGTCAACAGCGCGTACTGAGGTCGGCGCGGACCTCTTCACGTGAACGCCGAAGGGCGGCACCCCGTACGGGTGCCGCCCTTCGCACGTCACTGGAGTGCGACTACTTGCGCATGACCTCCGGCTCGTGGCGGCGCAGGAAGCGCGCCACGAAGAAGCCGCAGATGACGCCCAGGACGATCAGGGCGAGCATGTCCATGCCCCAGGCACCGACCGTGTGCTCCCACAGCGGGTCGTTGCTCTTGCCCTTGCCGGGCGGACTGATCTTGTTGAAGTCCAGCGTGGCGCCGGCCGCGGCCACCGCCCAGCGGGACGGCATCAGGTACGAGATCTGGTTGGCGCCGATCGAGCCGTTCAGGGCGAAGAGGCAGCCGGTGAACACGACCTGGATGATCGCGAACATGACCAGCAGCGGCATGGTCTTCTCGGCCGTCTTCACCAGCGACGAGATGATCAGGCCGAACATCATCGAGGTGAAGCCCAGGCCCATGATCGGGATGGTGAGCTCGAGCAGCGTGGCGTTGCCGAGGACGAGCCCCTCCTTCGGGATGTCGCGGCTGGCGAAGCCGATGACGCCGACCATCAGGCCCTGCAGGATCGTGACCACGCCGAGCACGAAGACCTTGGACATCAGGTAGGCCGAGCGCGACAGGCCGGTCGCGCGTTCGCGCTCGTAGATGACCCGTTCCTTGATCAGCTCACGGACGGAGTTCGCGGCGCCGGCGAAGCAGGCGCCCACCGCGAGGATCAGCAGGACGGTGGTGGCCGTGCCGTTCGGGACGGGCTGGCCGGTGGCCCGGTTGATCATCGGGTTCGGCAGCAGGCCCTTGCCGGAGTCGATGAGCAGGCTCACCGCGCCGAGGACGAGCGGCAGGATCACCGTCAGCGCCAGGAAGCCCTTGTCCGAGGCGATGACCGACACGTAGCGGCGCACCAGCGTGACGAACTGCGACATCCAGCCCTGCGGCTTCGGCGGCTTCATCGCCTGCATCGGCGGCATCTGTACGGACTGCGGCGCAACGGCGTCGATGTCCGCGGCGTACATCTGGTAGTGCTGCGAGCCCTTCCAGCGGCCCGCCCAGTCGTAGTCGCGGTAGTTCTCGAAGGCGGAGAAGACGTCGGCCCAGGTGTCGTAGCCGAAGAAGTTCAGCGCCTCCTCCGGCGGGCCGAAGTAGGCCACCGAGCCGCCGGGCGCCATCACCAGGAGCTTGTCGCAGATCGCCAGCTCGGCCACGGAGTGGGTGACGACGAGGACCGTGCGGCCGTCGTCGGCGAGGCCGCGCAGCAGCTGCATGACGTCGCGGTCCATGCCCGGGTCGAGGCCCGAGGTGGGCTCGTCCAGGAAGATCAGCGACGGCTTGGTGAGCAGCTCCAGGGCCACCGAGACGCGCTTGCGCTGGCCGCCGGAGAGGGAGGTGACCTTCTTCTCCTTGTGGATGTCCAGCTTCAGCTCGCGCAGCACCTCGTCGATACGGGCCTCGCGCTCGGCGCCGGTGGTGTCGGCCGGGAAGCGGAGCTTGGCCGCGTACTTGAGGGCCTTCTTGACGGTCAGCTCCTTGTGCAGGATGTCGTCCTGCGGGACCAGACCGATGCGCTGGCGCAGCTCGGCGAACTGCTTGTAGAGGTTCCGGTTGTCGTAGAGGACGTCGCCCTGGTTGGCGGGCCGGTAGCCGGTGAGCGCCTTGAGCAGGGTCGACTTTCCGGATCCGGACGGGCCGATGACCGCGATCAGCGACTTCTCCGGGACGCCGAAGGAGACGTCCTTCAGGATCTGCTTGCCGCCGTCGACCGTGACGGTCAGGTGGCGGGCCGAGAAGGAGACCTCACCGGTGTCGACGAACTCCTCGAGGCGGTCGCCCACCAGGCGGAAGGTCGAGTGGCCGACGCCGACGATGTCGTTCGGGCCGAGGAGCTGCGAGCCGCCCTTGGCGATCGGCTGGCCGTTGACGTAGGTGCCGTTGTGCGAGCCGAGGTCGCGGATCTCGAAGCGGCCGTCCGGCGTCGCGTGGAACTCGGCGTGGTGGCGGGAGACCTGCAGGTCCGAGACGACCAGTTCGTTCTCCAGCGCACGGCCGATGCGCATGACGCGGC
Organism: Streptomyces sp. NPDC057616; assembly: GCF_042800575.1. NCBI lineage: Bacteria > Bacillati > Actinomycetota > Actinomycetes > Kitasatosporales > Streptomycetaceae > Streptomyces > Streptomyces sp. NPDC057616. Next base: position 14,157 of record NZ_JBHVGU010000047.1, read on the forward strand.
CGAGCGAGAACTGGTGGAACGTGGTCGGACTGCGGTCGCCGTAGACCGGCGGCGCCCCCGCGCCACCACCGGGACCCTGCTGCGCCGGAACCTGCGCCGCGCCCTGCTGGGACGCGGACTGCTGCGGCCAGCCGGCCTGCGGCGCCTGCTGCTGCGGCGGCGCCTGCTGCGCCCAGCCGGGGCCCGCGCCCTGGGCGGCGTACGGCTGCTGCTGGGGCTGGGCGACGGCGGCCGCCGCCCCGCTCACGGTCACCAGTGGGCCGTCGGTCGCGTTGCCGAGGTGCACGGCGGCGCCCGGCCCGACCTCCATCTGATGGATCCGCTGCCCCTGCACGAACGTGCCGTTGGTGCTGCCGTGGTCGTCGATGACCCAACTGCGGCCGTTCCAGCTGATCGTGGCGTGACGCCAGGACACCCTGGCGTCGTCGATCACGATGTCGCCCTGCGGATCGCGTCCGAGGGCGTACGGCCTGGACGGATCGAGCGTCCAGGTACGTCCATTCAATTCCAGTACGAGTTCAGGCACTCCATGCCCCATGAGTAGTCCCCCGAGTTGCCCCCATCACAGGGAGTCTAGGGATGTCGAACATCGTCGGGAACTATTTCAGGCTCGCCCCCCTGACCGAAAGTCGGGCCTTGTGAAGACCACGCCGGTGCGCATCGGATGGTTCCGTTGACGGGGTTGAAACCGACCCGGAGAGTGGTAATCCACGCGAGGGGGACAGGCGCGGTGGCCGTGCCGTGTCGCGGATCGGGGGGTCTGCCATGAGCGTGTCGTCGAGTGTCGAGACCGTACGGAGCGGCGCCAAGGTGCCGTGGGGGGATGTCGCGCTGTCCGCGATCGCCTCCGTGAGCTGGGCGTTGATAGGAATGGCGGGCACGGCCGCGCTCGGTCTGCACCTGCTGGGCGCGGACGCGTCGGCCTCGCTCGGGCCGATGACCGCGGCGGTGGTGGCGCTCGGGGCGGGCGGTTCGGTCACGCCGTCCGGAGATGTGTCCGCGTTCGGGCTGAAAGGCGCGGAGGCGCACACGGCCGTCACGATCACCCCGCTGGGGGTGAGCCTGGTCGGGGCGCTGCTGTTGTCCTGGTTCTTCCTGAGGTCCTTGCGTACGGCGGGAGTTGTGGTCGAACCGGCCGAACTCCTCGCCCGTGCGGGCGCGGTGGTCGCGCTGTTCGTGGCGACGCTGGGCGGGCTCGCCTGGGCAGGACACGATGTCATCACGATCGACGGCGGCTCACTGGGGCTGGACAAGCTGCCGGGCGGCGGAGGCGGGGGCGGCGGCGTCAACATCCCCGGACTCGGGGACATCGGGGACATCGGCGGGCTGCTGCCCGACAAGATCGGCAACCTCATCGACGCGAAGGCGGCGGTCGGCTTCACCGTCGACACCGCGGCGACGCTGCTCGGCGGCCTCGGCTGGTCGGCCGGCGTGCTGCTGATCGCCCTGCTCGCCTCGCGCCGCACCCCGCTGCCGCGCGGCTGGGAGGCCGTGCACCGGGTCGTGCGGCCGGCGGTGTCGGCGGTCGTCATGGTGATGGTGATGTCGGTGGTGGCGGGGCTGGCGGCCGCGACATACGCGGCGATCGGCGACGACCATCCCAAGCGGATCTTCGGCGCCGCGCTGCTGGGCGCACCCAACGGCACCTGGCTGGCCATCCCGATCGGCCTCTTCGTGCCCTACGACGGCAAGGCGACGGGTGAACTGGCCAAGCTGCTGCCGAATCCGCTGGACGACCTGCTCACGGCCAAGACCGACCAGTCGGTGACGCTGGGGCGGCTGGCGGACCTGGACGGGCGGGTGTGGCTGCTGGCCGTGGCGGCGGCCGTGATGATGCTGCTGGCCGGGGTGCTGACGGCGGTACGGACGCCGGTCGACATCGACGGTGTACGGGGGCCGGGCGCCCTCGGGTTCGCGGGGCGCTGCGCGGTGCGGCTGGGGATCGTCACGGCGCTGACGCTGCCGCTGCTCGCCTGGCTGACGGAGGTGTCGGTGAACGCCTCGCTGTCGGTGCTGGGCTTCGACGCGTTCGGCGCCGGGATCACCTTGAACGGCAATCTCGGGCTGGCGCTGCTGCTGGGCGCCCTGTGGGGTGCGGGTGCGGGGGCCGTCGGGGCGCTGCTGGCCTGGTCGGCCGGGTCGGCGGGACGGCGGGCGGCGCCGCTCGCGCTTCGGGCCGCGGGCTCGGGGGCGCCGGCCGAGGGTGCCGCGCAGCCGCCGCAGTATGTGCGCGAGGCGGGGGTGCCTGCCGGCGAGCCGGGCAGGCACCGGGCGGCAGGGACGGCTGGGGCTGCAGGGCCGTACACGCCGGGCCGGCCGTACCGCGCGCCGAACCCGGCCACGAACCCCTACCTCCAGCTGCCGGACGAACTCCGCGACCCCGAGGACGCACGACCACCGTCCGGCACGACGCCGCCCGGGGACGGCGCGAGCGACGACAGCAACATGTACGGCGCCCCCACGGTCGCCTGGCAGGCAGGAGACCCACCCCCACGCCCCCCACGCCGCCGCCCGCGCCCCGGCGAACGCCCGCGGTCGTCACGGGACGACGGCCCGCCTCCACCTCCTCCACCGCCACCGCCGGCACCGCCCAAGCGGTCTTAGGGGGCGGCCTTGAGGTGATGGGAGCGGTGGGGGTGGTGCGGGAGTGGACGGCGGCCGCCGGGACGGAAGGGGGCCGACGGCAGCGCCGCGGGCCGGCAACTGGCCGCCGGAAGGAAGGGCCGCCGTGGGCCGGCGGTCGCGGGACGACGAGCCCCCGCCTCCGCCGCCGAGGCCGAGGCGGAGGCCGAGGCCGAGGCCGCCCAAGTCTGTGAGCTGCCGCGTGCCGCCGCGGCCTGTCCGAGGGGCACCGCGGGCTGTCCGAGCGGCACCGCGGCCTGGCAGGCGCCGCCACGGCACCAGGAGGGGGCCCTGGGCCGGCGGACGGCCGCCGGGGACTGATGAGCTGCCGTGGGCGTCGGGCGCAGCCGCCTCCTGACTGGGCACGCCGCCCTGGCCGGCGCAGGGCGCCCGGGGCCGAGGGTGCCGGGGAAGACAAGCGTGGCCCCCGCTCTGGCCGCCCCCGTTGATGTCTGCGAAGCTGCTGCTGTCGGCGTGGGGCCTCGGGGCTGCCGTGGCCGGAGCTTCAATCCGTTGTCATCCACGCGACACCCACTGTTCCGTGTCCGCTAGGCGGACCGCGGCGGCGGTAGGCACTGGGTGCCGGATACGGTGGAGCCACCATGAGCGCTGAGCAGACCTCGACCTCCGACGTTCCCACACTCCTTGTCAAGATCTTCGGCAAGGACCGGCCCGGCATCACGGCCGGCCTCTTCGACACCCTCGCCGCCTACTCCCTCGACGTGGTCGACATCGAGCAGGTCGTCACCCGTGGCCGAATGGTGCTGTGCGCGCTCGTGACCCAGCCGCCGGCCGGACTCGAGGGTGACCTGCGCGCGACCGTGCACAGCTGGGCCGAGTCGATGAAGATGCAGGCGGAGATCATCTCCGGCCGCGGCGACAACCGGCCACGCGGCCTCGGGCGCTCCCTGGTCACCGTCCTCGGGCATCCGCTCACCTCGGAGGCCACCGCCCGCATCGCCGCCAAGATCACCAAGGCCGGCGGCAACATCGACCGCATCTTCCGCCTCGCCAAGTACCCCGTGACGGCGGTCGAGTTCGCGGTGTCCGGCGTGGAGACGGAACCGCTGCGCACCGCCCTGGTGACGGACGCGGCGGCACTCGGTGTCGACGTGGCGGTCGTCGCGGCGGGCCTGCACCGCCGGGCGCAGCGGCTGGTGGTCATGGACGTCGACTCCACGCTCATCCAGGACGAGGTGATCGAGCTCTTCGCCGCGCACGCGGGCTGCGAGGACAAGGTCGCCGAGGTGACCGCGGCCGCGATGCGCGGCGAGCTGGACTTCGAGCAGTCGCTGCACGCGCGCGTGGCGCTCCTGGAGGGGCTCGACGCCTCCGTGGTCGACAAGGTGCGCAGCGAGGTGCGGCTGACACCGGGTGCCCGCACCCTGATCCGCACCCTGAAGCGCCTCGGCTACCAAGTGGGCGTGGTCTCCGGCGGGTTCACCCAGGTCACCGACGACCTCAAGGAGCGGCTGGGGCTGGACTTCGCCCAGGCCAACACCCTGGAGATCGTCGACGGGCGGCTCACCGGCAAGGTCACCGGCGAGATCGTCGACCGCGCGGGCAAGGCGCGCCTGCTGCGCCGGTTCGCCGCCGAGGCGGGCGTACCGCTGGCCCAGACCGTGGCGATCGGCGACGGGGCGAACGACCTGGACATGCTCAACGCGGCCGGCCTCGGCGTCGCCTTCAACGCCAAGCCCGTCGTCCGCGAGGCCGCCCACACCGCGGTGAACGTGCCCTTCCTCGACACCGTCCTGTACCTGCTGGGCGTCACCCGCGAAGAGGTCGAGGCGGCGGACACCCACGACGAGGACTAGGCCTCTCACGCACACGCGAGGGGCCCGGCACCGTGGTGGTGCCGGGCCCCTCGTGCGTCGTGCCGGCTACTCGGACGGCGCCCAGTAGTCGATCAGCGTGGCCACGGACGGCTCCAGGGTCTTCCAGGAGCCCTCGAAGGACAGGACGGCGAAGGCGGCGGCCGGGAAGCCGCGGCGGTCCAGCCGCTCACGGGCGTCGCCGTCGGCCGAGCCGGCCAGGATGTCGGTGAGGCCCTGCACGCCCGGGTTGTGGCCGATCAGTACGGCATTCTGCACGTCGTCCGGGGTTTCGTTGAGCAGCGCGATCAGCTCGCCGGGCGAGGCCTCGTAGATCCGCTCCTCGTAGACGGTTTTCGGCCGCTGCGGGAACTCGTGGACCGCGAGCTTCCACGTCTCGCGGGTCCGGACCGAGGTGGAGCACAGGGCCAGGTCGAAGGGGATGCCGGTGTCGGTCAGCTTGCGTCCGGCGACTGCGGCGTCCGTCCGCCCCCGCTCAGCGAGGGGGCGCTCGTGGTCGGTCACCTGCGGCCAGTCGGCTTTCGCATGCCGGAAGAGGACGATCCTGCGTGGTTCAGCGACGCTCATGGAATCCAGCTTCGCACGAAACAGGCCAATGGGCGCAGGTAGTTGACCGGCGGCCGGAACGGCACTCAGTGCGCCATCAGCTGCTGCAGGCGCTCGAAGAGGTGGGCTATCGCCGGGTCGCCCGACGCGGCCTGGGCGTCGGTCGGGTTCAGCATCAGGGCCAGGAGAACGACGAAGGCGAGCGCGGGCAGGGCGAGGGCCCACCACGGCAGCCGGATGTCGACGCCACCCTTGGCCGTCGGGTGGGACAGGGTGTGCGTGCGGCCCGACATGGATACCTCCGCTGATCTTCGAACGGTCCGTGGTCCGCCTCTCGCGGTCACAGTTCGAAGGTACGGATCCGGCGGCCCTCAACCCATCCGGAGATCCACCCACTTGACCCTGACACCCACCCCCTAGGGGACAGGGGGGCTAACCCCACCATCGGGTGTCACGGCCCCGCGGCGGGACGCCCGATGGTGGGGTCACGGCGCGCAGCCCGCCGTCACGGCGAGGCGATCGTCGCGATGACGGCGATGATCACGAAGATGGCGAGGAACGAGCCGAAGACGAGCAGCATCTTCTTCTGGCCGTTCTGCGGGTTCGGGTCGAGCACTGGCATACGGCAAGTCTCGCACCCCCCGCGCGCGGCGGTGCGGCGGGGGTGAGCGATCCGCGCCACCGCACGTCCGGGGGTCAGGCGGCCGCCTCGTCCTCCACGGTGCGGTTGCGGCCCGCCAGGACGCCGACCAGCATCTGCGGGATCAGCAGCGCGGTCATGAGGGCGATCGGCAGGCTCCAGCCGCCGCTGTGCTGGTAGAGCACGCCCACCAGGAGCGGGCCGGGGATGGACAGCAGATAGCCGGTGCTCTGCGCGAAGCCGGACAGCTGGGCCACGCCCGCGCTGGTCCTGGCCCGCATGCCGACCATCGTGAGGGCCAGCGGGAACGAGCAGTTGGAGATGCCGAGCAGCACGGCCCACGCCCAGGAGCCGGCCGCGGGGGCGAGGTACAGGCCGCCGTAGCCCACGAGGCCGCAGACACCCAGCGCGACCACGATCGGGCCCTGGTGGGGCAGCCGGGTGGCGAGGCGCGGGATGACGAAGGCGAGGGGCACGCCCATCACCATCGTGACGGCCAGCAGCAGCCCCGCGGTGCTCGCGGGAACGCCCGCGTCGCGGAAGATCTGCGCCATCCAGCCCATCGTGATGTACGCGCCGGTGGCCTGGAGCCCGAAGTAGACGGCGAGCGCCCAGGCGGTGCGGCTGCGGGTGATCCGCAGCGCGGGCGGCTGCACACGCGCGTGCTGCTGCGGCGCGGCCGCCTCCTCGGCGGGCCCGGCACCCCGCTGCCGGACGAAGGGGATCCAGGGCAGGATCGCGACCACTGCGAGGATCGACCAGATCGCGAGGCCGGACTGCCAACTGCCGCCCAGGGCCTCGGTCATGGGCACCGTCACGGCCGCCGCGGCCGCGGTGCCGAGGGCGAGGGCCATCGAGTAGAGGCCGGTCATGGAGCCGACCCGGTCGGGGAACCAGCGCTTGACGATGACCGGCATCAGGACGTTGCTGACCGCGATGCCCATCAGGGTGAGCGCGCTGGCGGCCAGGAAGCCGGCCGTGCTGTGCGTGTACGGCCGTACCAGCAGGCCCGCGCCGATGGCGGCCATGCCCACGCAGACCACCGCGGCCGGCCCGAAGCGGCGCGCCAGACGCGGCGCCGTGACGCCGAAGACGGCGAAGCAGAGCGGGGGCACGGAGGTGAGCAGCCCGGCCACGCTGCCGCTCATGCCGAGGCCGTCGCGGACCTCCTCCAGGAGCGCGCCCAGGCTGGTGATGGCGGGGCGGAGGTTCAGGGCGGTGAGGACGATGCCGACCATGAGCAGGCGCGTCATCCACGCGCGCGTGGCGGGCCCCGTGGTCGCCGGCGCCTCCGGGGTGCGTATCTGCTGGGACGTGATCGTCCTGGATTCCTCGCTTGCCATGTCGCCCATCATAGAATCATGGGATGATTGGTTGTCCATCCCCGGTCCGTCCGTACCGGGTACCCCCGTGCGAAGGTGTGCCATGCCCTTGAGCCACCCCCGTCGCTCGGCGCTGTCCGAGCAGGTCATCGCCGCGCTGCGGCACCAGATCACCTCGGGCGAGTGGCCGGTCGGCTCGCGCATCCCGACCGAGCCGGAGCTGGTCGAGCAGCTCGGCGTGGCCCGGAACACGGTCCGTGAGGCCGTCCGCGCGCTCGCGCACAACGGCCTGCTGGACATCCGCCAGGGCTCGGGCACGTACGTCGTGGCGACCAGCGAGCTGGCGGGTGTGATGCACCGCCGCTTCGCCGAGGCGGACCCGCGGCACATCGCCGAGCTGCGCTCCACGCTGGAGTCGGCCGCCGCGAGGCTGGCCGCCGAACGGCGCACCGAGAAGGACCTCAAGCAGCTGGACGCGCTGCTGGTGCGGCGCGAGGAGGCCTGGGAGTCGGGCGACACGGAGGCGTTCGTGACGGCGGACGCGACCTTCCACCTGGCGGTCGTGGCGGCGTCCCACAACGACGTGATGAGTGCGATGTACGCCGACCTCGGCGAGGTGCTGCGGGACTGGCTGCGCGAGGACGTGGGCGAGGCGCTGACGCCGGAGACGTACATGGAGCACACGCGCCTGGTCGACGCGATCCGTGCGGGCGACGCCGAGGCGGCGGGCGGGGCGGCGGCCAGCTATCCCTTCCTGTGCCGTCCCGGGCGGTTCACCGCCTCCGGTGACTGATCCACACCGAGCGGACCTCCTCCCAGCACCGTCCGGTGAGCCGTACGGTCATCGCGGGACCGGCGTCGACCGGGGTGCCGTCGGTGTCGAGGTCCCACCACCGCGCGCACTCGACGTGCAGACTGACGGCGTCCGTCTGCGGATAGGGGTTGTGGCAGTACGCGGTCACGTGCGAGCCGGTGATCCTGGTGCGGCACTCCGCCCCGAAGAGCTGCGGGGAGGGCGGCTTACCGGGCTCCACGCGCGTGTGGGGCATCGCCTCGTACGGCAGGGACATCACGAGGACCACGGCAACGGTCGCTGAGGCCAGGCTGCGAAGCAGACGCACAAGGGGACCTCCTCGGCCGTGCTGGGGAGGGAATCACGTGCTGAACACGTAATCCAGAGTGCCCAGTTGAGGCCCCGCCCCGCCCGGCCGGGTAGGCCGAACGGGTGATACGCCAAGGGCGCGCACCCCGCGGGATGCGCGCCCTCGATCGCCGTCGTACGGCGGTGTCCGGGTCAGGCGCCGATGGCGTGCAGACCGCCGTCCACGTGGACGATCTCGCCCGTGGTCTTCGGGAACCAGTCGCTCAGCAGCGCGACGATGCCCTTGCCGGCCGGCTCCGGGTCCTTGAGGTCCCACTCCAGCGGGGAGCGGCTGTCCCACACCGCGGCCAGGTCGCTGAAGCCCGGGATGGACTTGGCGGCCATCGAGCCGATCGGGCCCGCCGAGACGAGGTTGCAGCGGATGTTCTGCTTGCCCAGGTCGCGGGCGAGGTAGCGGCTGGTGGCCTCCAGGGCGGCCTTGGCCGGGCCCATCCAGTCGTACTGCGGCCAGGCGTACTGGGCGTCGAAGGTGAGGCCGACGACCGAGCCGCCGTTCTGCATCAGCGGCAGGCAGGCCATGGTGAGCGACTTGAGGGAGTACGCCGAGACGTGCATGGCCGTGGCGACCGACTCGAACGGCGTGTTCAGGAAGTTGCCGCCGAGCGCGTCCTGCGGCGCGAAGCCGATGGAGTGCACGACGCCGTCGAGGCCGCCGAGCTCCTCGCCGACGATGTCGGCCAGTCGGCCGAGGTGCTCGTCGTTGGTGACGTCGAGCTCGACGACCTTGGTGGGCCTGGGGAGCTTCTTGGCGATGCGCTCGGTCAGCGTGGGCCGCGGGAAGGCGGTCAGGATGATCTCGGCGCCCTGCTCCTGGGCCAGCTTGGCGGCGTGGAAGGCGATGGAGGACTCCATCAGCACACCGGTGATCAGGACGCGCTTGCCCTCGAGAATTCCGCTCATGGTGATCAGTGACCCATTCCCAGTCCGCCGTCAACGGGAATGACGGCTCCAGTGATGTACGAGGCGTCGTCGGAGGCGAGGAACCGCACCGTCGCGGCCACCTCCTCGGGCTGCGCGTACCGGCCGAGCGGCACCTGCGACACGATGTTGGCGCGCTGCTCGTCGGTGAGCACCTTGGTCATGTCGGTGTCGACGAAGCCCGGCGCGACGACGTTGAAGGTGATGTTGCGCGAGCCCAGCTCGCGGGCGAGGGAGCGCGCGAAGCCGACGAGACCGGCCTTGGACGCGGCGTAGTTGGCCTGGCCGGGGCCGCCGAACAGCCCGACGACCGACGAGATGAGCACGACGCGGCCCTTCTTGGCGCGCAGCATGCCGCGGTTGGCGCGCTTGACCACGCGGAAGGTGCCGGTGAGGTTGGTGTCGAGGACGGACGTGAAGTCCTCCTCGGACATGCGCATCAGGAGCTGGTCCTTGGTGATGCCCGCATTGGCGATCAGGACCTCGACCGGGCCGTGCTCGGCCTCGATCTCCTTGTAGGCCTGCTCCACCTGCTCGGTGTCGGTGATGTCGCACTTGACCGAGAGGAAGCCGGCCGGCGGCTCTCCCGAGCGGTATGTGATGGCGACCTTGTCGCCGGCGTCGGCGAATGCGCGGGCGATGGCGAGGCCGATGCCCCGGTTGCCTCCGGTGACGAGAACCGAGCGGCTCAACGGATCACCCTTTCGATAGCGGTCTGATGCCTCCGCCCGAACACCTGGATGACAGGCGGCTTCCTCGAAAACCTATCGGTCCGGGACGTCCGGCGGACAATCGGGCACCGACAGTGGCTAACGGGACTCGCTGTCGGGTCCCTACAGAAAGTTCGCCGTACCGGACCGAAACCTGTGGTCCGCCGGGCGGCCTCACGACATGATCGGAGCAACCACAGGTCACGACGGGTCACGACAGCAAGGAGAGACCTCGGTGCCTCATTCCATCGACGAAGCCTTCACGGCACTTCCTCTACGCGCCCTCGCCGACGCGGCGCTGGCACGCGCGCGTGCGCTGGGCGCCGAGCACGCGGACTTCCGGTTCGAGCGGGTGCGCAACGCGTCCTGGCGGTTCCGGGACGCCAAGCCCGCCGGCTCGTCGGACACCACCGACCTCGGGTACGCGGTGCGGGTCGTGCACGGCGGCACCTGGGGTTTCGCGTCGGGCGTGGACCTGAACCTCGACGCCGCGGCCAAGGTCGCCTCGCAGGCGGTGGCGATGGCCAAGCTCTCCGCCCAGGTGATCAAGGCGGCCGGGTCGGACGAGCGGGTGGAACTCGCCGCCGAGCCCGTGCACGCCGACCGGACCTGGATCTCCTCGTACGAGATCGATCCGTTCACCGTGCCCGACGAGGAGAAGTCGGCGCTGCTGGCGGACTGGAGCGCGCGGCTGCTCGCGGCGAACGGCGTGGACCACGTCGACGCCTCGCTGCTCACCGTGCACGAGAACAAGTTCTACGCCGACACCGCGGGGACCGTGACGACGCAGCAGCGCGTGCGGCTGCACCCGCAGCTGACGGCCGTCTCGGTCGACGAGTCGAGCGGCGAGTTCGACTCGATGCGGACGATCGCGCCACCCGTCGGGCGCGGCTGGGAGTACCTCACCGGCACCGGCTGGGACTGGGAGGGCGAGCTGGAGCAGATCCCGGAGCTGCTCGCCGAGAAGATGCGCGCGCCGAGCGTCGAGTCAGGCCTGTACGACCTGGTCGTCGACCCGTCCAACCTGTGGCTGACCATCCACGAGTCCATCGGGCACGCCACCGAGCTGGACCGCGCGCTCGGCTACGAGGCCGCCTACGCCGGCACCTCCTTCGCCACCTTCGACCAGCTCGGCAAGCTGCGGTACGGCTCGGAGCTGATGAACGTCACGGGTGACCGCACCGCCGAGCACGGCCTCGCCACGGTCGGCTACGACGACGAGGGCGTCGCGGGCCAGTCCTGGGACCTGGTGAAGGACGGCACGCTCGTCGGCTACCAGCTGGACCGGCGCATCGCGAAGCTGACCGGCTTCGAGCGCTCCAACGGCTGCGCCTTCGCGGACTCCCCCGGTCACGTCCCCGTGCAGCGCATGGCCAACGTGTCGCTCCAGCCGGACCCGGCCGGGCTGTCGACCGAGGACCTGATCGGCGGGGTCGACCGCGGCATCTACGTCGTCGGGGACCGCTCCTGGTCCATCGACATGCAGCGCTACAACTTCCAGTTCACCGGCCAGCGCTTCTTCCGGATCGAGAACGGGCGGATCACGGGGCAGCTGCGGGACGTCGCGTACCAGGCGACGACCACCGACTTCTGGGGCTCGATGGCCGCGGTGGGCGGCCCGCAGACCTATGTCCTCGGGGGTGCCTTCAACTGCGGCAAGGCCCAGCCGGGCCAGGTCGCCGCCGTCTCGCACGGCTGCCCCGCCGCGCTCTTCAAGGGCGTCAACATCCTCAACACCACGCAGGAGGCCGGTCGATGAGCGCCCGTACCAGCAAGCCGCACGAGATCGTCGAGCGGGCGCTGGAGCTGTCCACCGCCGACGGCTGCGTCGTCATCGCCGACGAGGGGTCCACCGCCAACCTGCGCTGGGCCGGCAACACGCTCACCACGAACGGCGTCACCCGCGGCCGTACGCTCACGGTCGTCGCGACCGTCGACGGCAAGGAGGGCACGGCCTCCGGTGTCGTCTCCCGTTCGGCCGTGACCGCGGACGAGCTGGAGCCCCTGGTCCGGGCCGCCGAGGCCGCCGCGCGCGGAGCGGGTCCCGCCGAGGACGCGCAGCCCCTGGTGACGGGCGTGGCGCAGTCGCCGGACTTCACCGACGCGCCCGCCGAGACCACCTCCGCGGTCTTCGCCGACTTCGCCCCGGCGCTCGGCGAGGCGTTCGCACGCGCGCGTGCGGGCGGCCGCGAGCTGTACGGCTTCGCCAACCACGAGCTGGTGACGAGCTACGTGGGGACGTCGACGGGGCTGCGGCTGCGCCACGACCAGCCCAACGGGACGCTGGAGCTGAACGCCAAGTCGCCCGACCGCACGCGTTCGGCGTGGGCGGGCCGCTCCACGCGGGACTTCAAGGACGTCGACCCCGCGGCGCTCGACGCGGAGCTCGCGGTGCGCCTGGGCTGGGCCGAGCGGCACATCGACCTGCCGGCCGGGCGGTACGAGACGCTGCTGCCACCGACCGCCGTCGCGGACCTGCTGATCTACCAGCTGTGGTCGGCGTCGGGCCGGGACGCGGCCGAGGGCCGCACGGTGTTCTCCCGGCCGGGCGGCGGCACGCGCGTGGGCGACCGGCTCAGCGAGCTGCCGCTGACCCTGCGCAGCGACCCGAACGAGCCGGGCCTGGAGTCGGCGCCCTTCGTGATCGCGCACTCCTCGGGCGGCGACCAGTCGGTCTTCGACAACGGCCTGCCGCTCGCGGCCACCGACTGGGTGCGCGAGGGCGAGCTGACGCATCTGACCACCAGCCGGCACAGCGCCGGACTGACCGGTCTGCCCGTCGCCCCGGCGATCGACAACCTCGTCCTGACCGGCGGCGAGGACCGCTCCCTGGACGAGATGGTCGCGAGCACCGAGCGCGGGCTGCTGCTGACCTGCCTGTGGTACATCCGCGAGGTCGACCCGGCGACGCTGCTGCTGACGGGCCTGACCCGGGACGGCGTGTACCTCGTGGAGAACGGCGAGGTGACCGGCGAGGTCAACAACTTCCGCTTCAACGAGTCGCCGGTGGACCTGCTCGGACGGGCGACCGAGGCCGGACGCACGGAAAAGACGCTGCCGCGGGAATGGAGCGACTGGTTCACTAGGGCTGCGATGCCCGCGCTGCGGGTGCCCGACTTCAATATGAGCTCTGTCAGTCGGGGCGTATAACCTCGTAGCCGGTAGTCGCGCGACTGCCCGAAGATCATCAAGGAGATACGAGAACCGTGACGGACATCGTCGACGAACTGAAGTGGCGCGGGCTGATCGCCCTCTCCACTGACGAGGACGCATTGCGCAAGGCGTTCGCGGACGGTCCCGTCACGTTCTATTGCGGCTTCGACCCGACCGCGCCCAGCCTGCACCTCGGCAACCTCGTGCAGATCCTGACGATGCGCCGCATCCAGCAGGCCGGGAACCGGCCGCTGGGCCTGGTCGGAGGTGCCACCGGCCTGATCGGTGACCCCAAGCCCAACTCCGAGCGCACGCTCAACGCCCCCGAGGTCGTGGCCCAGTGGGTCGAGCGGCTGCGCGGGCAGATCGCGCCGCTGCTGGACTTCGAGGGCCCGAACGCCGCGGTCATGGTGAACAACCTGGACTGGACGCAGGGCCTGTCGGCCATCGAGTTCCTGCGGGACGTCGGCAAGCACTTCCGCGTGAACAAGATGATCGCGAAGGAGGCCGTCGCCCGGCGCCTGGAGTCCCAGGAGGGCATCAGCTACACGGAGTTCAGCTACCAGATCCTGCAGGGCATGGACTTCCTGCAGTTGTACCGGCGGTACGGCTGCACCCTGCAGACCGGCGGCAGCGACCAGTGGGGCAACCTCACCTCGGGCACCGACCTGATCCACAAGGTCGAGCCCGACGCGGCGGTGCACGCGCTGGGCACGCCGCTGATCACCAAGGCCGACGGCACCAAGTTCGGCAAGACGGAGTCCGGCACGGTCTGGCTCGACCCCGAGATGACCACGCCGTACGCCTTCTACCAGTTCTGGCTGAACGCGGACGACCGGGACGTCTCCAAGTTCCTGCGCATCTTCAGCTTCCGGTCCCACGAGGAGATCGAGGAGCTGGAGCGGCAGACCGAGGAGCGTCCGCAGGCCCGTGCCGCGCAGCGCGCGCTGGCGGAGGAGCTGACGACGCTGGTGCACGGCGCCGGCCAGACGGCCGCCGTCGTCGCCGCGTCCAAGGCGCTGTTCGGCCAGGGCGAGCTGGCGGAGCTGGACGAGAAGACGCTCACCGCGTCCCTGTCCGAGCTGCCGCACGTCCAGGTCGCCGAACTCGGCCCGGTCGTCGACCTGTTCGCCGAGGTCGGGCTGGTGGCCAGCAAGTCGGCCGCGCGGCGGACCGTCAAGGAGGGCGGGGCCTACGTGAACAACGTGAAGGTCGCCTCCGAGGACGCGGTGCCCGGCAAGGAGGAGCTGCTGCACGGACGGTGGCTGGTGCTGCGCCGGGGCAAGAAGAATCTGGCCGCGGTCGAGGTGACCGGGGCGTAGGCGCCTGAGCGCCGTCAGGGTGCGGGACCGTGTGCCGACGCGGTTCCGCGCCCTTGTCGCTGCTCAGGCGCGTTGCTGTTTGCGTTTGCCCAGCGTCGCCATGTACAGCATGTCGACCACGAAGACGATGATGATCGCCGCCACCAGCTGGAAGGCGTGGCGGCTCCAGTCGATGCCCCGGGTCGACTCGACGCCGACGGCGCGCGCGATCGCGTTGCCCACGATCGCGCCGAGCATGCCGCAGATGGTGGTCAGCCAGAGGGGGCTGTGCTGCTTGCCGGGGATGATCGCCTTGGCGATCAGACCCAGTACGAATCCCACGATGATCGCCCACAACCAGCCCATGGCTGCCTCCTAGTACGGCTCGACGTGAGCATTACTCCCAGTGTCGGCCCGTGCACAATACGGCGCATGTCGGGGACGCCCGTACGCGCTACGGCTGAGGCCGTCCGCCCAGGCAGGACGTGCCCCGGTCTCGTAGGCGGCGCAGGCGCGGCGTACCGTGTGACGTGTCCGGGAGTCGTCCCTCGACCGGGGACGGACCGGGCACGGGGACGGGGAAAGTCCGATGCGGGCGGATGGTGGAATCAGATGCGGAAGCAGCATGGCGACGGCAAGGGCCAGGTGTTCCGGATCACCGGCGCCCGGACGAGCCTGGACGAGGACGTACGCGGGCGCCAGCGCAGGTACGTCATCTCGATGTCCATCCGAACGCTGGCGGTGATCCTCGCGGCCTCGCTGTGGAACGTCGAACGGTACGTCGCGGTCGTGGCGTTGGTGCTCGGGCTGGTCCTCCCCTACGTCGCCGTGGTGATCGCGAACGCGGGGCGGGAGAACGCGCCGTCGCTGCCGTCGTCGTTCCTCGGTGTCCCCACGCGTCCGATGATTGCGCCGCCGCGGGCGGACGACCGTGTCTCGGAACCGGTCCCGGAAGACGTCGCGTCCGAGCCCGCACCGGGCGCGAGGAGCGAACCGCGCGACCGGGCGTGATCCCGGCGGGCGCCGCGCAGACGGTCGCGGGCCCCGCGGAAAGCTCAAGAAATGCTCAGATCAATCATGTTGTTCCGGTGCCGGGCGACGGGTGACCCGTGACATACTTCCTAAGCGCTCCGCATCCCCCGTCGGAGCGACGGACCGACGCCGGGCAGCTCCCCCCGTGGCTGCTCGGCGTCGCCTTTTCAGGCTGCCGGCCGCGCCTGTACGCCCCCGGAACAGCCGCTGCTCATGCCCTTGACGTTCGTCTGTCCGACCCTCCTGGCGCTCGGGCTTGCGGTCATGGTTCTTCCCACGTCACGCCATGCGAGCGCCGGCCACTGAACGAGGCTCGGCTAGGGTCGACGGCGTGAATCTGAACGCTCCCGGCGCCGAACCGTCCACCCCCATCTGCTCCGCCAAGGGCTGTCGCGTCGATGCCGTCTGGGTGCTGGCGTGGAACAACCCCAAGATCCATACGCCGGAGCGGCGGAAGACGTGGCTGGCCTGTGAGGAGCACCGGGAGCACCTGTCGCAGTTCCTCGGGGTGCGCGGCTTCCTGAAGGACGTGGTCCTGCTGACCGAGTGGGAGTCTCCCGAGGGGGCCTAGCCGCCGATCGCCGACATGGGGCGGTCCGGCTGGAGGAACGAAGGGTCGTCCAGACCCGAACCGGCCTTCTTGCCCCACATGGCCAGACGCCAGATGCGGGCGATCTCCTCGTCCGGGGCGTCGGAGCGCAGCGCGGCGCGCAGGTCGGTCTCCTCCTGCGCGAACAGGCAGGTCCGTATCTGGCCGTCCGCGGTCAGGCGGGTGCGGTCGCAGGCCGCGCAGAACGGGCGGGTGACGGAGGCGATGACGCCGACGCGGTGCGGGCCGCCGTCGACGATCCAGCGCTCGGCGGGGGCCGAGCCGCGCTCCTGGGAGCCCTCAGGGGTCAGCTCGAAGCGGGTGCGCAGGGCGGCGAGGATGTCGCCCGCGGTGACCATGCCCTCGCGCTTCCAGCCGTGCTGGGCGTCCAGGGGCATCTGCTCGATGAAGCGCAGTTCGTAGTCGTTCTCCACGGCCCATGCGAGGAGGTCCGGGGCCTCGTCCTCGTTCAGCCCGGGCATCAGGACGGTGTTGACCTTGACCGGGGTCAGCTCCGCGGCGCGGGCCGCCTCGAGGCCCTCGAGGACGTCCTTGTGCCGGTCCCGGCGGGTGAGGGTCTTGAAGACGTCCGGGCGCAGGGTGTCCAGCGAGACGTTGACCCGGTCCAGGCCGGCCGCCTTGAGGGCCGCCGCCGTGCGCTTGAGGCCGATGCCGTTGGTCGTCAGGGACATCCAGGGCCGCGGGTCCAGCGCGGCGACGCGCTCGACGATGCCGACCAGGCCCGGGCGGAGCAGGGGTTCACCGCCGGTGAAGCGGACCTCCTCGATGCCCAGCGAGGTGACGGCGATGCCGATGAGGCGGACGATCTCGTCGTCGGTGAGCAGATCGGGCTTCGCCAGCCACTGCAGGCCCTCTTCCGGCATGCAGTACGTGCACCGCAGGTTGCACCGGTCGGTCAGCGAGACCCTCAGGTCGGTGGCCACTCGGCCGTAGGTGTCGATAAGCACGTGGCCCCTCCCTCGTAGCGGATCGGTACCCAGTCATCATTTCCCGTCACGTGCGAGCCTACGTGACCCGGCTGACAACGACATCGGCCCGATCCGACGAGGTACGGCACGGCCGCGTCGTAGATCTCTCCGACGCGGCCGCTCAGGGGGCGTTCCGGCTGGTTGCCGGCCGGCTGCCCGTCAGTGGGCGCCGGTGCCGGTCAGCGACCGGACCTCCAGCTCCGCGTACTTGCCGGCGTCCGGCTCCTCCTTCGACAGGTAGGTGCCGAGGATGCCCAGCAGGAAGCCGACCGGGATCGAGACGAGGCCGGGGTTCTCCAGCGGGAACCAGTGGAAGTCGGCGTCGGGGAACATCGACGTCTCCTTGCCGGAGACCACCGGCGAGAACAGCACCAGGCCGACCGCCGTGACCAGGCCGCCGTAGATCGACCACAGCGCCCCGGAGGTGGTGAACCGCTTCCAGAAGAGGCTGTAGAGGATGGTCGGCAGGTTGGCCGAGGCGGCGACCGCGAACGCGAGGGCGACCAGGCCGGCCACGTTCAGGTCGCGGGCCAGGGCGCCGAGCACGATGGAGACGGCGCCGATGCCGACCGTCGCCAGGCGGGCCGCGCGCAGTTCCTCCTTCTCGCTCGCCTCACCCTTCTTGATGACGTTCGCGTAGATGTCGTGGGCGAACGAGGAGGACGAGGCCAGGGTCAGGCCGGCAACGACCGCGAGGATCGTGGCGAAGGCGACCGCGGAGATCGAGGCGAGCAGGATGGCGCCCCAGTTGGAGTCGACGCCGCCCAGATGCAGCGCCAGCAGCGGGGCGGCCGTGTTGCCCGCCTTGTTGGAGGCGATGATCTCGTCCGGCTTGATGAGCGCCGCGGCGCCGAAGCCCAGCGCCAGCGTCATCAGGTAGAAGGCGCCGATGAGGCCGATCGCCCAGTTGACGGACTTACGGGCGGCCTTGGCCGAGGGCACGGTGTAGAAGCGGATCAGGATGTGCGGCAGGCCCGCCGTGCCCAGGACCAGGGCGATGCCCAGCGAGATGAAGTCCAGCTTCGACGTCGAGGTCAGGCCGTACTTCAGGCCGGGCTCCAGGAACGCCGATCCCTTGCCGCTGTTGTCGGCGGCCGAACCGAGCAGGTCGGAGATGTTGAAGTGGAACTTCAGCAGCACCAGGAAGGTCAGCAGCAGGGCGCCGACGATCAGCAGCACGGCCTTGACCATCTGCACCCAGGTGGTGCCCTTCATGCCGCCGATGGTGACGTAGACGATCATCAGGACGCCGACGAGGGCGACGATGCCGATCTTGCCGCCGTCGCTGGTGATGCCGAGCAGCAGCGAGACCAGGACGCCGGCGCCCGCCATCTGCGCGAGCAGGTAGAAGATCGACACGACGATCGTGGAGGTGCCGGCCGCCGTGCGGACGGGGCGCTGGCGCATCCGGTAGGCGAGGACGTCGCCCATCGTGTAGCGGCCCGAGTTGCGCAGCGGCTCGGCGACCAGGAGCAGGGCCACCAGCCAGGCGACCAGGAAGCCGATGGAGTACAGGAAGCCGTCGTACCCGGCGAGCGCGATCGCGCCGGCGATGCCGAGGAAGGACGCCGCGGACATGTAGTCGCCGGAGACCGCGAGGCCGTTCTGGAAGGCGGTGAACTGCCGTCCGCCGGCGTAGAAGTCGGCCGCGTCCTTGGTCTGGCGGCCGGCCCACACGGTGATGACGAGGGTCGCGACGACGAACACCGAGAACAGGGTGATGATCAGCGGCCGGTGCTCGCTCGCTTCTCCGGCCGCGAGCAGGGTGCTGTGAACGGGGCTCATGCGCCGCCCTCCATACGGGACTTGATGGCTTCGGCCTTCGGGTCGAGCTTCGCGGCGGCGTGCCGCGAGTACCACCAGGCGATGAGGAACGTGGTGAGGAACTGGGCGAGGCCCAGCACCAGGGCGACGTTGATGTTGCCGAACAGCTTGGTGCCCATGAAGTCGCCCGCGTAGTTCGACAGCAGGACGTAGAGCAGGTACCAGGCGATGAAGCCGACGGTCAGCGGGAAGGCGAAGGAGCGGTAGGAGCGGCGCAGTTCACCGAACTCCGCGCTCTCCTGCTCCGCGACGAACTCCTCGGTGGAAGGAAGCCGGGCTTGGGTTTTCGAGGGGGGCGGTGTCTCGGTGGCCACGGAGTCTCCTCGCGTTGCGGATGCGGTTGTGACGGGGATCGGGGGCGAGTGTCCTCGTGCTCCCTGCTCAAGGTCACGGCGCCACGCGATGGCGGGTTCAACTCGCTTGACCAGTTTCCGGACTCGTCTTGGGCAACTCATTGCTGACCAGCACCTTCGGGGGTTAGTTTCTGGCCTGCACCGCCCGTCATGTACCTGCCCGAGCGCCACCGTGTCTCGGGCGGTTCCGTTTCCGGATGATGTGGAGATCCCATGGCTCATCTGCGTTCCAGACGCCGGCTCGCCCTCGCCGTACCGGTCGTGCTGTCCCTGACGGCCTCGCTCGGCTTCCTGCCGGCGGCGGCGCAGGCCGCCCCGTACGCGGAGTCCACGGCGCAGGCGGCGGACGCGGGAACCTACGCGTACCTCGTCAACACCAGGACGGACCGTCACACCATCGCGTCGGTGGAGAAGGCGATCGCGGCCAACGGCGGCAGCGTCGTGGTCGCGTACGAGAAGATCGGCGTCATCGTCGCGCATTCCGCGAACCCCGATTTCGCCGCGAAGATACGCAAGGTGCGCGGCGTGCAGTCGGCGGGTGCCTCGCGCACCTCGCCGGTGACCGCGGCCGGCACCACGGACGAGGGAGCGGTCCAGTACCTCTCCAAGGCCGAGGCCGCGAAGGCCGCCGCGAGTGCGGCGACCGGCCAGGAGCCGCTCGAGGCCGACCAGTGGGACCTCAGGGCGATCGGCGCCGACAAGGCGTCGCGTATCGACCCGGGCAGCAGGAAGGTGACAGTCGGCGTCATCGACACCGGCGTGGACGACACCCACCCCGACATCGCGCCCAACTTCTCCGCCTCGCAGTCCGCGAACTGCGTGAGCGGCAGGGCCGACACGACGTACGGCGCCTGGCGGCCGGTGGACGCCGACCACTACCACGGCACGCATGTGGCGGGCGAGATCGCCGCGGCCCGCAACGGCATCGGCGTCGCGGGCGTCGCTCCCGGCGTGAAGGTCGCGAGCATCACGGTGGCGCAGCCGGACGCGAACTCGCTGTTCTTCCCGGAGAGCGTCGTGTGCGCCTTCGTGTTCGCCGCCGACCACGGCATCGAGGTCACCAACAACAGCTATTACGTGGACCCGTGGCTGTACAACTGCATGAACGACCCGGATCAACGTGCCATCGTCGATGCGGTCAACAGGGCCCAGCTGTACGCCCAGCACAAGGGCACGCTCAATGTCGCCTCGGCGGGCAACTCCAACGACGACCTCGACTCGAACGCCCTCGTCGACGACTCCAGCCCCGACGACTCGACCGCGGTGACGCGCACCGTCGACCCGCACGAGTGCTTCGACGTGCCGACCCAGCTGCCGGGTGTCGTCACGGTCAGCGCGACCGGCGTCACGAGCGCCAAGTCCTACTACTCCAGCTACGGCGACGGCGTCATCGACGTCGCGGGACCGGGCGGCGACAAGTACAAGGCCGCGGACACCCCGTCGAAGGACGGCCGCATCCTGTCCACGCTGCCGAACAACCAGTACGGCTTCCTGCAGGGCACCTCGATGGCCTCGCCGCACGTCGCGGCCGTCGCGGCGCTGCTGAAGTCGACGCATCCGCACGCCACCCCGGCGCAGCTCCAGGCGCTCCTCAAGGCGCAGGCCGACAACCCGGGCTGCCCGACCGCGCCGTACGACGGCAACGGCGACGGGGTCGTCGACGCGACCTGCGTGGGCGGCAAGCGTGTGAACGGCTTCTACGGCTTCGGCATCGTGAACGCGCTGCGTGCCGTGAAGTAGCAACCCGCACGATGACATGAGGGGCCGGACGGAGTGGATCCGTCCGGCCCTGTCACGTCTGTGCGCCCCGATCCAGCCCGATATATTGATTGAATCAATAATGCATAGTGCTGTCATGATGGAAATCAAGACGGCATGGACGGAGCTGGGCGGCGATCCCGCCCTGGCCGCGCGGGTCTCCACCGTGGCCCGCCGGGGAGCACTCGAAGCGCGGCTTCCCGTACGGGAGTCGGCGCGGGCGTGCGTCGGTGCCTGTGCGCTGGCCGCCGCCGAGCTGGCGGCGCGGCGGGGCGGGCTCGCGCAGGTGCCCGCAGTGGTGGTCGACGACGGGGCCGTCGCCGCGGCCTTCCACAGCGAACGGAATCTGCTGGTGGACGGGCGGGCCCCGGTCACCTTCGCGCCGTTGTCGCGGATGTGGCGGACGGCGGACGGGTGGGTGCGGACGCATGCCAACTACCCGCACCACCGTGCCCGGTTGCTGGACGTACTGGGCGTGCCCGAGGACGTGACCGCCGTCGAGGCGGCCTTGGCGGAACGGTCCTCGCTGGAGATCGAGGAGTCGGTGTACGCGGCCGGCGGGCTGGCCGTGGCCTTGCGGACGCCCAAGGAATGGGCGGCGCACGAGCAGGCGGTCGCCGTGGCCGCGCGGCCGCTGGTGGAGCGCGAGCGGCTGGACGCGGCGCACGCGCGCGTCCTCCCTCCTCTCGGCGGCACTCCTCTGCTGCCCGCCGCGGGCCTCCGGGTGCTGGACCTGACGCGGGTCCTCGCGGGCCCGGTCGCCACCCGCACGCTCGCGCTGCTGGGCGCGGACGTGCTGCGCGTGGACCCGCCGCAGCTGCCCGAACTGCCCGACCAGCACGCCGACACGGGGTTCGGGAAGCGCTCCGCGACTCTCGACCTCACGGCCGATCGGCGCGCCTTCGAGGACCTGCTGGAGACCGCGGACGTGGTCGTCACCGGCTATCGGCCGGGCACCCTGGACCGGTTCGGGCTGTCGCCGCGGGCGCTCGCCGAGCGGCGGCCCGGGCTGGTCGTGGCCCAGGTGTCGGCCTGGGGTGCGTACGGGCCGTGGGGCGGCCGGCGGGGCTTCGACAGCCTGGTGCAGGTGGCCTCGGGGATCGCCGTCACCGAGGGCTCGGCGGAGCGGCCGGGCGCACTGCCCGCGCAGGCGCTCGACCACGGCACGGGCTACCTGCTGGCCGCCGCCGTGCTGCGAGCGGCCACCGAGCAGTCGTACGACGGCGGCAGCAGGCTCGTACGGCTGGCGCTGGCGCGGACGGCCGAGTGGCTGACCGGCGGCATCGCCGCCACGGAGGCGAGCCCCGAGGACGCCGCGTACGACGGGCCCGGCCCCTGGCTCGCCGAACGGGACGGCGCGCTGGGGCGGTTGAGGTACGCCGTGTCGCCGGTGTCCTTCGCGGGCGGGCCCGCCGACTGGGCGCGGCCGCCGGTTCCCTGGGGGACGGATCCCGCGCGCTGGCTCTGAGCCGCAACTGCTGAGCCATAACTGCTGAGCCGCGGCCGCTGAGCGCCGGCGCGACCGAAAACGTACCCATGGGCGGAATGCCGTACCGCCAGTTGTTTTACTTCACTTGCCCGGTTCTGCGACGGCCGGTGAGGATCTCGAGGTGACGTTGACCAGACCCACGGCCGGGGCGGCCGACGCGAACGGGCCGATACGGCGTCCCGGAACCGTCCGGGCCGTGGCCGTCCTCGTCCTGGTGGCGCTGGCGGGGCTCATCCCCCTGCTCGCGCCGTCCGCCGCGCTGCACGGCACCGGCGAGGCCGCCGCACCCGGTGTGGGCGGCATCGCGCTGCTCCGGGCGGTGCTGTTCGCCGCGCTGTGCGTCCCCGTGGGCGAGCTGTTCGTCGACCGCCTGGCCCGAGCGCTGCCCGGCTCCCCCGCCGCCGCACCGCCCCGCAGCTGGGCGCCGTACGCGGCCTGCGCCGGTCTGCTGGCCGCGCTGGGGCTGGCCTCGGTGGTGTCCACGGGCAACCTGGTGCCGCACAGCGTCGCCCAGATCGACGTCGGCGGCCTGTACGACTCCCGGGACGGCAAGCTGGCGCTGATCGAGGTCAACGCCTTCCTCGCGGCCCTCCTGTGCGCCCGCTCGCGCCATCCCGCGACCCAGGTGTGGCCCCTGGCCGCGGTGATCGTGGCGGAGGCCCTGCGCGCGCACCCCGCCCCCGAGCACAACCCGCTGCTCGGGTCGGGGCTCACGCTGGTCCACCTGGCGTGCGCCGCCCTGTGGACGGGCGGCCTGCTGCACGCGCTGCGCACCCTGCGCCACTGGGGCCCGTCGGAGGCGGGCCCCGCGCTGCTCGGGCTCTACGCGCGCGTGGCGGCGGTCCTGCTCGCCGCCATCACCGCGACGGGGGTGTGGAGTTCGCTGCGCCGGATGCCGCCGCACACCGTCCTCGACCAGCTGACGGCGACGGCGTACGGACGCGTCCTGCTCGCCAAGGTGATCCTGGTGGCCAGCGTCGCGCTGCTCGCCCTGTGGGCGCGCATCCGCCTGAGCCGTGCCGCCGACCCGCTGACCGCCTGCTCCCCCGCGCGCGCGGAGGTCGCCGTGCTGGGCGTGGTGGTCGCGGTGTCGGGGCTGCTGACGGCGCTGCCGCTGCCGATCAGATGGTGAGCGTCAGTTGGTCACCAGCACCTTGAGCGCGGTGCGCTCGTCCATCGCCTTGTAGCCGTCCGGGACGCCCTCCAGACCGACCGTCATGTCGAAGACCGGGGAGGCGTCGACGGTGCCGTCCAGGACGTCCGGCAGCAGCTCCGGGATGTAGGCGCGGACCGGTGCGACGCCGCCGCGCAGCGCGATGTTCCGGTCGAACATGACGCTGAGATCGAGACCGGTGCCGCTGCCGTGCGGCACGCCGACGAAGCCGATCGCGCCGCCGTCGCGGGAGATGCCGACCGCCGTACGCATGGACTGCTCGGTGCCGACGGCCTCGACGACCGCGTGCGCGCCCTGTCCGCGGGTGAGCTCCCGCACCGCCTCGACGGCCGCGTCCCCGCGCTCGGCGACGACGTCCGTGGCGCCGAAGCGGCGCGCGATGTCCGTACGGACCTCGTGGCGGCCGAGGGCGATGATCCGCTCCGCGCCGAGCCGCCTGGCGGCGAGCACCGCGCACAGGCCGACCGCTCCGTCACCGACGACGGCGACCGTGGCACCGGGGCGCACGCCCGCGCCGAGGGCGGCGTGGTGGCCGGTGCCGAGGACGTCGGAGAGGGTCAGCAGGGAGGACAGGAGGCGGTCGTCGGACGCGGCCTCCTTGGGGAGCTGCACGAGCGTGCCGTCGGCGAACGGCACGCGCACGGCCTCGCCCTGGCCGCCGTCGTGGCCGACGGCCCCCCAGAAGCCGCCGTGCTCGCAGGAGGTGGTCAGGCCCTCGCGGCAGTAGTCGCAGACGCCGTCGGACCACATGAAAGGCGCGACGACGAGGTCGCCGCGGCGCACCGTGCTCACCTCGGAGCCGGTCTCCTCGACGACGCCGAGGAACTCGTGCCCGATCCGCTGCCCCGGCTGCCGGGCCGCCTCGCCGCGGTACGCCCACAGGTCGCTGCCGCAGATGCAGGCGCGCAGCACCCGCACCACGGCGTCGGTGGGCAGCTGCGCCACGGGTTCGGGCACGTCCTCCACGCGCATGTCGTAGGGGGCGTGGATGGTGGTGGCGCGCATGGCGAGGGTCCTTCTCGTGCTGTGTTCGTGGGCGCGCCCAGGGGTGGCGAGCGCACTTCACCGTACGCCGCCACCGGTGCGGGCCGCGCGGCGAGGGCGCCCGGACCAGCGGGAACCGTGCCGGGACGGACGTGGGCACCGTCACCCGGAGGAAGGGGGCCGGGTCGTCACGCGGCCGCGGTTCCCTCGGCGGCGGCCGGTTCCGCGACCGCGGCCGGCTGCGTCACCGGTGCCGGCCGCCAGCCCGGCCCGCGGAACACCCGCCCGGCCCGCTCGCGCCAACTCCTGGCCGCCCGTACATCGTTGACGATGGACACGTACTCGTGGGTGGCCACCTTGACCGGGTTGAACGTGTTGATGTTCTTGGTCAACCCGTAGACGGGCCGCCGGCCCTCGGCCACGAACGAGCCGAACATCCGGTCCCAGACGATGAGGATGCCGCCGAAGTTGCGGTCCAGGTAGCCGCCCTGGGAGGCGTGGTGGACGCGGTGGTGGGACGGCGTGTTGAGGACGAACTCGAACCAGCGCGGCATCTTGTCGATCCGCTCGGTGTGGATCCAGAACTGGTAGACGAGGTTCACCGAGGAGCAGAACGCGAGGGCGGCCGGGTGCACGCCGGCGGCGATCAGGGGGACGTAGAACGGCCAGGACGTGAGGGACGTCCAGGGCTGGCGCAGCGCGGTGGAGAGGTTGAACTTCCGGCTGGAGTGGTGGACGACGTGGCAGGCCCACAGGATGCGGACGACGTGGTGGCCTCGGTGCTGCCAGTAGTAGAAGAAGTCCTGGGCGAGCAGCATCAGGGCGACGGTCCACCACAGCACCGGCACGCGCAGCGGGGTCAGTTCGTAGACCGCACCGTAGATGCCGACGATCGGGATCTTCCAGAGGAAGTCGAAGAAGAGACTGCCGAGCCCCATCCCGATGCTCGTCGCGGCGTCCTTGGCCTCGTATCCCGCGGCGTCCTCGTCCGGATGGATGCGCACGCTGATCATCTCGACGACGGTGAGCAGCACGAAGGCGGGTATCGACAGCAGCACGGCATCGGGCAGGTTCGGCATGTACGCACCGTAGGGCCGCTGATCGGCGACGGCTAGACGTTGTTACCCACAAGTATCGCGGGCCGTCAGGCTCCCACGGCCCCGAGCAGGGCTCCTGCCGCGTAGGTGACTCCCATGGCGAGGGCGCCGCCGACCACGTTCCGCAGGATGGCCGGCCGCGGCTTCGCGGCGCCCAGGCGTGCGCTGCTCCAGCCCGTGAGGGCGAGGGCCGCCAGCACCGACACCACCGTGACCCCGAGCCGCCAGTCCGGCGGCGGCAGCACGATCGCCAGCAGCGGCAGCAGCGCCCCCACGGTGAACGACAGGAAGCTCGCCCACGCCGCGTGCCAGGGGTTGGTCAGCTCGTCGGGGTCGATGCCGAGCTCCACGCGCGCGTGCGCCCTGAGCGCGTCCCGTTCGGTCAGCTGCTCGGCCGCCTCGCGGGCCACCTCGCGCGACATCCCGCGCTGCTGCAGCAGTTCGGTCAGCTCGTCCAGCTCGGCCTCCGGCTGCTCGCGCAACTCCCGCCGCTCCAGGGCGAGTGCGGCCATCTCCGAGTCCCGCTGGGTGGAGACGGACACGTACTCGCCCGCGGCCATCGACATCGAACCGGCCAGCAGGCCGGCGAGCCCGGCGGTGAGCAGCGCGGTGCGGTCGTCGGTCGCGCCGGCCACGCCCACGACGAGGCCCGCCGTGGAGACGATGCCGTCGTTCGCGCCGAGCACGGCCGCCCGCAGCCAGTTCAGGCGCTGCCCCAGCGCGCCCGCGTGCGCCTCGTCGTGCGTAGGTTGCGTCACACACGGGAGGATGCCACCGCGGGCGTCACCACACGCGTACCGACGCTCCCCGCGCGAACGCCGGGCTCGTCGCGTCCGCCGGCGGCTTCTCCAGCGGCTGCGCGACCTCCTCGACCGTCGGGCCCACCCTGGCCGCGATCGGGTCCAGCAGGTCCAGGTCGAAGCCGTAGACGCGGGCCGCGTTCCCGCCGACCATGGCCGCGACCTCGTCGCGCGGCACGCCCGCGTAGGCGATGCGCAGGCCCTCCCTGGAGTACGGGTAGGTCCCCTCGTCGTGCGGGTAGTCGCTGCCCCACATGATCTTGCCGATGCCGATGCGGTCGCGCAGCGGCACCTCGTGGGGGCGCATGAAGCTGGCGCCGACGAAGCAGTTCTCGTGCCACACCTCGGACGGCGGCCGGCCCATGCGGGCGGCCAGCCCCGCGCCGAACTTGGACTCGGCGGTGCTCGCCCGGGTCGCGGCGGCCACCAGCCGCCCGTGGTAGTAGTCCAGCATGTCGAGCACCCCGGGGATCCACCCCGAGCCCTGCTCGGTCAGCACCAGCTTCAGCCCGGGGTGGCGGCGGAACGCGCCGCCGAAGACCAGGTGCCACAGGGCGCGGTGGGAGAACCAGGTCGTCTCGACCATGAAGACGGCGCGGGCGGCCGGTTCGTCGCCCAGCGGCGGGGAGGCCGAGCCCGCGTGGTGGTTCACGGGGACGCCCAGCTCCTCGCAGACCGCCCAGATGGGGTCGTACGCCTGCGAGTAGAGCTCGGGCAGGCCCGAGCCCGGGGGTGTGCCGGGCAGCATCAGGCCGCCCTTGAGGCCCGCGCCGGCCGCCCATCTGATCTCCTCGACCGCCGCGTCCACGTCGTTCAGGAGGATCTGGAAGACGCCCGCCCGGCGGCCCGGCGCCTGCGCGCAGAAGTCCGCGAGCCAGCGGTTGTGGGCGCGCAGCCCGGCCCAGCGGCGCTCGAACTCCTCCGGGGTCGGGGCGGGCGCCATCAGCGAGCCGGAGGGGAAGAACGGCGGGATCGTGTTCGGGAACACGACCTCCGCGACGATGCCGTCCTCCTCCAGCTCCGCCACCCTGCGCCCGGAGTTCCAGTTCTTGTCGGCCGTGTCGGCGAGCAGGTCCTCGTACGGGTTGACGTACGTCGCCGCCCACACGTCGAAGTCGTCGTGGTAGCGCTTGTCCAGGTACGGCCTGTAGTCCAGCAGGTCGGCTCCGGCGTGGCAGTCGGCCGAGATGACCGTGTACCGGTCGCTCACTGCGTCACCCCCAGGGTCGGGAAGTCGTGGTCGGTCAGCCAGTGCCTGCCCACCTCGCGCGAGCGCGCCCAGGACGCCGCCACGGCCGCCTGGTCGTCGGGCTGGCCGAGGTCGGCCGGGGTGGGGCCGATGCGGCGGGCCAGCGGGCCGAGCCTGGCCACGTCGAAGCCGAAGACCTCCGCCGCCGCCGTACCCAGCATGCGGCGGGTCTCGTCCACCGGGATGTCGTGGAAGGTGCGCCGCAGCCACGCGCGCGTGTCGGGCCAGGTGCCCTCGGGGTGCGGGAAGTCGCTGCCCCACAGGATGTTGCCGACGCCGATCTCGTAGCGCTGGGCCAGTTCACGGCGCTTGGTGTTGGTCGCGCAGATGAAGACCTGGCGGTCCAGGTACTCGTGCGGCGGGCGCTTCAGCTCCTGGAACGGGGAGAGCTTCTTGCCGCCGTGCGCGCCCAGGTAGAGGCGGTCCATGAACCACAGAAGGTTCGGCAGCCACCAGCAACCCGACTCCGCCACACCGAACTTCAGGCCCGGATGGCGTTCGAGGACGCCGGACCACAGCAGGAACCAGAGCGGGCGCGCGGGCCACCAGGTGACCTCGGAGACGTAGATGCCCAGATGGTCGCCGTACTCGTGGCGCGGGGCGGCACCCGAGTGCGTCACCACCGGCATCGCGCACTCGACGGCCGCCGCCCACACCGGGTCGTAACGGCGGTCGTGGTAGGGCTCCTTGTCGACCCACATGGCCGGGATCATCAGGGCGCGCAGGCCGGACTCCCTGGCCCGGTGCACCTCGGCGACCACGCGGTCCGTGTCGGCCGTGATCGGCAGCAGGGCGACCCCGCAGTGCCGTTCGGGGTGCTCCGAGACGAAGTCGGCCAGCCAGCGGTTGTGCGCCTGCGCGCCCGCCATGCCCAGCTCCGGGTCCTGGTCGCCGGAGAGGCCGAGACCGACTCCGAAGGGGGCGGCGGTCCGGCTGTCGACCGCGTCCGCGTCGGGGAAGACCACCTCGGCCGCCACCCCGTCGCCGTCGAGCTCCTTGAGCCGCTGCGCGGCGTCCCAGCCCCCGCGCAGCCCTTCCTCGTTGTCCTGGAACCACTTGCTCGCGAACGCCTCGTTGCGGATGCCGAGCCGTGTCATCTCCTCGCGGCGGCGGTCGCGGCCGGCGAGGAAGTCGTCGAAGTCCCGGTGGAAGCGCGCGTCCAGATAGGGCCGGTACTCCTCGGTGGGCAGCCCGGCGTGGCAGTCGGAGGAGATGATCAGGTACGGGTCCTGCGGGTCCTGGCCGGTCACGCGGTCCCCCTTGTCAGTCCAGGATGAAGCTCTCGAGATACGACGGGTTGGTGCGGTCGAGCATCGAGCGGGCCCGCGCGCGGATCTGGGCGTCGCTGTGCTCGCTCGGCGGCAGCAGCCAGAAGCGGCCGGCGCGGACGCCCTCGACGACGAGGTCCGCGACCTCCTCCACGGGCGTGAAGTGCACCTCCTTGCCCGCCTCGCGCATCGCGCTCTCCCACTGGTCCACGCTGCGGTACGGCGTCCGGCGCGGCCGCTCCTTGGCGTAGCGCGCGGGCCGGTTGCGGTGCGACTCCCACAGGCCGGTGCGCAGCATGTGCGGTCCGGGGAAGAGCACCGACGCGCCCACGCGCGCGTGCTCGGCCCGGAGATGGGCGTAGAGGGACTCGGTCATCGTCACCACGGCCGCCTTGGTGACGGCGTAGACGGAGGCGGTGGGCAGCGGGGCGATGCCGCCGTCCCCGGAGGACGTGTTGACGACATGACCGGGTTGACCAGACTTGATCATCCGTGGCAGGAATGCCTGGATGCCGTGGAAGACACCCCACACGTTGACGGAGAACGCCCATTTCCAGTCGTTCGGCTCGTGCTCCCACATCCGGCCCTCGGCGCCCGAGCCGACTCCGGCGTTGTTGCACAGCACATGGACGGCGCCGTAGGTGTCGTACGCCGACTCGGCGAGATCCAGCACCTGTTGGCGCTCCCCGACGTCCACCACGCGCGCGTACACGTCGGCGCCCTCGGCGCGCAGCCCAAAGGCGGCCTTGTCCAGTGCGTCCGGCTCGACGTCCGCGAGGACGACCTTCAGCCCCTCGGCCGCGAAGCGCCGGGCCATCGCGAGCCCGATCCCGCTCGCGGCGCCGGTGACGACGGCGACCTGTCCGGCCCGCAGCTCCATCAGGCGCTCCCCTCGGGCGGCGCGTCGTGGACCTGCCGCGGATCGTCGTAGCGCTGGTGGACGTAGGGCAACAGGGCCTCGGCGGCGACCCGTTCGACGACCCTGCCGCGCTGGTCGCTGGTCTTCTCGCCGATGGTGATGTCGACCAGGGTGCGGACCGGGAGGTCGGCGACCGGGTCGTACATGGACTCGCGCAGGACGACGTCCCCGGTGACGCGCTCCAGCCTGCGCACCTTCTCGTGGCGCAGGCAGTGGATCAGCACCGGGTCGGCGTCGAAGCCCGAACCGTCCACCGCGGGAAGGAACTTGAAGTAGAAGTCGGTCTTCCGGCTCGGCTCCGGCAGCGGCAGCTCGCCGTCCACCGCGCCGCGCACCTCGACGAACGGGATGCCGTGCCGGGCCATCCACGCGCGCACGACGAGCCCGGCCCGCTCGACCGCCACCTCGCCCAGCTTCTTCGGCTCCCCGAAGACCTCGCGGCCGCCGGTGAGGGCCCGCTCGTGGGTCATCGGCATGACGAGCGGATACCAGCCGTCGACGCCCGCGTGGCTCGCGGCGACCGCGAACGAGCCCGCTCCGAGGGGGTATCCGGTCAGTTCGACCTTGCTGATGTTCACCCGGACCAGTGGCCTGCCGGTGGGTTTGAGCGGTGGCGGCAGGACCGCGGCGAGTGCGTCCGGGTCGGTCTCCCACAGGGCCACGACCCCGGTGGACCAGATGTCGGGAAGCCGCGCGCTCGCCGTGCGCGCGGCGGCGATCTCCGCCTCGGTCCGTGCGCCGTACCGTACGCGTGCCATACGCCGTACCGCCCTTCCGTCGAGGGTCACACGCCGGGCGGGCAGCACGGTCGCACCGGGGACCGAAAAGGTCCATAGCCACGGGCACAGACATTCGCGCCATTCGCGGCACGCGAACGGCGCGGCGTGGAAGGCCACCTGACGGTCAGGACTGTCAGTGGCGGCCCGTATCCTCAGGGACCATGCTCGAAGACCAAACGACCGCAGCGTCCTCCCCCACAGCGTGGCCGGCCGCGTATCCGCTGGGATACGCGGTCGTTGACGTGGAGACCACGGGCCTGGCCCGGGACGACCGGATCATCTCCGCGGCCGTCTACCGGCTGGACGCGCGCGGCGAGGTCGAGGACCACTGGTACACGATGGTCAACCCCGAGCGGGACCCGGGCCCGGTGTGGATCCACGGTCTGACGAGCGAGATGCTCGAGGGCGCGCCCCTCTTCCAGGACATCGCCGAGGAGCTCGCGGACCGGCTGCGGGACCGGGTCCTCGTCGCGCACAACGCGGTCTTCGACTGGCAGATGATCGCGCGGGAGTACGCGCGCGTGCGGATCGAGGCGCCGGTGCGGCAGCGGCTGTGCACCATCGCGCTGTCGAAGGAGCTGGGCCTGCCGCTGCCCAACCACAAGCTGGAGTCGCTGGCCGCCCACTTCGGCGTGGTGCAGCAGCGCGCGCACCACGCGCTGGACGACGCGCGCGTGCTGGCGGAGGCGTTCCGGCCGAGCCTGCGGGCCGCCGCCCAGGGGGACGTACGGCTGCCGCTGCTGGAGTGCCGGCCGCTGACGGAGTGGACCGACCGGCCCGTGCCGCGCCAGTCCGGCGGCTACGGCGGCTACCGGCCCACCAGTTGGCGCCCGGCCCGCAAGCGGCCCGCGTGCCCCTACCCCAACCCCGGGCGCTACGAGGACGGCCGGCCGCTCAAGCAGGGCATGCGGGTCGCCTTCTCCGGCGACACCTCCGTCGAGCGGGAGCTGCTGGAGGACCGCGCGACCGAGGCGGGGCTGCACGTGGCGACGAGCCTGTCCCGGCTGACCAGCCTGCTCGTGACGAACGACCCGGACTCGGGCACCTCCAAGGTGGTCAAGGCGCGGCAGTTCGGCACACCGGTGGTGGACGAGGCGGCGTTCGGCCAGCTGCTGCGGGACGTGGAGCCCTCGGACGGGTGATTGCCGCGCGACTCGCCCGCCGCCCACTCGCCCGTGCGACGGCGAGGGCTCACCCTGTGGCGCATGGCGACCTGTGAAGTATGTGGCAATGACTACGGAATGTCCTTCGAGGTGCATGCTCAGGGAGCGGTGCACGTCTTCGACTGCTTCTCCTGCGCGATCCACCGGATGGCACCCCAGTGCGAGCACTGCCGGGTGTCGATCATCGGCCAGGGCGTGGAGGTCGAGGGCCACTGGTACTGCGGAGCGCACTGCGCCCGCGAGGAGGGCAAGGCGGGGATCGTCGACAAGGTGTGACCCCCCGCCCGCCCCGCGGCACCCCACGCGCTGACACCCCACGACCGGGAGGTACCGTCGTGGGGTGTACCGCTTCCTGTTGTCCCGGCAGTGGGTGATCCTCACCCTCGTCGCCCTCGTGCTGATCCCCACCATGATCAGGCTGGGCATCTGGCAGAAGCACCGCTACGAGATGCGGACCGCCCGCAACGACCTGGTCTCCTCGGCGCTGCACGCCAAGCCGGTACCCGTGGAGCGGCTCAGCTCGCCCGGACACGCCGTGACCACGGCCGAGAAGTACCGCACCGTCACCGCGACGGGCACCTTCGACACCGCCCACGAGGTCGTCGTGCGGCGCCGCACCAACTCCGACGACGAGGTCGGCTTCCACGTCCTGACCCCGTTCGTCCTCACGGACGGCAAGGTGCTGCTGGTCAACCGCGGCTGGATCCCGGCGAACGGCGCGCAGACCACCTTCCCGAAGATCCCCGCGCCGCCCGCCGGCAAGGTCACCATCGAGGGCCGGCTGAAGGCCGACGAGACGACCGCGGCCAGCGGCATCAAGGAGATCAAGGGACTGCCTCCCCGGCAGATCATGCTGATCAACAGCGAGGAGCAGGCGCGCCGTCTGGGCGCCACGGTCCTCGGCGGCTACGTCGAGCAGACGGCGCCGGAGCCGAAGGGCGGCAGCCCCGAGCAGATCTCCGACCCCGGCAGCGAGGACGCCCCGCTGAACTACGCGTACATGATCCAGTGGTGGCTGTTCGCCGCCGCCGTGCCGGTGGGCTGGTGGGTCCTGGTGCGGCGCGAGCGCCGCGACCGCGAGGAGGCGTCGGCCGAGGCGACGTCCGAGGAGACGGAACCCGCCGCCGTCTGACCCACGCGTCCCGCACCCCTCGCGCGTCACTCCCGCGGACCTGGCCCTGATTGCCCGGCGCCCGGGCCGGGAATCCGCAACTGCGTGCACCACCACCGCATCGAGGACTACGCCCTCATCGGCGACGAGCAGACCGCCGCCCTGGTCGGCCGGGACGGCTCCGTGGACTGGCTCTGCCTGCCCCGGTTCGACTCCGGGGCCTGCTTCGCCCGGCTGCTCGGCGACGAGGACAACGGCCACTGGCGGATCGCGCCGAAGCACGCGTCCGGCCACTGCACCCGCCGCGCCTACCGCCCGGACACCCTGGTGCTGGACACCGAGTGGGAGACCGGCAAGGGCGCGATCCGGGTCACCGACCTGATGCCCCAGCGCGACCGCGCGCCCGAGCTCGTGCGCGTCGTGGAGGGCCTGCGCGGCCACGTCACCGTGCGCAGCACCCTGCGGATCCGCTTCGACTACGGCTCGATCGTGCCGTGGATGCGCAGGTCCGGCGGCCACCGGGTGGCCGTCGCCGGGCCGGACTCGGTGTGGCTGCGCAGCGAGCCGCAGGTCGAGACCTGGGGCAAGGACCGTGCCACGCACTCGGAGTTCACGGTGAAGGAGGGCGAGAAGGTCGCGTTCGTGCTGACCTGGCACCCCTCGCACGAGCCGCGCCCGCCGCTCGTCGACCCGCACGAGGCGCTGCGCGCCAGCGTCCACGACTGGCGGCAGTGGGCGCGCCGCTGCCGCTACGCCGGCCCGTACCGCGACACCGTCGTCCGCTCCCTGATCACGCTCAAGGCGCTCACCTACCGGCCGACCGGCGGCATCGTCGCCGCGGCCACCACCTCGCTGCCCGAGCAGCCGGGCGGCGTCCGCAACTGGGACTACCGCTACTGCTGGCTGCGCGACTCCACCCTGACCCTGAACGTCGGTCTGTCGGCGGGCTACCGCGAGGAGGCCGAGGCGTGGCGGGACTGGCTGCTGCGCGCGGTCGCGGGCGACCCGGCCGACCTGCAGATCATGTACGGCCTCGGGGGCGAGCGGCGGCTGCCGGAGTTCGAGCTGCCGTGGCTGTCGGACTTCGCCGGGTCGCGGCCGGTGCGCATCGGCAACGAGGCCGTCAGCCAGCTCCAGCTGGACGTGTACGGCGAGGTGATGGACTCCCTCTATCTGGCCCGGCGCGAGGGCCTGCCCGCGAAGCCTCACATGTGGGACATCCAGGCCGCCCTGATGGAGTGGCTGCGGGAGCAGTGGCGCCAGCCGGACGAGGGCCTGTGGGAGGTGCGGGGCGGCAGGCGCCACTTCGTGCACTCCAAGGTCATGGTGTGGGTGGCCGCCGACCGCGCGGTCCGCACCCTGGAGGAGAACCCGGAGCTGAGCGGCGATCTCGACGGCTGGCGCGCGCTGCGCGACGAGGTGCACCGCGAGGTGTGCGAGAAGGGCTTCGACGCGCGGCGCAACACCTTCACGCAGTACTACGGTTCGGCCGAACTCGACGCCGCGGTCCTGCTCATCCCCCGCGTCGGCTTCCTGCCGCCCGACGACCCGCGGGTGCTCGGCACCGTGGACGCGGTCCGCGAGGAGCTGGGCCAGGACGGCTTCCTGCGCCGCTACAGCACGGACGGCCCGGCGGTCGACGGGCTGCCCGGCGACGAGGGCACCTTCCTGGTGTGCTCGTTCTGGCTGGCGGACGCCCTGCATCTGACGGGCCGCGGCAAGGAGGCCCGGGAGCTGTTCGAACGGCTGGTGGGCCTCACCAACGACGTGGGCCTGCTCTCCGAGGAGTACGACCCCGTGGAGCACCGGCAGCTCGGCAACTTCCCCCAGGCCTTCAGCCATGTCGGCCTGGTGAACACCGCCCTCGCCCTGTTCGGGGGCGAGCAGGCAGGATAGGGGCCATGGATCTTGGACTGAAGGACCGGGTGTACGTCGTCACCGGGGCCACGCGCGGCCTCGGCAACGCCGCCGCGCGCGAGCTCGTCGCGGACGGCGCGAAGGTGGTCGTCACGGGGCGGGACGAGAAGCGGGTCGCGGACGCGGCGGCGGAGCTGGGGCCGAACGCCGCCGGGATCGCCGTGGACAACGCCGACCCGGACGCGCCGGAGCGGCTCATCCAGGCCGCGCGGCAGCGGTTCGGCGGCTTCGACGGCATCCTCATCAGCGTCGGCGGGCCGCCGGCCGGGTTCCTCGCGGACAACACGGACGAGCAGTGGCGTACGGCGTTCGAGTCGGTGTTCCTGGGCGCGGTCCGGCTCGCCCGGGCGGCGGCCGCGGAGCTGGAGGCCGGCGGTGTGATCGGGTTCGTGCTGTCCGGCTCGGTGCACGAGCCGATCCCGGCGCTGACCATCTCCAACGGCCTGCGGCCGGGCCTGGCCGGCTTCGCCAAGTCGATCGCGGACGAGCTGGGGCCGCGCGGCATCCGGGTGGTCGGGCTGCTCCCGGCCCGCATCGACACGGACCGCGTGCGCGAGCTGGACGGGATGTCCGCCGATCCCGAGGCGACGCGCGCGGCCAACGAGTCCCGTATCCCGCTGCGCCGCTACGGCACGCCGGACGAGTTCGGGCGTACGGCGGCGTTCCTGCTGTCCCCGGCCGCCTCCTACCTGACGGGGATCATGGTGCCGGTCGACGGCGGCATGCGGCACGGCTTCTGAGCGCGGGCGCTCAACTCACCCGCTCCGCCCGGTGCTTGACCGCCTTCATCCGCACCTCCGCGGGAAGGGCCGCGAGACCGGCCGAGTCGCGGGCGTGCGCCAGCGCCTCTGCGGTCAGGTGGGACAGGGCCGTTCCCGGGTCCACGTGCGGTTCCAGTTCGAGCCGGAGGCGCGCCTCGGGGGCGGTCCGGCCGCCGGTCAGCCGGGCGCGGGCGTGCGCCACACCCTCCAACTGGCCCGCCTCGCCCGCCAGTACGTTCTCCAGGGCCCGGCCCCGCAGCAGCGCGCCCTCGCCGTCGCCGGTGTCCACCAGCACCTCGGCGAGCCGGCGCCGGCGCAGCACCGCGGTCAGCCACCACAGGGCGATCAGGACGAGCACGGCCAGCGCGGCGATGACGGTCGGCCACCACCAGCCGGAGTCCCTCCAGTGGGTGCGCTCGGCGTCGCTGAGCAGCACGTCGTGCCGGCCGTCGTGGATCCACCAGGAGGGCGGCCGCACCCCGAGGCCCACGGCCAGCACGGCGCCGCCCAGCACCAGCAGCACCAGGCCCACCAGGGCGATCAGCACGCGATTGACGGTCCTGAGCACCGTCCTCACCCCTTCCGTCCGGGACGCCGTACCCGCACCGTCAGCGCGGGCGGCCGGGCGAGGCCCATGCCGCTTACGGCCTCGCCGAGCGTGGCGTCCAGATCGGCCCGTACGTCGTCCAGTTCGCGGAAGTGCGCGAGGGCGAAGACGTCGGCGCGCCTGCGGCGCATCCGCACCCGTACGGACTGGACGCCGGCCACCTCCATGGCGCGGTCGCGCAGCACCAGGGCGGCCGCGTCGCGGTGCAGCCCGGCGCGGACGTCGGGCTGCGGGCGCCGCATCGGCAGCACGTCGCGCAGGCCCGGCGTGAGGGCGAGCACGATCAGCCAGAGGCCGAGGGCGGCGGCGACGCCGGCGCCGACGAGCACCCAGATGTCGTCGAGGGGGCGCTCGGCGAGCTGCCGGGCGAGCTCGCGGCGCCAGGCCATCGCCGGCCGGTTCGCGCGCACGGCGGCGATGTCGTAGAGGAAGACGCCCGCGACGGCGAGGACCAGCACCGCGACGACGGCCGCCGGGACGCGGCGCGCGGACCAGAAGCGGCCCTCGCGGGCGCCCTCGTCGGCCGGCGGGGGTGGTGCTCCCCCGCCGAGGTCGTCGTCGAACTCCTTCTCGATGACCGGTAGTCGCTGTGTGGTGCCCTCGGAGCCCTGGGGCTCGCTCATCGCGTCCTCCCCTGTGCCGCGCCGTGCGCCGGGGTCAGGTGCAGCCGCTCCACGTGGACGGCGACCTCCGGCACCTCCATGCCCACCAACGCGCGTACCCGCAAAGCGACATGTCGACGCACCTCGGCGCAGCGGGCGCCGATGTCGGCCGGATAGGCGAGGTCGAGGTGGACACGGATCCGGACGGACCCGTGATGGACGACGACGGTGGCGTGCGGGGCCGTTGCCGCCGCGGGCAGAACTCCCAGCGCCTCACGCGCCGCCTGCGAGGCGATCTTCGAGACGACCCGGTCGGTGATCCGGTTCGCGCCGCGGTCGCCGGGTGCAACCACCGCGAGAGGTCCGCGGAGTTCACCGGCCCCGTTGCTCACGGGTGTCACCGCCGCCGGTCGTCACGCGCGCGGAAGAAGTCGCCGAAGTCCATATCCCCTTCCAGGAACCGGCCGACGACAAATCCGACGGCGCCCAGGGCTGCCACCAGCAGGAAGGCACCGAACCCGCCGAAATACCCGGCGAACCCCAACGCCATGCCGGCGATCATGCCGACCACGGCCATGCTCATCGTGCGCTCCTCAGCTGTCCGACGGTGGATCGGTCGATCGGCAGGTCACTGGATCCGGGGCTGCTCCGGCTCCTCGTCCTCTTCCTCCGGCAGTTTCACGTCGCTCACCGCGATGTTGACCTCGACCACTTCGAGGCCGGTCATCCGTTCAACTGCCGTGATGACGTTCTCCCGTACGGCCCGGGCCACGTCGGCGATCGCCACGCCGTAGTCGACGACGATCTCCAGGTCGAGCGCGGTCTGCACCTCACCGACCTCGGCCTTGACTCCACGGGTCACGGATTTCTGCTGACCGGGAACCCGTTCCCGCACGGCCCCGAAGGTCCGCGAGAAGCCGCTGCCCATGGCGTGCACGCCGACGACGTCCCGCGCGGCCAGTCCGGCGATCTTCTCCACGACTCCGTCGGCGATGGTCGTCCGACCACGGCCGGCCGGGTCTCCCCCGCCCCGCCTGGCGACCTTACGGGTCTGTACAGGCTCGTTCCCGCCCTCGAGGGTCCCCGTCCGGTTCTGTTCCGTCATGTCGGTCATACCCGTACGTCCCTTCGATCGTCCTCCCTCCGACTACCGTAAGCGGGGTTGCGCGATCGCGCGCCAGGGATGCGGCAGGCTGGAGGAATGACGACGTCGGACCCGTGGACACAGGCAGTACGGCATCAGCTCGGGCCGGGCAGATTCCTGCCCCTGGGCGGCCCGCGCGACGGTGCATGGATCTCGGAGAGGGCGGCCGAGGCGGTGCTCCGGCGTGCGACGGAGCATCTGCGCGGCGTACAGCTGATCGCGCTCCGCATCGCCCTCGCCGACCCGGAGGACACGCACGACCCCGCCGTGCCGCCCCCGCCGAGCGCTCTGCCGCCGGGGCCGCTGCGGGTGACGGCGGAGTTCGCGGCGACGGCCGCCGCGCCGCTGCCGCAGACGGCGGCCCTGGTGCGGGCGGTCCTGGCGGCCGCGGCCAAGGAGCGGCTCGGCCTTCAGGTGGCGGACGTGGACCTGCGGGTCGCGGCCCTCCTGGACGAGGAACCGGACCCCGTCCCCGTACGACAGCCCGACGTGCCGCACGCCGCAGAACCCGGGCCGGGCGAGGAGGGCCGCGTGGCGGCCGCCGCCCTGTCCGTCCCGGGAGTCACCCACCTCACGACCGGCCTGGGCCGGGCGGTCCACCTCGAAGAACGGCACGAGGAGAACACCCTGCCCCACCGCCACGCGCGCGTGGAGTTCGCGGTGGACAGCGACCACCGGACATCGGACGTGGCGCAGCAGGTGCGCACGGCGGTCCGGGACGCCCTGCCGGACCGCCCGACGGTGGCGGTGCTGGTGACGGCGGTCGGCTGAACGCCTACTCGCCGAGCCCGGCGAGGTCCCGCAGACGGCGGGCCTGGGCCGCCCTCTCCGCGGCACGCTGGTCGTCGTAGGAGCGGCCGTGGGCTCCGCGGATGAGGGCCTTCGTCTCGATGACGGCGTCGCGGGGGGCGGCCAGGATCGCGGACGCGAGGTCGTGGACGGCGCCGTCGAGCTGGCCGGCCGGGACGGCGAGGTTGGCGAGGCCCGTGCTGACGGCCTCCTCGGCCTGCACGAAGCGGCCGGTGAGGCAGATCTCCAGGGCGCGGGCGTGGCCGACCAGCCCGACGAGCGGGTGCGTGCCCGTCAGGTCCGG
The DNA here is from genome assembly GCF_042800575.1 of Streptomyces sp. NPDC057616. Taxonomy (NCBI): domain Bacteria; kingdom Bacillati; phylum Actinomycetota; class Actinomycetes; order Kitasatosporales; family Streptomycetaceae; genus Streptomyces; species Streptomyces sp. NPDC057616. The sequence continues at coordinate 53,068 of NZ_JBHVGU010000047.1, forward strand.
CACCAGCCCGAGGCTGGTCTCGCGCATGGCGAACTGCACGTCGTCCGCGACGACGCGCAGGTCACAGGCGAGGGCAAGCTGGAAGCCCGCTCCGATGGCGTGCCCCTGCACGGCGGCGATGGACACGAGGTCGCTGCGCCGCCACCAGGTGAAGCCGTCCTGGAACCCGGCGATGCTCGCGTCGAGTTCACCGTCGCTGCTGCGCGCGAGATCGATGAACGTCGGCTCGCCCTCGATGCCTTCGGGCGTGAACATCTGCCGGTCGAGGCCGGCCGAGAACGACTGGCCCTCGGCGCGCAGCACGACCACACGCACGGACCCCGGCAGGACCCGCCCGGCCTCGGCGAGCGCCCGCCACATCGCGGGGCTCTGCGCATTGCGCTTGGCCGGATTGGTCAGCGTCACCGTGGCGATCGCGTCGTCGACGGTGAGCCGTACGCCGTCCTTGTCGAGTACGGGACCGAGGTCCTTGGCGGGCGTGGCCATGGGGCGCCTCCGATGAGTGCGGTCAGCAGAGCAGAGCTAAGTGACTGCACAGTAACCACCCGGCCGATCGTCCGACCGACCGGGTGGCCACCATCGGAGCCGAGGGGCCGCCCGGGGTCAGCCTGAGGCTTTCTTACCCCGCGTCGCCCCGCCACGCCCACGGAGCGTGACGCCCGATTCGCTGAGCATCCGGTGTACGAAGCCATACGAGCGGCCGGTTTCCTCGGCCAGTGCCCGAATGCTCGCACCGGAGTCGTACTTCTTCTTCAGGTCTGCCGCGAGCTTGTCGCGCGCGGCGCCGGTTACCCGGCTGCCCTTCTTCAGAGTCTCGGCCACCCGTGCCTCCTCATGGGAAGTGCGCTCTGGTCTCCTCATGATCACCCCTCCGGGGCTTCATGGCCACCCATTCGGCAAGGTCCGTAAGACAGGGATTTGACGACAGGAGCGCATCCCCACAAGAGGAATCCGGAATTCCACCCGGCACCGTTCGTACCGCCGAACGGGTTGTTCCGCGAAGTGCCAGGTCAGCGACGTACGACGGCCGAGCCCTTGCGGATAAAGGGCTCGGCCGCGAATTCGATGTAGGACACACCTCGGTACGAGGAGATCTCACACAGATGATGGATCACCGATGGGCCGAATGATCCATACGCTGTGGATCACGCTTTCGATCAAGCCAGGGCGACGAGATCCGCGTAGTCCGAGCCCCACAGGTCCTCGACGCCGTCCGGAAGCAGAATGATCCGCTCCGGCTGGAGCGCCTCGACGGCGCCCTCGTCGTGGGTGACGAGAACGACCGCGCCCTGGTACGTGCGCAGCGCCCCGAGGATCTCCTCGCGGCTGGCCGGGTCGAGGTTGTTGGTGGGCTCGTCGAGCAGCAGGACGTTGGCGGCGGAGACCACGAGCGTCGCGAGCGCCAGCCGGGTCTTCTCGCCGCCGGAGAGGACCCCGGCCGGCTTGTCGACGTCGTCGCCGGAGAACAGGAACGAGCCGAGCACCTTGCGGACCTCGACGAGGTCCATGTCGGGGGCGGCCGAGCGCATGTTCTCCAGGACCGTGCGGTCCGGGTCCAGGGTCTCGTGCTCCTGCGCGTAGTAGCCGAGCTTGAGGCCGTGGCCGGGGACGACCGCGCCGGTGTCGGGCTGCTCGACGCCCGCGAGAAGCCTCAACAGGGTCGTCTTTCCGGCGCCGTTGAGGCCGAGGATGACGACGCGCGATCCCTTGTCGATGGCCAGGTCGACGTCCGTGAAGATCTCCAGCGAGCCGTACGACTTCGACAGGCCCTCGGCCATCAGCGGGGTCTTGCCGCAGGGCGCGGGCTCCGGGAAGCGGAGCTTGGCGACCTTGTCGGACTGGCGGACGGCCTCGAGGCCGGCGAGCAGCTTGTCGGCACGGCGGGCCATGTTCTGCGCGGCGACCGTCTTGGTGGCCTTGGCGCGCATCTTGTCGGCCTGCGAATGCAGCGCGGCGGCCTTCTTCTCGGCGTTGGCCCGCTCGCGCTTGCGGCGCTTCTCGTCGGCCTCGCGCTGCTGCTGGTAGAGCTTCCAGCCCATGTTGTAGATGTCGATCTGGGCGCGGTTGGCGTCCAGGTAGAACACCTTGTTCACGACCGTCTCGACCAGGTCGACGTCGTGGGAGATCACGATGAAGCCGCCGCGGTAGGTCTTCAGGTAGTCCCGCAGCCAGATGATCGAGTCCGCGTCGAGGTGGTTGGTGGGCTCGTCGAGCAGCAGCGTGTCCGCGTCCGAGAAGAGGATGCGGGCCAGTTCGATACGGCGGCGCTGACCGCCGGAGAGGGTGTGCAGCGGCTGGCCGAGCACCCGGTCGGGCAGGTTGAGCGCGGCGGCGATGGTGGCGGCCTCGGCCTCGGCGGCGTACCCGCCCTTGGTGAGGAACTCCGTCTCCTGGCGCTCGTACTGCTTGAGGGCCTTCTCGCGGGTGTTGCCCTTGCCGTTGGCGATGCGCTCCTCGTTCTCGCGCATCTTGCGGATCAGGACGTCCAGGCCGCGCGCGGACAGGACGCGGTCGCGGGCGAGGACGTCGAGGTCCCCGGTGCGCGGGTCCTGCGGGAGGTAGCCGACCTCGCCGGAGCGGGTGATCTGGCCGGCGGCCGGGATGCCCTCGCCGGCCAGGCACTTGGTGAGGGTGGTCTTGCCCGCGCCGTTGCGCCCGACCAGGCCGATGCGGTCGCCCTTGGCGACACGGAAGGTGGCGGACTCGATGAGGACACGGGCGCCGGCGCGCAGCTCGATACCGGAGGCGGAGATCACGGACAGGCTCCAGGGCAGACAGGGTTGGCGGGTATGGGCGGCTGAGGACGTTCCCGCCGTCTAATGCGCGAGGAGAATGGCCATGGGCCAAGTCTAACGGGGCGATGCAACCAGTTTTTCTGGGTTCGCGTGTTCGGTCGCCCGGGCGTGACGAAGGGCACGCCCGGGCGCGTGTGCGCGTGCCGGCTCAGCCGCCGGTGTGCACCTGGAAGGCGGCGCGGCGCACGGCCTTCGCCAGGGCGGGGTCGGGGTGCGCCGCGGCGAGCGCGACCAGGACCTGCACGGTGCGCGGGTGGCCGACGGCGCGCACCTCGTCCAGGAGCGAGGGGACGGTCGCCTGCACGGCCGACTCCAGGTGCCGTACGAGCATCGGGGCCTCGCCGTGGTCGGCGACGGCGGCCGCGGTGTCGACCCACAGCCAGGTGGCCTCCTCGCGGGTGAGCACCTCGTGGGCGTCCTCGGGGTCCACCCCGTCGTGCTCGGCCAGCCACAGCAGCGCGTACGGCCGCAGGGTGGGCTCCTCGACCACGGAGCTGACGTCGGTCTCGGCGGGGGCACCGACCACGCGCAGCGCCTCGAAGGCGAGGCCGCGCAGCAGGGCGTCGTCGCCGCGCGCCGCGTCGATGAGCTCGGTGACGGCGCTGCCCACGGGCCGGGCGGCGAGCCAGGCGCGGTACTCGGCGCGGGCCGCGTTGGGGCGCAGCTGGGCGCAGCCGCGCAGCATGTCCTCGGCCGCCTGCTCGATGTTCCCGGCGGGGCTCTGCGCGGCGACGCAGATCTGCTCCAGCTTGACCCATACCGCCCAGTTGCCGAGCGGGGTGAGCGTGGCGTGCGCGTCGTCGTAGGTCAGCGCTCCCACGGCGGCGAGGGCGCGCAGGGACCAGTCGAGGAGAGGCGCGAGCGGGGTGTCCGCGGGCTGCTGCTGCACGGGCTCCGGCTGCGGGCCGTAGGGGATCTCGCAGCGCGCGGTGCGCAGTTCGGTGACCCGCTGCTCCAGGAGGTCGAGGAGCTGGTCGACCGGGACGGGCCCGGCGGACAGCTGGAGGAAGGAGAGCACCTGGGGCATGGCCGAGACGACCTCGGCGACGGCGGCGGGCTCGTGGTCCGCGGGCTCGGGGTGGGCGAGCGACCAGGCGTCGAAGAGGGCGACCCAGCCGCGCAGCACGGCGCTGTCGTCGCGGTTCCAGGCGCGCAGCCGCCAGCCGGGGCGGGCGCTGTCGCCGTGCACCTCGATGAGGCCGGCGAGGCGGGCGGTGTCCCAGTCGGCGCGGACCTGAACCGGGCTCAGGCCCAGCTCCGCCGCGGCGCGTTCGGCCGTCTCGTCGGAGAGGGTGGCCTTGCCGTCCGCCGTCGCGCCGTCGCCGCCCGGGCCGAGTGCGGCGTCGGCCCAGCGGGCGACGCGGGCCGCGGCGGCCAGACCGGAGCGCGCCATTCTGGCCAGCTCCGCGGGTGCCGGTGTGCCCTCCGGGGGGCGGGGCGCGGGGCGGCGTGGGCGCCGTTGGTTCACTGCTGTGGGGGCGGCGGCCAGGGGTCGCGGGCGGACGAGTCGAAGCCTGGAGTCGCGCGGGATACGGGACGTCACGGGTGCAGTCTTCCGGTTGACGGTCCGAAAACCCAAACGGAATGTCACGGCGGGCGACGGGACTGGCCAACGCACGGGGTCCGGCGGGCGGCTCGGGGCCGAGAACAGGCCAGTCGTACGGCCTTAAACGGAATCGCGCCGACCGTACAGCCGTACGTCCGCGGGGCCCCCGGCCGGGGCCCGGCCGCGGGTCACATCAGCGGGGTGAGGAAGCGGCGCAGGGTCTCCTCGTAGGCCTGCGGGTCGGCGTTCCACATCGCGCCGTGCTGAGCCTGCGCGACCGTGTGCAGGGCGATCAGGTTGGGGCGGGCGTTCGCGAACCGGCGGGAGTGCTCCCAGGGGGCCAGGGTGTCGTCCGGGCCGTGGAAGATCATCGTCGGCACGGTGAGCTGCACGGCCTCGGCGGTGCCGTCGCGCTCCAGGCCCGTGCGCCCCTGGGCGGCCCGCACGGCGAGCGGCAGCAGGGCGCCCGGGGTGCGGCGGGCCGAGGCGAGGGCGCGCAGCGTCGTCGGCCAGCTGAGGACCGGGGAGTCGAGGATCAGGCCCGAGATCCGCTCGCGCAGCGCGGAGCGCACGGCGGCGCGCAGCGCCATGGTGGCTCCGGTGGACCAGCCGTGCAGGACGACCTGCCGGGCGCCGTTGTCCACGGCGTAGCGGACCGCCGCGTCCACGTCGCGCCACTCCGTCTCGCCCAGGTGGTTCAGACCGTCCGGGGAGCGGGGTGCGCCGCGGTCGCCCCGGTAGGCGAGGTCGAGCACCGGGAAGCGCTGGCGGTGCAGGAACTCCATGACGTTCATGGGGTGTTCGCGGGTGGCTCCCAGTCCGTGCACCGTGATCACCCAGGTGTCGCGCACGCCGGGCACGAACCAGGCGGGCAGGGCGCCCAGTTCGCCGAGGATCTCGACGTCGCGGTGGTCGAGGCCGAGCGCGGAGCGCGGGTCGCCGATGTGCACGGTCGGCGTCAGCCGCACCTTGTCGCCCGCCTCCAGCGTGCCGCGCGTGACCCGCTCCAGGCGCCGCACGACGGAATCGGCGGAGTGCGTGGTGCTGCCGAGCACCTCGCCGACGACCGCGTGCGTGCCGTCGCCGGCGAGGCCGTAGACGCCGGGGCGCAGGGCCGCCAGGTCGCGGGTGAGGGCGATCTGGCCCGCGGCCGTGGCGTGCACGGTGAGCCGGGGCTCGGTGGGCAGCGGTTTACCCGGGGGCGCCTTGAGCGCTGCGTCGCTCGCGAACCGGCCCGCCGCCACGCTCGCCGCGCCGGCCGCCAGGGCTACGGTGACGGCCGCGGCCGTCGCTTTGACTGTGCGCACCCCTCCAGTGTCCCGGCGGACCGGGTGACCGGCCAGCGGGAGGAAGGCACGGGGTGACGCGAGTTCTCGGCGGTTGCGTGGTCTGCTCACGCTGCCCGGATACCCCGCACGGTCACGGGCGCTGCCCGTACCCCCGCAGTTTCTCGGCCACCTCCGCGAGCTGCCCGCCGGAGAGCAGGGACGGCGACATGCCCGGCACGGACGACGCCGTGAGCCACAGCCGGCACATCCACTCCAGCTGCGCGGTGCGGTCGTAGGCCTGATCCAGGGAGGCGCCGTAGGTGATCGTGCCGTGGTTCTGCAGGAGGCAGCCGGTGCGATCGGCCAGCGCGCGGAGCATGTTCTCGGCCAACTCCTCGCTGCCATAGGTCGCATAGGGGGCGACTCGGACCGGGCCGCCGAGGGCGGCGGTCATGTAGTGGATCACCGGGAGCTCGGGGACGAGGGTGGAGACGGCCGTCGCGTGCACGGCGTGCGTGTGGACGACGGCGCGGGCGTCGGTGGTGCGGAAGACGGCGAGGTGCATGGGCAGCTCGCTGGTCGGGACCAGGGTGCCGAGCACCTGCCGGCCGTCGAGGCCGACGCCGGTCACGTCCTCGGGCGTGAGCCGGTCGTAGGGGACGCCCGTCGGCGTGACCAGCACGGTCTCGCCGACGCGCACCGAGACGTTGCCGGAGGTGCCGACGACCAGCCCCTCGGACACGGTGCGGCGGGCCGTGGCGACGAGGGCCTCCCAGGCGCGCGCCTCCTCGGGGAGCACATCCCTCCGCCACCCCTCCGGCACATCCCGTCCGCCCTCCCGGGCACCCCGTCCGTCCCGCTGGTCCTGCCGCTGCTCAGCCATGCCGCGATCCTGCCAGCCGCGGCCCGACACGCGGTCGGACCGGGGGCACTTTAGGACGGAGGCCGAGCCTCCGAAAGACCACATATGAGTACAAATCACTCTCTCACCATGCTTGGCCAGGGATCACCGCACATGCAACGAGCCTCCAGTAATCTCCCGTTGACCTGCCGCGCACGTCGCCATTCCGGGGGGAAACATGGCTCGTGACCACCGGGCGTTCCGCCGCCGCCGCTGCGCCGTCGCGGTCTCCGTGGCGGCGCTCACCGTCGGCGTCACCGTCCTCGCCGAGCTGCCGGCCTCGGCTGCCGGTCTGCCCAAGGGGCACGACGTCTCCTCGCACCAGAAGAACGTCAACTGGTCGCGGGCGAAGGCCAAGGGGGCCAGGTTCGTCTACGTCAAGGCGACCGAGTCCACCACCTACCGCAACCCGTACTTCACCCGGCAGTACAACGGCGCCCGCAACGCCGGCATCATCCGCGGGGCCTACCACTTCGCGCTGCCGGACCGGTCGTCGGGCAGGGCCCAGGCGGCGTACTTCGTCCGCCACGGCGGCCGGTGGCGGGCGGACGGCTGGACGCTGCCGCCGGCGCTCGACATCGAATACAACCCCTACAGCGCCAGGCACCGCTGCTACGGCCTGAGCAAGGCGGGCATGGTCCACTGGCTGCACGCGTTCAGCGACGAGGTGAAGCGGCGCACCGGGCGCCGGCCGGTGATCTACACCACGGCCCGCTGGTGGAACACCTGCACGGGCCGCAGCCGTGCCTTCGGCGCGCACCACGCGCTGTGGCTGGCCGGCCGCAACCCCGCGGCCTCGGGAGCGCTGCCCGCCGGGTGGTCGTACTGGACCTTCTGGCAGTACGGCAGCAAGGGCAGCCTGCCGGGTGACCAGAATCTCTTCAACGGCTCCCGGGCGCAGCTGAAGCGGTTCGCCAGGGGCGGGTGACCAAGGGGCGCCGGGAATCCGGGGGCCGCCGGGCCGAGGCGGAGCGGCGACCCCCTCATCAGGTCACCTCGACGCCCTGCTCAGTTCATCTTCCGTTCACTCAGGTTTCCTACGGTCAAGCGACCGATGACTTCGAACGATTGCCTGGGTAAATGGAAAACTTCTCGCTGATCCTCGCGATTGTGGTTGTGACCGCACTCGCGTTTGATTTCACGAACGGTTTCCACGACACCGCCAACGCGATGGCCACCACCATCTCGACCGGCGCACTCAAGCCCAAGGTCGCGGTGGCCATGTCCGCCGTGCTCAACCTTGTCGGCGCCTTTCTGTCGGTGGAGGTCGCCAACACGATCTCCAAGGGCCTCGTCGACGAGGCCGGCATCCGTCCCGAGGTCATCTTCGCGGCCCTGGTCGGCGCGATCCTCTGGAACCTCGTGACCTGGCTGGTGGGGCTCCCCTCCAGCTCCTCGCACGCCCTGATGGGCGGTCTGATCGGCGCCACCGTCGCCTCGGCCGGCTTCGGCGCGGTGCACGGCGACGTACTCGTCACCAAGGTGCTCCTCCCGGCGGTCGCCGCCCCGATCGTGGCCGGCCTGGCCGCCATGATCGGCACCCGGCTGTCGTACACGATGAGCCGCAAGGCCGACGGCAAGGCCGCCGAGAAGGGCTTCCGCACCGGGCAGATCGCCTCCGCGGGCCTGGTCTCCCTGGCCCACGGCACCAACGACGCGCAGAAGACGATGGGCGTCATCACCCTCGCCCTGGTCGCCGGCGGTGTCGTCGCCCCCGACTCGGACCCGCCCACCTGGGTCATCCTCTCCGCCGGCCTCGCCATCGCGCTCGGCACCTACATCGGCGGCTGGCGCATCATCCGCACGATGGGCAAGGGCCTGACAGAGCTGCGGCCGCAGCAGGGCTTCGCCGCCCAGACCAGCGCGGCGACGGCGATCCTGGCCTCCTCGCACCTCGGCTTCTCCCTGTCCACCACGCACGTGGTCTCCGGCTCGGTGATGGGCGCGGGCCTCGGCCGCAAGGGCGGCGTCGTCCGCTGGTCGACCGCGACCCGGATGCTGGTCGCCTGGGTGCTCACCCTTCCGGCCGCCGCCCTGGTGGCCGCCGGCGCCGAGTCCCTGACGGATCTCGGCGACTGGGGCACCGCCGTCGTCGCCGTCTTCCTGGTCGCGGCGAGCGCCACGATCTGGAAGCTCTCCCGGCGCGAGGTCGTCGACGCGACGAACGTCAACGACTCCGACGAGCCGGCCGGCGTGGTCACCACGGCGATCGCCGCCGTGACGCCGCCTCCCGCGGCCACCGTCACCGAGGACCTGACGGCCACCGTCCCGGCCCCGGCCAAGACCGCCACCCCCGACCAGGCGGCCCCGGCGACCCCGCCGGCCGCGACCGTCTGAGCCGGCGCTCCCGGTACGAAGGAAGAGAAGCAGCATGAAGATCGACTGGGCAGCTCTGGGCTCCGTCTTCGGCGTCAGCCTCGCGGTCACCGTGGGCCTCGTCGCCCTGTTCACCCTCGGCATCATGGGCCTGTCCCGCCGCGAACGGGCCACGGCCCAGGGCAACTCGGCGACCCTCGCGGTCACCGGCGCGTACGTGTGCTTCGCGGCGTGCGCGGCGGCGGTGGCGTACGGGATCTCTCTGATCATGACGAAGGCCTGAGGCCCCGGCCGCAGACCGACAAACGCGTGGTGGAAGGGGGGGGGGTCCTCCCGGAAACCAAAGGTTGTGTGGACGCCGCGAACCCCCGCGTGGGGGTGCCCACACACCCCCCCCCCCCCGGTCCC
>NZ_JBHVGU010000047.1:62311-70062 GCF_042800575.1 Streptomyces sp. NPDC057616
CTACTGCTGGGGATGGTCAATCGGTGCCTCCAGGCACCAAGGAAGGTCAAGACCCCCGGACTAAGCCACCAAACCCTTGCTCCTCCGGCCTCCTCCCCCCCCCCCCCACCACGCGTTTGCGTGACCGCCGCGACCTCCCGCGTGTGGGCCTCAGCACACTCCCCCGCCGCAGGTCAACGGCAAGTTGACTGCCGTTCGGGCGCGTGGTGGACTGCCGGAGCCATTTACGGCGGCAAGGGAGGAAGCCGGTGCGAGTCCGGCGCGGTCCCGCCACTGTCACCGGGGTAGGTAGCCCCGGGAGCCAGGAACTCCCACCGCCGGTCTCGTCGAACCAGGGCGTGGACACCCTGAGTGAGGACATATCGCCATGCGCGGCTGCCTGTTGAGACCCGACGCCCGACGTCTGCCCGTCCCCACGGCCGGCTGAGCGCGATGCGTGCCGGTCGCGTCTTCGCGTACGGCGCCGCCGCCGGACTCCTCGGTGACCAGCTTCTCGGCGATCCACGCCGCGGGCATCCGGTCGCCGTCTTCGGGCGCGCCGCGGCCGCCGTGGAACGGGTGTTGTGGCGCGACCACCGCGGGTGGGGCGCGCTGCACACCGCCGTGTGCGCCGGGAGCGCCGTCGCGCTCGGCGCGGTGGCGGAGTCCCGGCTGCGTCCCTCCCCCACCGCCTCCCTCGCGCTGACCGCGGCCGCCACCTGGGCCGTGGTGGGCGGGACTTCGCTCGCGCGCGAGGCCCGGACGATCGGCCGGGCCCTGGAGTGCGGGGACGTGGCGGCCGCGCGGGCGCGGCTGCCGCACCTGTGCGGGCGGGATCCGCAGGCGCTCGACGCCGACGGGATCGCCCGGGCCGTCGTCGAGTCCGTCGCGGAGAACACCTCCGACGCGGTGGTGGGGGCGCTGGTGTGGGGCGCCGTCGGCGGGGTGCCGGGCCTGCTCGGGTTCCGGGCCGTCAACACCCTTGACGCCATGGTCGGGCACAAGTCGGCGCGGTACCGGCGGTACGGATGGGCCTCCGCCCGGCTGGACGACGTCGCCGGGTGGCCGGGGGCGCGGCTGACCGCCGTCCTGGCCACGGTCGCCGGAGGCGATCCGCGCGGCGCGGCGCGCGCCTGGCGTGCCGACGCGGGCCGGCATCCGAGCCCCAACGCCGGGCCCGTGGAGGCGTCCTTCGCGGGCGCGTTGGGCGTGCGGCTCGGCGGGACGCTGTCGTACGGGGGCCGGGTCGAGCACCGGCCCGTCCTGAACCGGGCGGGCCGCTCCGTCGCCGTCCCGGACATCGAGCGGGCCGTACGGCTGTCCAAGCGGGTCGGTCTGCTCGCGCTCGGCGTCAGTGCCGCCGCGCGCCTCGTGCTGAAGGGACGTACGTCATGAGCGGTGGGGGGCTCCTCGTCGCCGGTACCACCTCCGACGCCGGCAAGAGCGTGGTGACCGCCGGGATCTGCCGCTGGCTGGTGCGGCAGGGCGTCAAGGTGGCGCCGTTCAAGGCGCAGAACATGTCGCTGAACTCGTTCGTGACACGCGAGGGTGCCGAGATAGGGCGGGCGCAGGCGATGCAGGCGCAGGCGTGCCGGATCGAGCCGACCGCGCTCATGAACCCCGTGCTGCTCAAGCCAGGTGGCGAGCAGAGCAGTCAGGTCGTGCTGATGGGCAGGCCCGTCGGCGAGCTGAGTGCGCGCGGCTACCACGGCGGGCGGCAGCGGCAGCTGCTCGGGACCGTGCTCGACTGTCTCGCCGAGTTGCGGGGCACGTATGACGCGGTGATCTGTGAGGGGGCCGGCAGTCCCGCCGAAATCAATCTGCGGCGCACCGACATCGTGAACATGGGGATCGCGCGCAACGCGCGGCTCCCCGTGCTCGTCGTCGGCGACATCGACCGCGGCGGCGTCTTCGCGTCCTTCTTCGGGACCGTCGCGCTGCTCTCGCCCGAGGACCAGGAGCTCGTCGCCGGATTCCTCGTCAACAAGTTCCGGGGCGACGTGAGTCTGCTGGAGCCGGGGCTCGACATGCTGCACGGGCTCACCGGACGGCGGACGTACGGCGTGCTGCCCTTCCGGCACGGGCTCGGCATCGACGAGGAGGACGGGCTGCGGGTCTCGCTGCGCGGGAGCGTGCGGGAGTCGGACACCGCCGCGCCGCTCGGCGCGGACGTGCTGCGGGTCGCCGTGTGCGCGGTCCCGCTGATGTCCAACTTCACCGACGTGGACGCGCTGGCCGCCGAACCCGGCGTCGTGGTGCGGTTCGTGGACCGGCCGGAGGAACTGGCCGATGCCGACCTCGTCGTCGTTCCGGGGACCCGTGGGACGGTTCGCGCACTGGAATGGCTACGGGAGCGGGGACTTGCGGACGCCCTCGGACGCAGGGCTGCCGAGGGGCGCCCGATCCTCGGCATCTGCGGCGGCTTCCAGATTCTCGGCGAGCACATCGAGGACGACGTCGAGAGCCGGCAGGGGGACGTGGCGGGTCTAGGTGTCCTTCCCGTCCGGGTGCGGTTCGAGCGGGAGAAGACCCTCACCCGGCCGGTCGGCGAAGCCCTCGGCGAGCAGGTCGAGGGCTACGAGATTCATCACGGGGTCGCCTCCGTGGAGGGAGGGGAAACCTTCCTCGACGGCTGCCGGGTCGGCCGGACCTGGGGCACGCACTGGCACGGCTCGCTGGAGTCGGACGGGTTCCGGCGGGCCTTCCTGCGCGAGGTGGCGGCCGCCGCGGGCCGCCGGTTCGTGCCGGCCCCCGACACCTCGTTCGCCGCGCTGCGCGAGGAGCAGCTCGACCGGCTCGGCGACCTGATCGAACAGCACGCGGACACGGACGCGCTGTGGCGGCTCATCGAGTCCGGCGCGCCGCAAGGACTGCCTTTCATTCCACCGGGAGCACCCGCATGAGCACTGTGTTGTTGTTGTCGACCGCCGACACGGATCTGCTGGCCGCGCGGGCCGCGTCCGGTGCCTCGTACCGGATCGGCAATCCCACCCGGGTGGACGTGGCCGGGGAGCTGCCCGGTCTCCTCGCGGGCGCCGACATCGCCGTCGTACGGCTGCTCGGCGGGAAGCGGGCCTGGGAGGACGGGCTCGCCGCGCTCCGGGCGTCCGGCGTGCCGACCGTGCTGCTGGGCGGAGAGGCCGTCCCGGACGCGGAGTTGATGGCCGAGTCGTCCGTGCCGGCCGGTGTGGTGGCGGAGGCGCTGAAGTACCTCGTCGAGGGCGGGCCCGCCAACCTCACCGAGCTCGCCCGGTTCCTCTCCGACACCGTGCTGCTGACGGGCGAGGGGTTCGTCGAGCCGCAGAAGATGCCCGAGTACGGCGTCCACGGCGAGCGCACGCACGGGGAGGGACGGCGGACCGTCGGCGTGCTCTTCTACCGGGCCCACGAACTGAGCGGCAACACCGCCTTCGTCGACACCCTGTGCGACGCGATCGAGGCGCGCGGCGCCAACGCCCTTCCCGTGTACTGCGGTTCGCTGCGCGGCGCCGACGCGGGCCTGTACGAGCTGCTGGCGAAGGCCGACACGCTGGTCGCCACCGTACTGGCCGCGGGCGGCACCCACGCCTCGCAGGCGTCGGCCGGCGGCGACGAGGAGGCGTGGGACGTCGGGGCGCTCGCCGACCTCGACGTCCCGGTGCTGCAGGGACTCTGCCTGACGTCCTCGCGGGCCGCCTGGGACGCCTCCGACGCCGCCCTGTCCCCCATGGACGCGGCGATGCAGGTGGCGATCCCGGAGTTCGACGGGCGGCTCGTCACCGTCCCGTTCTCCTTCAAGGAGCAGGGCCCGGACGACGTGCCGGTGTACGTGGCCGACCCGGAGCGGGCCGCGCGGGTCGCCGGGATCGCCGTACGGCACGCGCGGTTGCGGCACCGGCCGAACGCCGAGAAGAAGCTGGCGCTCGTCTTCACCGCCTATCCGACCAAGCACTCCCGGGTCGGCAACGCGGTCGGCCTGGACACGCCCGCGTCGGCGGTGCGCGTCCTGGACGCGCTGAGGGACGCCGGCTACGGCCTGACCGAATACCCCGACAACGGCGACGAGTTGATCCACCGGCTCATCGAGGCGGGCGGGCACGACGTCGAGTGGCTGACCGAGGACCAGCTCGCGGCGGCGCCCGCGCGCGTGCCGCTCGCCGACTACCGGGCCTGGTTCGAGCGGCTCGACCCCGGGCTGAGAGACGCGATGACCGAGGCGTGGGGCGAGCCGCCGGGCTCGCTGTACGTCGACGGGGACGACATCGTGCTGGCCTCCCTGCAGTTCGGGAACGTCGTCGTGATGATCCAGCCGCCGCGCGGCTTCGGCGAGAACCCCATCGCGATCTACCACGACCCCGACATGCCGCCCTCGCACCACTACATGGCGGCCTACCGCTGGCTGGAGGCTGCGACGTCGGAGGGGGGCTTCGGGGCCGACGCCGTCGTCCACATGGGCAAGCACGGCACGATGGAGTGGCTGCCCGGCAAGGGGCTCGGGCTCAGCGGCGGCTGCGCGCCGGACGCCGTGCTCGGCGAACTGCCCCTGATCTACCCCTTCATCGTCAACGACCCCGGCGAGGGCACCCAGGCCAAGCGGCGCGGGCACGCCACGGTCGTCGACCACCTCGTACCGCCGATGGCGCGGGCCGACACCTACGGCGACCTGGCCAAGCTGGAACAGCTGCTCGACGAGTACGCGCTCGTCTCCGACCTGGACCCGACGAAGGCCCCGGCGGTGCGCGCGCAGATCTGGACGCTGGTCAAGGCGGCCGAGCTCCACCACGACCTGCATGTCGACGAGCAGCCCGACGACGGCGACTTCGACGAGTTCGTGATGCACATCGACGGTTACCTGTGCGAGATCAAGGACGTGCAGATCCGCGACGGACTGCACATCCTGGGCGGCGGCCCGGTCGGCGAGCCGCGCGTGAACCTCGTGCTCGCCGTGCTGCGCGCCTCGCAGGTGTGGGGCGGGCAGGCGAACGCGCTGCCGGGGCTCAGGGCCGCGCTGGCCGCCCATTTCGGGCTGGTGGAGAAGGAGTTGCTGGCCGAGCCGGGCGCGCCGGTGAAAGCACCGGTCGAGCTCACGGACCTCGTCGAGGGACCGTCCCGGTCGGCCGCCGACGCGATCGACCTGCTGGAGCAGCTGTGCCGGCGGTTCGCCGAGGGCATGGAGGAGCGCGGCTGGGCGGCCGCCGAGAGCGGCCCGCTGGTGCGCGAGGTGCTGGGCACCGAACTCCCCGACGCCGTCGCGGTGCTGGAGTTCGCCTGCACCGAGGTCGTCCCGCGGCTCGCCCGCACCACCGACGAGATCGGCCACATCCTCAAGGCGCTCGACGGCGGTTACGTCCCGGCCGGGCCGTCCGGCTCCCCCACCCGCGGTCTGGTCAACGTGCTGCCGACCGGCCGCAACTTCTACTCGGTGGATCCCAAGGCCATTCCCTCGCGGCTGAGTTGGGAGGTCGGGCAGTCGCTGGCCGACTCCCTCGTGCAGCGGTATCTGCAGGACACCGGCGAGTTCCCGAAGTCCGTGGGCCTGACGGTCTGGGGCACGTCCGCGATGCGCACCCAGGGCGACGACATCGCCGAGATCCTGGCACTGCTGGGCTGCCGGCCGGTGTGGGACGACGCCTCACGCCGGGTCACCGGCTTCGAGATCGTCCCGCTGGAGGAGCTCGGCCGGCCCCGCATCGACGTCACGGTCCGTATCTCCGGCTTCTTCCGGGACGCCTTCCCGCATGTCGTCGGGCTGATCGACGACGCGGTGCGCGCGGTGGCCGAGCTGGACGAGCCCGCCGGGCGCAACTTCGTGAAGGCGCACGCCGACCAGGACACCGCCGGGCACGGCGACCGGCGGCGCGCGACGGCGCGCATCTTCGGCTCCAAGCCGGGCGCGTACGGCGCCGGCCTGCTACCGCTGATCGACGCCCGCAACTGGCGCTCCGACGCCGACCTCGCCGAGGTGTACGCGGTGTGGGGCGGCTACGCCTACGGGCGCGGGCTCGACGGACGGGCCGCGCGCGGCGACATGGAGACCGCGTTCCGGCGGATCGCGGTCGCCGCCAAGAACGTCGACACCCGTGAGCACGACCTCGTCGACGCCGACGACTACTTCCAGTACCACGGTGGCATGGTCGCCATGGTGCGCCATCTGACGGGCGAGAGCCCCGAGGCGTACGTCGGCGACTCCGCCACCCCCGACCAGGTGAGGACGCGCACTCTGGGCGAGGAGACGCACCGCGTCTTCCGGGCGCGCGTGGTCAACCCGCGCTGGATGGCGGCCATGCGCCGGCACGGCTACAAGGGCGCCTTCGAGATGGCGGCGACCGTCGACTACCTCTTCGGGTACGACGCGACGGCCGGGGTCGTCGACGACTGGATGTACGAGAAGCTCAGCGCCGAGTACGTCTTCGCCCCGGAGAACCGGGAGTTCATGAAGAAGTCCAACCCGTGGGCGCTGCGCGCGATCACCGAACGGCTGCTGGAGGCCGCGGACCGGGGGCTGTGGGCCGAGCCGGACGCGGAGACGCTGGAGCGGCTGCGCGCGACGTATCTGGAGCTGGAAGGCGACTTGGAGGGCGACCAGTGACCACCCCGTTCCCCTTTACGGCCGTGGTCGGCCAGGACGACCTGCGGCTCGCGCTGCTGCTGAACGCCGTCTCCCCGGCGGTCGGCGGCGTGCTGGTGCGCGGCGAGAAGGGCACCGCCAAGTCGACGGCCGTGCGCGCCCTTTCGGCGCTCATGCCGCACCTCGACGTGGTCTGCGGGTGCCGCTTCTCCTGCGATCCGGCCGCCCCCGACCCGGCCTGCCCGGACGGCCCGCACGAGCCCGGGGCGTTCGAGACCCGGCCGGCGCGCATGGTCGAACTGCCGGTCGGCGCCTCGGAGGACCGGCTGGTCGGCGCCCTGGACATCGAACGGGCCCTGGCCGAGGGCGTGAAGGCCTTCGAGCCGGGCCTGCTCGCCGACGCGCACCGCGGCGTCCTCTACGTCGACGAGGTCAACCTCCTCCACGACCACCTGGTCGACCTGCTGCTGGACGCCGCCGCGATGGGCGCCTCGTACGTGGAGCGCGAGGGCGTCTCCGTGCGGCACGCCGCCCGCTTTCTCCTCGTCGGCACCATGAACCCCGAAGAGGGCGAGCTGCGGCCGCAGTTGCTCGACCGGTTCGGGCTGACCGTCGAGGTCGCGGCCTCCCGGGAGCCGGACCAGCGGGTCGAGGTCGTACGGCGCAGGCTCGCCCACGACGACGATCCGGCCGGTTTCGCGGCCCGCTGGGCCGACGAGGAGGCCGCCGTACGCCACCGCATCGTCGCGGCGCGGGAGTTGCTTCCGTCGGTGCGGCTCGGGGACGGGGCGCTCCGGCAGATCGCGGCGACCTGCGCCGCCTTCGAGGTGGACGGCATGCGCGCGGACATCGTGATGGCCCGTACGGCCACCGCGCTCGCGGCCTGGGCCGGGCGCACCGAGGTGCTCGCCGAGGACGTACGGCAGGCGGCGCTGCTCGCGCTGCCGCACCGGCGCCGCCGCAACCCCTTCGACGCGCCGGGCCTGGACGAGGACAAGCTGGACGAGACGCTGGAGGAGTTCGCCGAGCCGGAGGACGACGACGACCCGGGCCCCGACGGCGGTCCCGGCGGGGGCGGCGGGCAGCCGGCGCCGGACGAGGGGCCGCAGGGCGGGGACACCGGTGCCCGTCCCGAGGCCGGTGAGGACGGCGCGCCGCAGCCCTCGGGTGCCGGGGAGCAGTCCGCCGTCCGCGCCGGCGAGCCCTTCCGGACGAAGGTGCTGAG
>NZ_JBHVGU010000048.1:0-8414 GCF_042800575.1 Streptomyces sp. NPDC057616
CCGGCTTCCACTTCTGGTGGCCGAAGATGACCGGCAAGATGCTCGACGAGCGCCTCGGCAAGATCACGTTCTGGACGCTGTTCATCGGCTTCCACACCACGTTCCTGGTGCAGCACTGGCTGGGCGCCGAGGGCATGCCGCGTCGTTACGCGGACTACCTGGCGGCCGACGGCTTCACCGCGCTGAACACGGTCTCGACGATCGGTTCGTTCCTGCTCGGCCTGTCGATCCTGCCGTTCCTCTACAACGTGTGGAAGACGGCCAAGTACGGCAAGAAGGTCGAGGTCGACGACCCGTGGGGCTACGGCCGTTCGCTGGAGTGGGCGACCTCCTGCCCGCCGCCGCGGCACAACTTCCTCACCCTGCCGCGGATTCGCAGCGAATCCCCGGCGTTCGACCTGCATCACCCTGAGATCGCCGCTCTCGACCAGCTCGAGAACGCGCCGCACGGTGACCACGCTCTGGCTGGTGGCAAGGAGGCCGGCAAGTGAAGGTTCAGGGCAAGATGTTCATGTGGTTGAGCTTCTTCGTCCTCGCCATGGCGGTCGTCTATGGCGTGTGGTCGAAGGAGCCGGCCGGTACCACGGCGCTCTTCCTGGCCTTCGGTCTGTGCATCATGGTCGGCTTCTACCTGGGCTTCACGGCCCGGCGGGTCGACGCGGGTGCCATGGACAACAAGGAGGCGGACGTCGCGGACGACGCCGGCGAGGTCGGGTTCTTCAGCCCGCACAGCTGGCAGCCGCTCGCCCTCGGCATCGGTGGCGCGCTGGCCTTCCTGTCGATCGCGATCGGCTGGTGGCTGCTGTACTTCTCGGCCCCGATCATCATGGTCGGCCTGTACGGCTGGGTCTTCGAGTACTACCGCGGTGAGAACCGCACCCAGTAGCACGCGCTGAGCGCAGCAGAGCCCGGACACTCCGTCAGGAGAGTCCGGGCTCCTGCTTTTGCCGCAATAAAGGTCCCTCGTACGAGTTACCCGGCGCGCCGTACTTGACGGATCTCCATAGCGTCGAGGACATGAACCACTCTCCGCGCACCCGCACCGTTGCCGGCTGCACGCTGCTGGTGATCGCCCTTGGCGCGGGCGGCACCGCTTGCAGCAGCGGCGGCAACCCGCTGACCGACAAGCCGTACGACGCGACGGACCAGATCTCCTTCAACGGCCTCTCCGAGGACGGCAAGAAGGCGGATCCGGACAAGCCCCTGGAAGTCACGGCCGACGACGACGACCGGATCACGGACGTCACCGCCACGGACGCCACAGGCCGCTCCGTGACGGGCGAACTCTCCACCGACGGCACCCGCTGGCACAGCACCTCCCCGCTCGCCGCCAACGCCCACTACACGGTGCGGGTGAGCACGGAGGACGAGGACGGGGCGCCCGGACGCAAGGTCCTCTCCTTCGACACCAGCAAGCCCACCACCAAGAAGCAGCTGGGCGTGACGTTCGGGCCCAAGTCGGGCACCTACGGCGTCGGCCAGCCGATCACCGCCGAGCTGGACAAGCCGGTCAAGGACAAGGCCCAGCGGGCCATAGTCGAGCGCGCGCTGCAGGTGGACTCCGTCCCCGCCGTGCAGGGCGCCTGGCACTGGGTGGACGACAAGGAGCTCCACTACCGCCCCAAGGAGTACTGGCCCGCCCACGCCACGGTCCAGGTGCGCAGCAACCTCGACGGGGTCAAGATCGGCGACCGGCTGCGGGGCGCGCCGAGCAAGCCGCTGAAGCTCACCATCGGCGACAGCGTCGTCGCCGTCACCGACGCGGCGTCGCACTCCATGACGGTCTACAAGAACGGCGAGGACATCAACGAGATCCCCGTCACCACCGGCAAGCCCGGCTTCGAGACCCGCAACGGCGTCAAGGTCGTACTGGGCAAGGAATACTTCGTACGCATGCGCAGTGCCACCGTCGGCATCGCCGAGGGCAGTTCGGACTCGTACGACCTGCCGGTCTACTACGCGACGCGGCTGACCTGGAGCGGCGAGTACGTGCACGCCGCCCCGTGGTCCGTGGGCTCCCAGGGCTACGCCAACGTCAGCCACGGCTGCACCGGCATGAGCACCGGGAACGCCGAGTGGTTCTTCAACAACGTCCACGAGGGCGATGTGGTGAAGGTCGTCAACTCCGACGGCGACACCATGGAGCCCTTCGGCAACGGCTTCGGGGACTGGAACCTCTCCTGGAAGAACTGGCGCACGGGCAGCGCCCTGGTCGCCGGAACCCCCGACGCACCCACGGCCGCGGAGAGGGCGAGGTTGCGGCCAGAGAGCGTGTGAGCCCGCGTGCGGGCAGCCGTCCCGGGGACGGCTGCCCGGGGCTCTCAGGCGCTCTGCTGCAGGCTCTTGCTCCGCAGCAGGGAGGCCAGCGCGGAGGCGAACTCCACCGGGTCCACGGGCAGCGTCACCGCCGCGTCCGCCCGGCTCCAGGTCGCGAGCCACGCGTCCTGCGGCCGCCCGATCAGCAGCAGCACGGGCGGGCAGTTGAACACCTCGTCCTTGATCTGCCGGCAGACACCCATGCCGCCCATGGGCACGGACTCGCCGTCCAGGACGCAGATGTCGATCCCGCCCTTGTCCAGCTCCGTCACGACGGCCGCGGGCGTCGCGCACTCCACGAACTCGACGACGGGAACGTCGGGCGCGGGCCTTCGCCCGGTGGCCAGCCGCACCTGTTCGCGGGTGTTGGAGTCGTCGCTGTAGACCAGCACCGTGGCGGTCGGCTGCATTGTTCCTCCGAGACGTCAGCGTCGTACGGAAAGGCCCGTTGCGGCGGATGTTACTCCGTTCAACACCACGTCAACACCGGTATGGACGGCAGCAACACTCCGAACGGCACCCCCCGGAGTGAGGGCGGGATAAGCGACCGACATAATGTCGGACGTGGCGACAGCAACGACAGTAGATACCGGGCACGCGCACCCGTCGGTCAACCGGCCGAACCTCACCAGCGTCGGAACCATCATCTGGCTGAGTTCCGAGCTGATGTTCTTCGCGGCCCTCTTCGCGATGTACTTCACCCTGCGATCGGTGACCGGTCCGGATCACTGGAAGGAGATGGCGAGCCATCTCAACCTTCCGTTCTCCGCGACCAACACCACGATCCTGGTGCTCTCCTCCCTCACCTGCCAGCTCGGCGTCTTCGCCGCCGAGCGCGGGGACGTGAAGAAGCTCCGGGGCTGGTTCATCGTCACCTTCGTGATGGGTGCGATCTTCATCGGCGGTCAGATCTTCGAGTACACGGAGCTGGTGAAGAAGGACGGGCTCTCCCTGTCCTCCGACCCGTACGGCTCGGTGTTCTACCTGACCACCGGGTTCCACGGCATGCACGTGACGGGCGGCCTCATCGCCTTCCTGTTCGTCCTCGGCCGTACCTACGCGGCCAAGAGGTTCACCCACGAACAGGCGACCGCGGCCATCGTCGTGTCCTACTACTGGCACTTCGTCGATGTCGTGTGGATCGGCCTCTTCGCCACGATCTACCTGATCAAGTAGCCGGGCCCGTTCCCGCGTGCGCCGCTGGGCGCACACCACACAAGCATCGACGCAGAAGATCCTGACACCGGGGTAATCCGTGAAAAAGCTCTCCGCACGACGACGCCATCCGATGGCGGCGCTCGTCGTCCTACTCCTCGCGCTGGCATGCACCGGGGGGCTGTACGCCGCGTTCGCGCCCGCGAGCAAGGCGCAGGCCGATGAAACTGCCCAGTCTCTCGCCATCGACGAGGGCAAGAAGCTCTATTCCGTCGGCTGCGCCTCCTGCCACGGAACCGGCGGTCAGGGCACCTCCGACGGCCCGAGCCTCGTGGGCGTGGGCAGCGCGGCCGTCGACTTCCAGGTCGGCACCGGCCGTATGCCGGCCCAGCAGCCGGGCGCGCAGGTCCCGAAGAAGAAGGTCGTCTACACGCAGGCCGAGATCGACCAGCTCGCGGCGTACATCTCGTCGCTGGGCGCCGGCCCGACCGTGCCGACCAAGGAGCAGTACGGCCCCGAGGGTGCCGACATCGCCAAGGGCGGTGAACTGTTCCGCACCAACTGCGCGCAGTGCCACAACTTCACCGGCAAGGGCGGTGCGCTCACCCACGGCAAGTTCGCGCCCGACCTCGAGGGTGTCGACCCGAAGCACATCTACGAGGCCATGCAGACCGGCCCGCAGAACATGCCTTCGTTCCCCGACACCACGCTGACGTCGCAGAACAAGAAGGACATCATCGCGTACCTGAACGCGGTCAACGGAGACGACACCGAGAGCCCCGGCGGCCTTGAGCTGGGCGGACTCGGCCCGGTCTCCGAGGGCCTGTTCGCCTGGATCTTCGGACTCGGCGCGCTGATCGCGGTCGCCGTCTGGGTCGCCGCTCGGACCGCAAAGGCCAAGAAGTCATGAGTAGCCAAGACATTCCAGAAGAGAACCTGCCCGCTGAGCAGGGCCAGCACGGCACGGTCGGCGTCGCGGACGAGAAGAACCCGTTCGCCGACCCCGGTCTGCCGCCGCACGAGCACCGGATCCAGGACATCGACGAGCGGGCCGCCAAGCGGTCCGAGCGCGTGGTGGCCATGCTGTTCACGGTCTCGATGCTCGCCACGGTCGGCTTCATCGCCTCGTACGTGGCGATCCCGCACGACAAGTCGATCTTCGTCTTCCCGATCGGCCACATCAACGCGCTGAACTTCGCGCTGGGTCTGACCCTGGGCCTCGCGCTGTTCGCCATCGGCGCGGGCGCGGTCCACTGGGCCCGCACCCTGATGTCCGACGTGGAGATCGCCGACGAGCGTCACCCGATCGAGGCCTCGCCCGAGGTCAAGGCCAAGGTCATGGACGACTTCCGGCAGGGTGCCAAGGAGTCCGTGCTCGGCCGCCGCAAGCTGATCCGCAACACGATGCTCGGCGCGATGGCCCTGTTCCCGCTCTCCGGCGTCATGCTGCTGCGCGACCTCGGCCCGCTGCCCCACAACAAGCTCCGCCACACGCTGTGGTCCAAGGGCAAGCTGCTCGTCAACATGAACACGAACGAGCCGCTGCGTCCCTCCGACGTCGCCGTCGGCTCGCTCACCTTCGCCAAGCCCGAGGGCCTGGAGGAGCAGGACGAGGACTTCCAGACCCAGATCGCCAAGGCGGCCCTGATGATCGTCCGGATCCAGCCGGACAACATCAAGGACAAGCGCGAGCTCGAGTGGTCGCACGAGGGCATCGTCGCGTACTCGAAGATCTGCACCCACGTCGGTTGCCCGATCTCGCTGTACGAGCAGCAGACGCACCACGTGCTGTGCCCCTGCCACCAGTCCACCTTCGACCTCTCCGACGGTGCCCGGGTGATCTTCGGCCCCGCCGGACACGCCCTGCCGCAGCTGCGGATCGGCGTGAACGACGAGGGCTACCTCGAGGCGCTCGGCGACTTCGAAGAGCCCGTCGGTCCTGCATTCTGGGAGCGCGGATGAGCACCAACGACAGCACCGCGGCACGCCGCGGAAAGGCGCCCGCCGGCGAGCGCGTCGCCGACTGGGCGGACGGCCGCCTGGGGATCTACTCCCTGGCCAAGTCCAACATGCGCAAGATCTTCCCCGACCACTGGTCGTTCATGTTGGGTGAGGTCTGCCTCTACAGCTTCATCATCATCATCCTCACGGGTGTGTACCTGACCCTGTTCTTCCACCCGTCGATGAACGAGGTGGAGTACCACGGCAGCTACATCCCGCTGCAGGGCCAGCTGATGTCCGAGGCCTTCAACTCGACCCTGCACATCTCCTTCGACGTGCGCGGTGGTCTGCTGATCCGGCAGATCCACCACTGGGCCGCGCTGATCTTCCTCGCGGGCATGTTCGTGCACATGATGCGCGTGTTCTTCACCGGCGCGTTCCGCAAGCCGCGTGAGGTCAACTGGCTGTTCGGCTTCCTGCTGCTCGTCCTGGGCATGTTCACCGGCTTCACCGGTTACTCGCTCCCGGACGACCTGCTCTCCGGCACCGGTGTCCGCTTCATGGAGGGCGCGATCCTGTCCGTGCCGATCGTCGGCACGTACCTGTCGTTCTTCCTCTTCGGCGGAGAGTTCCCGGGCGGCGACTTCGTGGCCCGCTTCTACTCGATCCACATCCTGCTGCTGCCGGGCATCATGCTCGGTCTGCTGGTCGGCCACCTGATCCTGGTCTTCTACCACAAGCACACGCAGTTCGCGGGTCCCGGACGGACGAACAACAACGTCGTGGGCATGCCGCTGCTGCCGGTGTACATGGCCAAGGCCGGAGGCTTCTTCTTCCTGGTCTTCGGTGTCATCGCGGCCATCGCGGCGATCGCCTCGATCAACCCGATCTGGGCCATCGGCCCCTACCGTCCGGACCAGGTGTCCACCGGCGCCCAGCCCGACTGGTACATGGGCTTCTCCGAGGGCCTGATCCGCGTCATGCCGGGCTGGGAGATCAACGCCTGGGGCCACACGCTCGTCCTGGGCGTGTTCATCCCGCTGGTGGTCTTTCCGCTGGTCCTGGTCGCGATCGCGGTCTACCCGTTCGTCGAGGCCTGGGTCACCGGCGACCGGCGCGAGCACCACATCCTGGACCGTCCGCGCAACGCCCCGACGCGTACCGCGTTCGGTGCCGCGTGGGTGTCCTGGTACTTCGTGCTGATGATCGGTGGCGGCAACGACCTGTGGGCCACGCACTTCCACCTGTCGATCAACGCGATCACCTGGTTCGTGCGCGTCGGCTTCTTCGTGGTGCCGGTCCTGGTGTTCATCGCCACCAAGCGGATCTGCCTGGGTCTGCAGCGGCGCGACAAGGACAAGGTGCTGCACGGCCGCGAGTCGGGCATCATCAAGCGCCTGCCGCACGGTGAGTTCATCGAGGTGCACGAGCCGCTCAGCCAGGACGCGCTGCACACGCTCACGGCGCACGAGCAGTACCAGCCGCTCGAGATCGGTCCCACGACCGACGAGAACGGCGTCGAGCGCAAGGTGAAGGGCTCCGAGAAGCTGCGTGCCAAGCTCAGCGAGGCGTACTTCGGCGACGAGTCCCAGATCTCGAAGCCGACCGTCGAGGAGTACAAGGAGATCACGAGCGGCCACGGCCACCACTGATCACTGAGGCGTCGCCACGCCACGCGAAGGGCCCTGTCCGGTGTTCGGACGGGGCCCTTTGCCATGCCTTCCGGCTGGATAGGGTGGGGGTCGGACTCCTTCGACGGGTCCCACTCTTCTACGACACCCAGGAGCGGCCTTATGAGCGCTGTGACCCCCGCTGGAGGCGACACCGCGGCGGGCCGTTCCTGGCCCGAGGTACTGAACGCCCTGCTGTACGGCCACGACCAGAGCGCCGACGCGACGGCCTGGGCGATGGACCAGATCATGCGCGGCGAGGCCACGGACGCCCAGATCGCGGGCTTCGTCGTGGCCCTGCGGGCCAAGGGCGAGACGGTCGAGGAGATCACCGGCCTCGTCCGGACGATGTACGAGCACGCCAACGTGATCGAGGTGCCCGGCCGCACGGTCGACATCGTCGGCACCGGCGGCGACGGCGCCAAGACCGTCAACATCTCCACCATGTCGGCCGTCGTCGTGGCCGGCGCGGGCGCCACGGTCGTCAAGCACGGCAACCGCGCCGCGTCCTCGGCCTCCGGAGCCTCGGACGTCCTGGAGAAGCTCGGCGTCAATCTGGAGCTGACCCCCCGGCGGGTGGCCGAGGTGGCGCAGGAGGCGGGGATCACCTTCTGCTTCGCCGTCAAGTTCCACCCGGCGCTGCGTCATGCCGGCGCCGCGCGCGGCCAGTTGGCGATCCGCACGGTGTTCAACATCCTCGGCCCGCTGACCAACCCCGCCCAGGTGCGGGCCCAGGCGGTCGGTGTCGCCGACCCGCGGATGGCGCCGGTCGTCGCGGGCGTCTTCGCCGAGCGCGGCAACTCCTCCCTGGTCTTCCGCGGGGACGACGGCCTGGACGAGCTGACCACCACGGCCACCTCCCGGGTGTGGATCGTGCGGGACGGCAAGGTCACCGAGGAGACCTTCGACCCCCGTGAGGTCGGCATCGAGCTGGTGCCGGTCGAGGCGCTGCGTGGCGGCGACCCGTCGTTCAACGCCGAGGTGGCCCGCAGGCTTCTCGACGGCGAGCGGGGGCCGGTACGGGACGCCGTACTGCTGAACTCGGCGGCCGCGCTCGTCGCCCTCGACCCGGGTCCGGCTCCGCTCGCCGAGCAGATCCGGGCCGGGATGGCCCGCGCGGCGGAGTCGATCGACTCCGGCTCCGCCAAGCGGGCGCTGGAGCGCTGGGTGGCGGCCAGCAACGCGTAGGGCCTCCGGCCTACCCGCCCACTTCGTGGGGGGGCCGGCGCTCCCGGCGCCGCCCCAAGCAGGGCCGCGGTCCCAGAATCCGGACACAGGTTGTGGGACCGCGGTCCCTTCACGTACGTTTTTTTCCAGTTATGAGTGGCAGTC
>NZ_JBHVGU010000048.1:8424-66363 GCF_042800575.1 Streptomyces sp. NPDC057616
GGTGGGTTCACTCCCCTCCACCCCAACAAGAGTGGTGTGGGGTTGTGGGGGGGCGCCAAACAGTCTGTGGCCCCTCCGCCCCCCCCCCCCCCTTCGTGCCTTCCCCCGCCCTCCCGCCCCCCCCACGAGCGGGATCGCGGTCCCGGAATCCGGACACGGGTTGCGGGACCGCGATCACTTCACGTACGTTTTTTCCAGGTCATGAGTGACAGTCATGAGGCCCCGGCCGACTGTCCGGCAACCCTCCGTCCGTGGCGGGGTGCCCCGGGTGAAGACCAGGCCGTAGGCAGCGAGGTCTACGGCAAGCGCGGATCCCTCGTACACCAGGGGTCCTGGTCGTCGAGGAGCCTTCTGTGAGTCAGCGAATGCGCTAGGGCGTCGAGCCCCGCCTCCGCGTACCCCTTTTCACCTTGTCCCGTGCTCGAGCCGTACCCGCTCGCACGGTGAATCCGCCGACCCCTCACAGGAGTTCGCCATGTCTGTCTCCACCGCTGCCTCCGCCCCCTCCGTCTGTGCCCCGCTGCCCGTCCTGGGCCGGGACGTCACCGTCCCGCTCGTCACCGGCGGCGAGGTCGGCTACGCGGCGCTCGACTACGCGGCCAGCGCGCCGGCCCTGCAGCGCGTCTGGGACGACGTGGCGGCCTACGCCCCCTACTACGGCAGCGTCCACCGCGGCGCCGGATACCTGTCCCAGCTGTCGACCGACCTGTTCGAGAACGCCCGCCGCACGGTCGCCGAGTTCCTGGACTGCCGCGGCGACGACCAGCTGGTCTTCACCCGCTCCACGACCGACTCGCTGAACCTGCTCGCCCGGGCGCTCCCCGCCGGCTGCCAGGTCTTCGTCTTCGAGACCGAGCACCACGCCGGCCTGCTGCCCTGGCAGGACGCCCGGGTCACCTACCTGGACGCGCCGCGCACCCCGCAGCAGGCCGTGGCGACCCTGGAGCGCGCCCTCGCCGACCGTGACCCGTACGGTCCGGCGCTGGTCTGCGTCACCGGCGCCTCCAACGTCACCGGTGAGCTGTGGCCGGTGCGGGAGCTGGCCGCCGCGGCGCACGCCCACGGCGCGCGGATCGTGCTGGACGCCGCGCAGCTGGCTCCGCACCACCCGGTCTCCGTGCGGGAGCTCGACGTCGACTGGGTCGCCTTCTCCGGACACAAGCTGTACGCGCCCTTCGGCTCCGGTGTGCTGGCCGGCCGCGCCGACTGGCTGCGCGAGGCCGAGCCGTACCTGGCCGGCGGCGGCGCCAGCCGCAAGGTCACGCGGCGCGAGGACGGGGGAGTGGACGTGGAGTGGCACGACAGCGCCGCCCGCCACGAGGCCGGCTCCCCGAACGTGATCGGCGCCTACTCCATCGCCTCGGCCTGCAAGGCCCTGACCGAGGCGGGCTTCGACTCCCTGGTCGCGCGCGAGCAGCACCTGATCGGCAGGGTCCGCGAGGGCCTGGCCGACGTCGCGGAGGTCGAGGTCCTGTCCCTGTTCGGCGACGACGCGCCCCGGGTCGGCGTGATCTCCTTCGTCGTCGAGGGCTGGAACAGCTCCCACTTCGCGGCCGCCCTCTCCGCCGAGTACGGCATCGGCGTCCGCGACGGGCTCTTCTGCGCGCACCCCCTGGTGCGCACCCTCCTGGGCAGCGACCCCCAGACCCAGGGCGAGTGCGGCGCCCCCGAGGCCGCGCCCGGCGAGAAGTCCCTCAACGCCATCCGGGTCAGCTTCGGCGCCGGCACTCCCGACGAGCACGTGGACCGCTTCGTCGCGGCCGTGCGGGAACTGGTCCAGCAGGGCGCGAAGTGGCAGTACCGCACGGAGGACGGCCGCTGCGTACCGGCGGTCTGACGACGCCGGGGCCCCGCGTCCGAGGATGACGCGGGGCCGGTCCGGTCAGGCCGGTCAGGAGTCCAGGCCGATGGCGAACGCCGCTTCCAGGTCGTGCTGGGAGTAGGTGCGGAAGGCCACGTGGGTGTCCGTGGCCTCGACGCCGGGGATCTTGCTGATGCTGCCCGGGATGACCTCGGCCAGGTCCTCGTGCTGCCTGACCCGGACCATGGCGATCAGGTCGTACGTGCCGGTGACCGAGAAGACCTCGCTCACGGACTCCAGCGCCGCGATGGACTCCGCGATCTCGGGGATCCGGTCCACGCTGGTCTTGATGAGGACGATCGCGGTGATCACGGCTGGTTCTCTCCCTCAGGGGCCGGAGCAGGGGCGGACTTCACTCTAGCCGTACGGCCGAACCGCACCCAGGCGTAGCAGAAGCCCAGCCCGAAGCCCACCAGGTGGGCCAGATAGGCGACCCCCGGCCCCTGGTCCGCGCGGCCCGCCGCCAGCCACTGCAGGCTCGCCCAGAAGGGCAGGACGACCCAGGCGGGAAAGCGCACCGGGAGGAAGAGGAGGAACGGGAGCAGGCTTGTGACCCGGGCGGTGGGGAACAGGTAGAGAAACGCGCCCAGGACGGCGGAGATCGCCCCGGACGCCCCCACCAGCGACTGCCCGGAGGCGGAATTGGCGGCCGCGTAGCCGAGCAGGGCCAGGTAGCCGCAGCCGAGGTAGAAGAGGGCGAACTCCGTGCGGCCCATCCGCTCCTCGGTCATCACGCCGAAGACGTAGAGGAACAGCATGTTGCCGAGCAGGTGCACCCAGTTGCCGTGGACGAACAGGGCCGTGGCAGGGGTCAGGGCGGCCCTCGGGGAGCCCTGGAACAGCTCGGCCGGAATCACCCCCCACCGGTGGAAGTACGCGCGCTGGGCGGCGAGCAGCGCGTCCCCGGAGCCGTAGGCGTGATTCAGGCCCGAGGCGGGGCCGATCACGAAGACCAGGCAGCACAGGACGAGCAGCGTGCAGGTCACGGGAGCCGACGGATGCCGGCTCGTTCCGCTGACGGTCGGGCTCCGGTGGCTGATCATGGATACAGAGCATGACGCAAGGGGGCGTACTCGCACAGAACGCCTCGCCGCCGTGGACAGGCGGGCGGCGGGTCGCCGCCAGGCCGTAGGGTTACGGCCACACGCTCCAGGGAAGCTGGCGCGTCGCGGACAATAGACGGCCTAGAAGGAAAAGGTACAAGTCACGATGACGGTTCCCCTGCCGACCGCCTCGACACGGTGGCGCTGCACCCTCTGCGGCAACCTCACGCGGTTCGACGTGACCCGCTCGTCGAAGGTGGTCGAGTACGTCCACCTCGATCTGGCCGGTGAGCCGAAGGTCGAGGAGCGCGAGGTGGTCAGTGAGACCATCGAGTCGGTGCGCTGCCGCTGGTGCAACGCGGTGGACCAGGTGGAACTCGTGGACAGGCCGGGCGCCGACTCCTGAGCGGAGCGGCCCCACAGGTAATGGGGTGTGACGGATGGTGGAGACCGCGGGCGGGGGGCCGGGCGACGGCACCGCCGAGGTGCTTGACCGTCCGCTGCCCGACGGAGTGCGCCGCAGGGTCGTCCAGATCGTCTCGGACGGGTTCGGCGGGCTGACCGTCTCCGAACTGCCCGCGCAGCTCAGGCAGTACGCCCGCTTCACCCCCAGCCGCCGGGCCAAGTTCGCGGGCAACGCGATGGCGGCCGCGCTGGAGACCGAGCCCCTGTTCCGGCAGCGGATCGGGGAGAAGCTCAGAGAGGCCCAGCCGGAGCTGGCCGGCGCCCTCGACTCCGGCTCGCCGCCCCCGGCCGCGGACCCGCTCGACGTGGCGGCCGCGGCCTATGTTCTGCGGCCCACCGGCTGGGTGAAGCTCGTGACCGCGGCCGGCGAGGAGGCCCTGCGGGCCGACGCCGAGCGCGCCGACGAGGAGAGCCGGGCCGAGCTGGAGCGGCTGCGCGAGGAGCTCGACCGGGCCCGTGAGCAGACCCGGCTCGACACCGAGCGGCTGCGCGCCGACCTGGACACGGCCCGCAAGGAGGCCGACGCGGCCCACCGCAAGCTGCGTGCGGCCCTCAGCGACGTCAAGCGGGGCGAGGCGGCCCTGCGCAAGGTCCAGGGCGAGATGGACGCCGCACGCGCCGAGGCGCAGGCGCAGGTGTCCGCCGCGGAGAGCGAGTCCCGGCGCCTGAAGGGGCGGCTCGCCGAGGCGGAGGCCGCCCTGGAGGCCACGCGCAAAGCGGCGCGTGAGGGGCGCAGTGTCGAGGACATGCGCGTGCGCCTGCTGCTGGACACCCTGCTGGACGCGACACAGGGGCTGCGCCGGGAGCTGGCGCTGCCACCCGTCTCCGTACGGCCGGCCGAGACCGTCGATGCGGTGGAACCGGGACGAATGACCCCGAAGGACATCGCCGCCCGGGCGCTGTCCGAGCACGACCCGGCGATCCTGGACCAGTTGCTCGCCCTGCCCCAGGCCCACCTGCTCGTCGACGGCTACAACGTCACCAAGACCGGCTATCCCCAAATGCCCCTGGAGAAGCAGCGGTTGAGGCTGCTCGGCCAGCTCTCGCAGCTCGCCGCGCAGACCGGCGCCGAGGTCACCTGCGTCTTCGACGGGGCCGAGCTGGCCGCGCCGGTGCTGCTGGCGCCCCCGCGCGGCGTGCGTGTGCTGTTCTCCAAACCGGGCGTGACGGCCGACGAGTTGATCCGCCAGCTGGTGCGCGCCGAGCCGCCGGGACGGCCTGTCATCGTCGCCTCCACCGACCGCGAGGTGGCCGACGGGGTGGCCAAGGCGGGTGCCCGGCCGGTCGCCTCCGCGGTGCTCCTGAAACGGCTTTCCTAGGGTGCTGTCCCTAAGGTCGAACTTCTAGGTTTAATGCCCGAATTGGTGGGATCGTCACGCAACGTAGTGTCAACCGCGCATCACCGCACGTGAGTTGTGTGTAAAGAATGCATGCTGTGACGAGATTTTGCTCCTGAGGATTTGATCTGATCACGATGGGGTCACTAGGGTCTGGCTCCGAACCTCCGAGCGGGTGATCACTCAGAAGAAGGAGTTCACCTTCGTGGCGACCCACCGTCGACCCAAGCAGCCGAGCCGTGCGCGCGTGACCGTGCTCACCACCGCCGCTGCTGCCGCCGTAGCCATCAGCGCCCAGGCCGCCAATGCCGCGCCCAGTGAGAAGCCCTCCAAGGACGAGGTCAAGGCGAAGGTCGACAAGCTGTACGAGGAGGCCGAGCAGGCCACCGAGAAGTACAACGGCGCCAAGGAGAAGCAGGAGAAGCTCCAGAAGGAGATCTCCACCATCCAGGACAACGTCGCCCGCGGCCAGGAGGAGCTCAACGAGCTCCGTGACTCCATAGGCATGGCGGCGGCCGCGCAGTACCGCTCCGGCACCATCGACTCCTCCCTCCAGCTCTTCCTGTCGTCGAACCCGGACGACTACCTGGACAAGGCGTCCACCGCGGACCAGCTCAGCGCCCAGCAGGTCGAGGCGCTGAAGAAGATCCAGGAGAAGCAGCGCGAACTCGCCCAGGAGCGCGCCGAGGCGTCCGACAAGCTCAAGGACCTCGCCTCCACCCGCACCGAACTGGGCAAGAAGAAGAAGCAGGTGCAGAGCAAGCTCGCCGAGGCGCAGAAGCTGCTCAACACCCTGACGGCCGCCGAGAAGGCGGCGCTCGCCGCCGCCGACCAGCGCGCCAGCCGCTCCGCCGCCGACCGCGTGGACCTCGGCAACACCGGCTCCGCCTCCGGCCGGGCCGCCGCGGCCTTCTCCGCCGCCCAGAGCCGGATAGGTTCGCCCTACGTCTACGGCGCCACCGGCCCGTCCTCCTTCGACTGCTCGGGCCTGACCTCCTGGGCCTACGCCCAGGCCGGCGTGTCCATACCGCGCACCTCGCAGGCCCAGGCCAACGCCGGCACGCGCATCTACAGCGAGAGCCAGCTCAAGGTCGGTGACCTCGTGCTCTTCTACGGCGACCTCCACCACATCGGCCTCTACGCCGGCAACGGCCAGGTGCTGCACGCACCGCACACCGGTGCCACCGTGCGCTACGAGTCGATCGGCAACATGCCGTTCCAGTTCGGCGTCCGGATCTGACACCCGGGCCCGCAGCCCGTATCAAGATCAGCACAGCGTGCCGCCCGAACGGGCGAATTGCGTGAACCCGCACTGACCCCGCGCCCCGCCGATGACCTGCGTCAGCGGCGGGGCGTCACGTTGTGTTGCCCCGGAGGTCTTTGGCCGCCGCCCCGCCGCGGGGCTACTGTCTGCCGCGTTTCCCCGCTCCGGCGGGGAGGCAGTCCTTGTCGCCAGCGGAAGGAGCGCGGCTTCCCGTGGGGTCCCATCGCCGCCTTGCACCGACGTCCGGGTTCAACCGGGGCGCCGGCGCCGCCCTGTGTGTCCTGTCCGCCGCGGCCTCCGCGCTCGGCGCGCTGCCGGCCACCGCCG
Organism: Streptomyces sp. NPDC057616; assembly: GCF_042800575.1. NCBI lineage: Bacteria > Bacillati > Actinomycetota > Actinomycetes > Kitasatosporales > Streptomycetaceae > Streptomyces > Streptomyces sp. NPDC057616. The sequence continues at coordinate 14,722 of NZ_JBHVGU010000048.1, forward strand.
CCCCGCACGACAACACCAAGGCCGAGGTGGACCGCCTCTACGCGGAGGCCGAGAAGGCGACCGAGGCGTACAACAAGGCAGGCGAGAACGCGAGTACGCTGCGCCGGCAGGTGAGCGAGGCACAGGACCGCATCGCGCGGCAGCAGGAGCGCATCAACACCATGCGGGAGTCGCTCGGTTCGCTGGCCGGCGCCCAGTACCGCTCCGGCGGCATCGACCCGGCCCTGGCCCTGCTGTTCTCCGACGACCCGGCCGACTACCTCGACAAGGCGGCCGCCCTCGACCGGATCGGCGCCCACCAGGCCGGCGAGCTCAGGGATCTGCAGTCCGCGATGCGCGAGCTGTCCCAGGAGCGCGCCGAGGCGGTCCTGAAACTGGCCGACCTGGACAAGAGCCGCAAGGCGGTCGCCGCCCACAAGAAGACCGTCGAGAAGAAGCTCGCCAAGGCACGCACCCTGCTCAACTCCCTTCCGTACGCGGCGCGTGCCGCCTACGACCGCGCCTCCCGGGACGGCCGCGGCGTCATCCCGGACTTCGGCAGCGCCCTGCCCGCCTCGGCCCGCGCGGCCGCCGCGATCGCCGCCGCCCGCTCGGTGCTCGGCATGCCGTACATCTGGGGCGCCTCGGGCCCCTCCGGCTTCGACTGCTCGGGCCTGATGCAGTGGTCGTACGCGCAGGCCGGGATCCATCTGCCGCGCACCTCGCAGGAGCAGCGGTACGCCGGCCGGCGGATCCCGCTCTCCGAGGCGCGCCCCGGCGACCTGATCGTCTACCGGTCCGACGCCAGCCATGTCGCGATGTACATGGGCAACGGCGAGGTGATCCACGCACCCCACCCCGGGGCCGCCGTGCGCTACGACCCGGTGAACATGCTGCCCGTGTCCTCGGTCACCAGGGTCTGACCAACCGCCTTGATCGGCCTTACGATCGGAAAGGTGGCTGGTCGTAGGCGGGCGTCGGGATGCGCGGTGGTGGCGCTCGTGCTGCTGCTCGTCTCCCTCGTGGGCTGCGGCGGCCCGGCCGCCGGTGCGGCCGGGCAGGCCGATCTCCAGCGGGTCCTCGACCGCCGGTCCACGGCCGTCCTCGACCGCGACCGGGCGGCCTTCGCGAGGACGGGCGCGCCCGGCTGGTTCGAGAACCTGCGCGGGGTGCCGCTGGCGTCCTGGTCGTACCGGGTGACGGCCCTGCACGGCAGCGGCGACCGGGCCACCGCCGACGCCGAACTGCGCTACCGCATCGAGGGATACGACAACGCTCCCGTCACCGTCGGGCGCATCCTGACCCTCACCAAGGACCGGGGCGGCCACTGGTACGTGGAGACCGACAAGCCCGCCAGGAAGTCCGCCCAGCAGCTGTGGGACCAGGGCCCGGTGACGGTCGTACGGGGCCGGCACAGCATCGTCCTGGGCACCGGGCAGTCCAGCGAGTCGCTGCACACCTACGCAGACCTCGCCGACGACGCGGTGCCGAACGTGTCCCGGGTGTGGGGCCTGGACTGGACCGGGCACGTCGTGGTGCTCGTGCCGGGTTCGGTGGAGGGCATGGCCGGGCTGCTCGGCTCGCCCGCCTCCCAGTACCGCGGGATCGCGGCGGTCACCACCGGCGAGGTCGGCGGCCCGCCGCAGGCGCCCGCGGACCGCATCGTGGTCAACCCGGACGCGTACGCCCTGCTCGGCCCGGTGGGCAAGCAGGTCGTGCTGACCCACGAGACCACCCATGTCGCCACCCGCGCCCACACCAACGCCGCCACCCCGCTGTGGCTGTCGGAGGGGTACGCCGACTGGATCGGCTACCTGAGCACCGACCGCACCCCGGCCGAGGCCGCGCCGGAACTGGCGCGTGCGGTCGACGACGGGCACGTGCCGTCCGCTCTGCCGACGGACAAGGACTTCGGGTTCAGCGGCGACCCCACGAAGCTCGCGGAGTCCTACGAGGGCGGCTGGCTGGCCTGCCGGCTGATCGCGGACCGGTGGGGCCAGGAGCGCCTCGGGCAGTTCTACCGGGCGGTCGGCGACCACACATCGCGCGCCGGCTCGGTCGAGGACGCGATGAGAAAGGTCCTCGGTACGGATCCGGACGAGTTCACCCGGCAGTGGCAGGACTACCTGCGGACCCAACTCGGCTGATCCGGGCGGCCGGTGGCCTCAGGAGGACGTCGACGCCTCGCGGGTGCGGGTCGCCTGGGCCGGCAGCGGCGGCACCGGCTCGCGCGGCACCGTCGACCGCCACAGCTCCACGGCGGAGAACACGGCGGCTGCGAGCAGCAGGCCGTTGCGCAGGACGAGGAGCGTGATGCCGAGGGTGTCGCTCGTGACGACGTGCTGGAACCAGACGGGGAACTCCAGGACCGTCACGAAGGCGGCCGCGACGACCAGCCACACCGGCAGCCGCATACGGCTGCCGCGGAAGCACAGGCACACGGCCGCCGTCCCGACCAGCCAGACCATGTACTGCGGGCTGATCACCCTGCTCGTGGCCGTGAACATCAGCACCGCCACGAAGGCGGCGTCGGCGAGCGTGTTCGGCAGGAACCGCGTCGCCATCAGCCGCCACAGCAGCAGCCAGCCGAAGGCGATCCCGGTCAGGAAGAGCGCGGCCGAGCTGACCAGGGTGACGTAGGGGCCCAGGAACTCCACCGAGCCGTAGTTCAGCAGCACCTGGCCGTTCCAGCCGAAGTGCCGGGCGACGTGGAAGACGAGGGAGCCCAGCGACTCCACCTCGGTGCCGCGGTTGCGCTGGAAGGTCAGGAAGGCGAGCGAGCCCGGCATGGTCAGCGCGAACAGTGCCGCGATCGCGAGCGCGGTCGCCGCCGCCCACGCCCATGCGCCGCGCCTGCGGGCGCCGACCAGCAGCAGCGCCGGCCACACCTTCAGCATCGCCCCGAAGGCCAGCAGGGCGCCCATCAGGCGGGGACGCCGGGCGCCCGCCAGCAGCCCGGCCACGGCGACGGCGGTGACCATCACGTCGTAGCGGGCGTAGACGGTCGGGCCGAGCAGCGGGACGCCCACCACCCACACCCAGGCGCCGCGCAGCGTCTTGCCGGGGCGCAGGCCCGCGTACAGCAGCAGGAGGAGGACGACGAGATCGGCCAGGAAGGCGAGCACGAAGAAGGCCTTCGCGTACGACAGGAAGCCCAGCAGCGCGGGCGAGAGGATCGCCAGGGCTGCCGCGGGCGGGTACTGCCAGGTGACGTCGGTCTGCGGGAAGGCGCCGTGGCGCAGCGTCTCGTACCAGCCCTGGTAGAACACCGACACGTCGGTGGTGACGTCCGGGCCCGGGAAGACGAACACCTTGAAGACGAAGAGCAGCAGCAACAGCCTGGTCAGGCCCCAGGTCCCCAGCAGCCCCGCCAGGGACCGCCTCGCCGCCGCCATCTCCACCGAGGCCCCCGTCCGTCCGTGTCCTTCTCCGGGAGCCGCGCTCCACCCTTGAGGAGAACATGATGTCCTGCCCGGCTGTGTGCTTGCCATAAACGTGGCCGTGACGAGCTGTGAGCGCCGGTTGGGTAGGGTCGGCGGCGATGCACAAGACCCTGATCGTGACGAACGACTTCCCGCCCCGCCCGGGCGGCATCCAGGCGTTCCTGCACAACATGGCGCTGCGGCTCGACCCCGAGCGGCTCGTCGTGTACGCCTCCACCTGGAAGCGCGGCCGGGAGGGCGTACAGGCCACGGCCGCCTTCGACGCCGAGCAGCCCTTCACCGTCGTACGCGACCGTACGACGATGCTGCTGCCCACCCCGGCGGCCACGCGTACGGCCGCCGGACTGCTGCGGGAGCACGGGTGCACCTCGGTGTGGTTCGGGGCGGCGGCGCCGCTCGGGCTGATGGCGCCGGCGCTGCGCAGGGCGGGCGCCGAGCGGCTGGTGGCCACCACCCACGGGCACGAGGCCGGCTGGGCGCAGCTGCCCGCCGCGCGCCAACTGCTGCGCCGGATCGGGGAGTCGACGGACACGATCACCTATCTCGGCGAGTACACGCGCTCCCGGATCGCCACCGCGCTGACGCCGCGGGCGGCCGGGCGGATGGTGCAGCTGCCGCCGGGCGTCGACGAGAAGACCTTCCACCCGGCGTCGGGCGGCGACGCGGTCCGGGCGCGGCTCGGGCTGACGGACCGGCCGGTGGTCGTGTGCGTGTCCCGGCTGGTGCCGCGCAAGGGGCAGGACACCCTCATCCGCGCCATGCCGCGCATCCTGGCCGCCGAGCCGGAGGCGGTGCTGCTGATCGTCGGCGGCGGCCCGTACGAGAAGGACCTGCGCAGGCTGGCGCACGAGACCGGTGTGGCCGGTTCCGTGCGCTTCACGGGCGCCGTGCCCTGGTCGGAGCTGCCCGCGCACTACGGCGCCGGCGACGTCTTCGCGATGCCGTGCCGCACCCGCCGGGGCGGGCTCGACGTCGAGGGGCTCGGCATCGTCTACCTGGAGGCCTCCGCGACCGGGCTGCCGGTCGTCGCGGGCGACTCCGGCGGCGCCCCGGACGCCGTGCTCGACGGCCAGACCGGCTGGGTGGTGCGCGGCGGCAGCCCCGAGGAGGCCGCCGACCGGATCACCGTGCTGCTGGGCGACGCGGAACTGCGGCGCCGTATGGGGGAGCGGGGACGGGAGTGGGTCGAGGAGAAGTGGCGCTGGGACCTTTTGGCGGAGAAGTTGAAGACGCTGCTCTAGGCGGAAGCGGATAATCCGCCGATGCTGCGCGCATGACAGCAAAACTGATGCAGCGTCAGCTGACGAGACGTCACATACTGGGCATGATGGCCCTCCAGACGGCCGCCGCGGCCGGTCTCACCCGCATCGGTCTCACCTCCGCGCAGGCCGCCGAGGAGGCGGCCGCGGTCGACAACGCGCCCGCCGTCGTGGTCGGTTCGGGCTACGGCGGCGCCGTAGCCGCCCTCCGGCTCGGCCAGGCCGGCATCCGCACCCTCGTCCTGGAGATGGGCCGGCTGTGGAACACCGCCGGCTCCGACGGGAAGATCTTCTGCTCGACGGACGCGCCGGACCAGCGCTCCATGTGGTTCCGCACCCGCACCGAGGCCCCGCTGGCCACGTTCCTGTGGCTGGACGTCGTCAACAAGGGCATCTCCCCCTACCCGGGCGTCCTGGACCGCGTGCACTTCGACAACATGTCGGTCTACCTGGGCCGGGGCGTCGGCGGCGGCTCCCTGGTCAACGGCGGGATGGCGGTCACGCCGCTCCAGTCGTACTTCACCGAGCAGTTCCCCACCGTGGACGCGGCCGAGATGTACACCACCTACTTCCCGCGCGCCCGCTCCATGCTCGGCGTCAACACCGTCGACCCCGCGTGGTTCGAGTCGACGGAGTGGTACCGGTTCACCCGGACCTCCCGGAAGGCCGCGGCCAACGCCGGCCTGAGGACCACGTTCGTGCCGAACGTCTACGACTTCGGCTACATGCAGCGCGAGGCCGCCGGCACGGCCACCGGGTCCGCGCTCGCGAAGGAGGTCATCTACGGCAACAACTACGGCAAGCGCAGCCTGGACAAGACGTATCTGGCCGCCGCGCTGGGCACCGGCAACGTCACCATCAACACCCTGGAACGGGTGAAGGCCATCAGCCGGGCCGGCGACGGGAGCTGGCTGCTCACCGCCGACCGGATCGACATCTCCGGGGCGGTCGTCGAGACCAAGCAGTACAGCTGCACGTACCTGTTCCTCGGCGGCGGCAGCGTCGGCACCACCGAACTGCTGGTCCGGGCCCGCGACACGGGCGCGCTGCCCGCGCTGAACTCCAGCGTCGGGGCCGGCTGGGGCACCAACGGCAACACCATGCTGGGGCGCGCCAACCACATCTGGGACACCGTCGGCGCCAACCAGTCGACCATGCCGGTCATGGGCATCGACGACTGGGCGAACACCGCCAACCCCGTCTTCGCCGAGATCGCCCCGCTGCCCATCGGGTTCGAGACCTGGGTCAGCCTCTACCTGGCGATCACCAGGAACCCGGAGCGGGCGACGTTCACGTACGACGCGGCGAGCGACGGGGTCAGACTCGGCTGGAGCGCCGCGCAGAGCGCCGTCTCGGTGGCGATGGCCAAGAAGCTCTTCGACCGGATCAACGCGGCCAACGCCACGATCTACCGCTACGACCTGTTCGGCTCGGCCGGCAAGGTCTTCGCGGACGACTTCTGCTACCACCCGCTGGGCGGCTGCGTGCTGGGGAAGGCGACCGACGACTACGGCCGGGTCAAGGGCTATCCCCGGCTCTACGTCACCGACGGCTCGCTGGTGCCCGGCTCGATCGGCGTGAACCCCTTCGTGACGATCACGGCCCTCGCCGAACGGACGATGACGCGGGTCCTCGCCGAGGACACCGCGCCATGACGCACCGCGAGCAGGCGTACTACTTCGCGTAGATCGCCTCGATCTCGCCCGCGTAGTCCTTCGCCACCACGTTGCGCTTGAGCTTCAGGGAGGGCGTGAGGTGGCCCGACTCCTCCGTGAACTGGGAGGACAGAATGCGGAACTTCCGCACCGATTCCGCCTTCGACACCGCGGCGTTGCCGTCGTCGATCGCCGTCTGGATCGCGGCCACCAGGTCGGGGTCCTCGCGCAGCGACGCCGCGGTGGAACCCGCCGGCTTGCCGTGCTCGTCGGCCCAGCGGCCCAGGAACTCGTCGTCGATGGTGACCAGCGCGCCCACGAACGGCCGCCCGTCGCCCACCACCATGCACTCCGCGACCAGCGCGTGCGCCCGGATGCGGTCCTCGATCACGGCCGGGGCGACGTTCTTGCCGCCCGCGGTGACGATGATCTCCTTCTTGCGGCCGGTGATCCGGAGGTAGCCGTCCTCGTCGAGGGTGCCGATGTCACCGGTGTGGAACCAGCCGTCGGTGAGCGCCTCGGCCGTCGCGGTCTCGTTGTTCCAGTAGCCCTTGAACAGGTGCTCGCCGTGCAGCAGCACCTCGCCGTCGTCCGCGATGCGGATCACCGAGCCCGGCAGCGGCTGGCCGACCGTGCCGATCTTGGTCCGGTCCCACGGGTTGAACGCGGTGGCCGCGCAGGACTCGGTCAGGCCGTAGCCCTCCAGGACCGTGAAGCCGATGCCGCGGAAGAAATGGCCCAGCCGCTCGCCCAGCGGGGCGCCGCCGGAGATGGCGTACTCGCCCCGGCCGCCGAGCACCGCGCGCAGCTTGCTGTAGACGAGCTTGTCGAACGTCTTGTGCTTGATCTTCAGGCCGAGCGAGGGGCCCGTGGGGGTGTCCAGCGCCTTGCTGTAGGCGATGGCGGTGTCCGCGGCCTTGTCGAAGATCTTGCCCTTGCCGTCCGCCTGCGCCTTGGCGCGCGCGGAGTTGTAGACCTTCTCGAAGACGCGCGGGACGCCCAGGATCAACGTCGGCCGGAAGGAGGCCAGTTCGTCGGTGAGGTTCTTGATGTCCGGGACGCAGCCGAGTTTGATCGGCGCCATCATCGGGGCGATCTGGACCAGCCGGCCGAAGACGTGGGCGAGGGGCAGGAACAGCAGGACGGAGCACTCGCCGGTGCGGAACAGGGGCCGCAGGCGCTCGACGATGTTGCCGCACTCGGCGAAGAAGCTGCGGTGGGTGAGCACACAGCCCTTGGGCCGGCCTGTGGTGCCGGAGGTGTAGACGATCGTCGCCGGGTCGTCGGCCCGCGCCAGCGAGCTGCGGTCCTCGACCATCCCGTCGGTGACGCCCTTGCCGAGGGTGCGCAGCTCCTCGATCCCGCCGGCCTCGATCTGCCAGATGTGCTTGAGGGCGGGCAGCCGGTCGCGCACCGACTCGACGGCGGCCAGGTGGTTGTCCATCTCGACCACGATCGCGCTGGCGCCCGAGTCGGAGAGGATCCACTGCACCTGCTCCGGGGAGCTGGTCTCGTAGACAGGCACGGTGATCGCGCCCGCGCACCAGATCGCGAAGTCCAGCAGCGTCCACTCGTAGCGGGTGCGGGACATCAGGGCGACGCGGTCGCCGGGCTGGATGCCGGAGGCGATGAGCCCCTTGGCGGCGGCGTGCACCTCGGTCAGGAAGGCCGCGGCGGTCACGTCCTGCCAGGCGCCGCCCACCTTGCGGGCGATGACGGCGACATCGGGATGCTGCGCGGCGTTTCTGCGGACGATGTCGGTCAGATTGCCGTCCGCAGGGACCTCGTACAAAGCCGGAAGGCTGAACTCGCGCAAGACTGCTGCTCCTCATAGGGCGCCGGCGCCACGACGTTGTGTGATGCGACGGGGGTCCACGGCTCGGGCAGGTGCTCAGGTGTTCAGAGGTTGAAATCCTGAGCACGACTGGACGGCCCGGACGTTACCCGCCGGTATGGCTTCTTCGACAGGGGGTTCCGGCGAGATGTTCGCTGCGTCACACAGGCTGGTGTTCCTTCGCGTACGGTAGTCCACCCGCTAACTGACTGGCCAGTAACCGCGGGGTCGCCCGCCACTGTTCACGTAGACCGCACACGCTTACTCTTGATCGCCATGGCATCCACACCGGCCGGCAACCGTAAAACACGTGTTCATGTGGTCAGCGACGTGCACGGCAACGTCCGTGACCTGGCCGCGGCCGGCCAAGGGGCCGATGCCCTGATCTGTCTCGGTGACCTCGTCCTCTTCCTCGACTACGCCGACCACTCGCGCGGGATCTTCCCCGATCTGTTCGGCCGGGAGAACGCCGACCGCCTCGTCGAGCTGCGCACCGCCCGCCGTTTCGAGGAGGCGCGCGAGCTCGGGGCCCGGCTGTGGCAGGGCATCGGCGCCGACCGGGCCGCCGTCATCGAGCAGGCGGTGCGCAAGCAATACGCCGAGATGTTCGCCGCCTTCCCCACTCCGACGTATGCCACCTACGGCAATGTCGACATGCCACCCCTGTGGCGCGAGTACGCCGGGCCGGGCACCTCGGTGCTCGACGGCGAGCGCGTGGAGATCGGCGGCCGCACCTTCGGCTTCGTGGGCGGCGGCCTCAAGACCCCCATGCGCACTCCGTACGAGATCGATGACGAGGAGTACGCGGCCAAGCTGGAGGCCGTCGGCGAGGTCGACGTGCTGTGCACGCACATCCCGCCGGAGGTGCCGGAACTCGTCTACGACACCGTCGCGCGCCGCTTCGAGCGCGGCAGCCGGGCGCTGCTGGAGGTGATCCGCCGCACCCGCCCGCGCTACGCCCTTTTCGGCCATGTCCACCAGCCGCTGACCCGGCGGATGCGGATCGGGACGACGGAGTGCGTGAACGTCGGGCACTTCGCCGGGACCGGAAGGCCATGGGCGCTCGAATGGTGAGTGAGCCCTCCCGCCGGAACGCAGGTGGGGGTGAACTCCGGTGCTCACGTGCGCGGTAGCCTTCACGCTGCACACACGTGCGCAGGACGACCTCTCTACCGGCCCGCATCTGGAGGAGCCACAGCGATGGCGGAACACACCAGCTCGAGCATCACGATCGAGGCGGCACCGGCCGATGTCATGGGGGTGATCGCCGACTTCGCCCGCTACCCGGACTGGACCGGCGAGGTGAAGGAGGCGGAGGTCCTCGCGTCGGACGCGCAGGGCCGCGCCGAGCAGGTCCGCCTGGTCATGGACGCCGGCGCGATCAAGGACGACCAGGTGCTCGCGTACACCTGGACCGGGGCGCACGAGGTCTCCTGGACGCTGGTCAAGTCCCAGATGCTGCGCTCGCTCGACGGCTCCTACATCCTGAAGCCGGCGGGCGCGGGCGGCACCGAGGTCACCTACCGGCTGACGGTGGACGTCAAGATCCCGATGCTGGGGATGATCAAGCGCAAGGCCGAGAAGGTCATCATCGACCGGGCCCTGGCCGGACTGAAGAAGCGCGTCGAGTCCGGGGAGAAGTAGGCCGCGGGAGCGCTGTACCGGAAGCCGCCCGCACACGCCCGCGGGCCGGCCTCCGTTACCGTTCAGCCTCATGCGCACCATCCTGATCACCGGCCCCGGCGGCAGCGGTCGTACCACGGTCGCCGCCGCCACCGCTCTGGCCGCCGCCCGCGAGGGAACCCGCACCCTCGTCCTGAGCGCAGACCGCACCGACACCCTCGGCGCGGCCCTCGGCGCGGCGACGGGGCCCGAGCCCACGCGGACCGCCCAGGACCTCACCGCCTGGCGCCCCGACGCCGCCGCCGGTTTCCGGGACGACCTCACCGCCTTCCAGGAACGGGCGGCCCGCGTCCTCGACCTGCTCGGCGCGGCCCGGCTGGACGCCGAGGAGGTCACGCCCCTTCCCGGCGCCGAGGAGCTCAGCTTCCTGCGGGCCCTGCGCGACGCCGCCCTCTCGGACCGCTTCGACCTGCTGGTCGTCGACCTGCCGCCGGTGGCCGACGCGCTCGCCCTGCTCTCCCTGCCCGAGGAACTCCGCCGCTATCTGCGCCGGCTGCTCCCGCCCGAGCGCCAGGCGGCCCGCGCCCTGCGCCCGGTCCTCGGCAAGCTGGCCGGCGTGCCCATGCCCTCGGAGTGGCTGTACGAGACCGCCGACCGCTGGGACACCGAACTCGCCGCCGTCCAGGCCGTGCTCGCCGACCCCGGCACCAGCGTCCGGCTGGTCGCCGAACCCGGCCCGGCCGGTACGGACGCCGTCCGGGGCGCCGGGCTCGGCCTCGCCCTGCGCGGTCTGCGCCCCGACGCCCTGGTCGCCAACCGGGTGCTGCCGGAGCAGGCGGCCGAGGGCTGGCTGGCCGCCCCCGTCGCCCAGCAGCGCAAGGCGCTGGAGGAGTGGCGGGAGTCGTACGACGTCACGGCCGTCGGCCACCTCGGCCGCGACCCGCGCGGCACCGAGGACCTGGCCGCGCTCCCGGTCCCCGGCGTCAAGGAGACGGGCTCCACGGTCGAGTGGACCGTCGAGGACCGGCTCGCCGACGACGGCGTGCTCGTCTGGCGGCTCCCGCTGCCCGGCGCCATACGCGACGATCTCGACCTCATCCGGCGGGGCGACGAACTCGTCGTCGCGGCGGGCCGGTTCCGCCGGATCGTGGCGCTGCCGTCCGTGCTGCGCCGTTGCACCGTCGAGGGGGCCGGACTGCGCGAGGGCGAGCTGCGCATCCGGTTCGCGCCGGACCCCGATCTGTGGCCCGGGACCCGGTGAAGCACATACGCCCGTTCGGGTAACGTCGTAGAGACGAACCGTAGTCAGGAGGTCGTCATGAGCGAAGAGCTCCCCCCGTCCGACGCCGAGGAGCACGAGGCGATCGACGAGGCGCGGGCGACCGACGCCGACGCCTGGTCGACGGCGTGCGCCGAGGATCTCGCGGCGGAGAAGGCCCGCCGCCGTGTCGAGTACGGCCCGCCGCCGGGCTCGGCCGCCGAGGAACTGCGCAAGCTGGTCGACGCCGTCTCGGACAAGCTGTCGTCGATCCAGTCCCCGCTGCTCGGCTCCGTCGCCGGACCCGCCGCGCAGCAGGTGGTGCGCCAGGTCGTCGAGCAGGCGAAGGCCGCCGTCGAACCCGTCATCGAGCGCAACCCGGACGTCTTCGACCACCTCGCCGCCGCGGGCGGCGAACTGCTGGCCGCCTACCGCTCCGCGGTCCAGGCCCAGGAGCAGCGCTGGACGACCCGCGCGGCGGACCTGCGCAAGGACCTCGACGAGCGCCGGGACGACGGCGAGGGCACCGGTCCCGGACAGCGCATCGACCTGGACTGATTCCTCCCTCCCGCACCACCGCCGGGCACCCGTCTGCCCGGCGGGTGGACGACGCGGATGTGACGGCAGGGCCTCGGGTACGGTTGCCGTAGCGGGGCTCGACCGAACTGAGGGATTCATGGGACTCACCATCGGCGTCGATATCGGCGGTACCAAGATCGCGGCAGGCGTGGTCGACGAGGAGGGCAACATCCTCTCGACGTACAAGGTGCCCACCCCGGGCACGCCTGACGGGATCGTGGACGCCATCGCCTCCGCCGTGGAGGGCGCGCACGCCGGGCACGAGATCGTGGGCGTGGGCATCGGCGCTGCCGGATACGTGAACCGGCAGCGCTCCACCGTGTACTTCGCGCCCAACATCGACTGGCGCCAGGAACCGCTGAAGCAGAAGGTCGAGGCCCGCGTGGGCCTGCCCGTCGTCGTGGAGAACGACGCCAACGCCGCCGCGTGGGGCGAGTACAAGTTCGGCGCCGGCAAGGGCCACCGCAACGTCATCTGCATCACCCTCGGCACCGGCCTGGGCGGCGGCATCATCATCGGCAACAAGCTGCGCCGCGGCCACTTCGGCGTCGCCGCCGAGTTCGGCCACATCCGGATGGTGCCGGACGGCCTGCTGTGCGGCTGCGGCTCGCAGGGCTGCTGGGAGCAGTACGCCTCGGGACGCGCGCTGGTCAGGTACGCCAAGCAGCGCGCCAACGCGACCCCCGAGAACGCCGAGATCTTGCTCGGCCTGGGCGACGGCACCCCCGACGGCATCGAGGGCAAGCACATCTCCATGGCCGCCCGCCAGGGCGACCTGGTCGCCGTCGACTCCTACCGGGAGCTCGCCCGCTGGGCCGGCGCGGGCCTCGCCGACCTGGCCTCGCTCTTCGACCCCTCCGCCTTCATCGTCGGCGGCGGGCTCTCCGACGAGGGCGAGCTGGTCCTCGACCCGATCCGCAAGTCCTACAAGCGCTGGCTGGTCGGCGGCAACTGGCGCCCGGTGGCCGACGTCATCGCGGCCCAGCTCGGCAACGACGCGGGCCTGGTGGGCGCGGCGGACCTGGCCCGCGAACCCGACCCGATCATGTAGGTCCGAGGACGCCCGTACGTGATGAGCCCGCCGTGCCCCGCCCCGGGGCGGCGGGCCTCGTCGTATGTTGATCGCCATGGCGACTTCGATCCCGCTGCCCAACTCCCGCACGGAACCCGACGGTTCCGCCGTCATCCGTGTGCTCAGCTACAACATCCGCTCCATGCGCGACGACACCACGGCCCTGGCCCGGGTGATCGGCGCCTGCGCCCCCGACCTCGTCCTGATCCAGGAGGCGCCCCGTTTCTTCCGCTGGCGCAAGAAACTGGCCCGGCTGGCGGCGGCCTCGGGCCAGGTGATCCTCACCGGCGGGGCGACCGCGGCGGGCCCCGCGATCCTGTGCACCCTGCGCGCGACCGTCGAACGCACCGAGGACGTGCTGCTGCCGCTCACGCCCGGGCAGCACCGCCGCGGTTTCGCCACGGCCGTCGTCCGGTTCGGCGGCGCCCGGATCGGCGTGCTGAGCTGCCACCTCTCGCTGCAGAAGGACGAGCGCCACGAGCAGGGCGGCATGCTGCTCGACCGGCTCGCCGGCCTCGGCGTGGACCACGCGGTGGCGGGCGGCGACCTCAACGAGCGCCCCGGCGGCCCCACCTTCCAGCGCCTCGCCACCGATCTCCAGGACTGCCGGGCCGTCGCGCCCTGGGGCGGCGAGAACACCTTCAACCCGGTCACCCCCTTCCAGCGCATCGACGCGATTTTCGCGACGAAGGGCGTCGAGGTGCTCGGCTGCGGGGTGCCGCTGGAGCAGCCGGGGGTGACGGAGACAGACCTGAGGGCGGCCACGGACCACCTTCCGGTGCTGGCCGCCCTCAGAATTCCCGCCGATGTTCCCGCCGCTTAGACGACCGCTCCGCGCCCCGGGTCGTCGTCCTCCTCGTCGTCCGTCTTCATCCGCACCACCAGGGTGACGAAGCCGCCGACGAAGCCGCCGATGCTGAGCGTGGCGAGCCACCAGGTCATCTCCCAGCCGAGCACCACCGCCAGCAGGAGCAGGATCGGGCCGCCGATCACGCCGAGCCAGGCGAACTTCGCGGTCGTGTCGGCGGCGGGCAGGTCGGGCGGCTCGGGCGGGACGAAGTGGCCCTCGTCGTCCTCGTCGAAGTCGTCCTCCGACGGCTCGGCGGCCTTGAAGTCACGGGGGCCCACGCCGGGCGCGAAGGAGACCGAGCCGCCCAGGGGCTGCGCGGGCTTCTCCGGCTTCGGCTTCGGGGCCTCGTCCTCCGGCTGGTCGTTGGTCTCCGCCTCGAGCAGCGCCAGGTCCTCGATCGGCTTGAAGGGCTTGGAGCCCGGCGGATCCTTCGGCTCCTCGCCGTAGCCCGCGACGATGGCGGCCCAGGCCGCCGCCTCGTCGAAGGGGACGTCCTGCTCGTCCGGCTCGCGGCCCTCGCGGTCCGAGTCGTGCTCAGCCACCTACGGCCGTCCCTTCCTTGCCGACACCAGGTGCGATCCGGCCGATGAACGCGACGCTCTCGTCGAAAATCCGGTCCGCGTCATGGTCCAACGTCGCGACGTGGTAGCTCTGTTCCAGCACGATCTCGGTCACGTCCCGCGACGAGACCCGGCTGAGGATCCGCGCCGAGTCGGCGGGCGGGACCACGTGGTCCCGCGGACTGCGCAGCACCAGCAGCGGCTGGGTGACCTGCGGCAGTTCGCGGTCGACCAGCCGGAAGAAGTTCCGCAGCGAGTGGGCCGCGTGCAGCGGCACCCGGTCGTAGCCCAGTTCGGTGCTGCCCTCCTTGGCGATGTCGCTCGCGATGCCCGGCGTCGTCCGTACGAGATGACGTGCCACCGGAAGGGCGTAAGGGGAAAGGCCGTGCATGCGGTTCGCCGGGTTGACGACCATCACTCCGCGGACCGCCTCCCCGTGCTTGGCGGCCAGCCGCAGCGCCAGGGTGCCGCCCATGGACAGGCCCGCCACGAACACCTCGGCGCAGCGCTCGCGCAGGGACCGCAGCTCGCGGTCCACCTCGGCGTACCAGTCCTGCCAGCCGGTGAGCTGCATGTCCTCCCAGCGGGTGCCGTGCCCGGGCAGCAGGGGCAGCGAGACCGTGAGACCGCGCTCGGCGAGGTGCTTCGCCCAGGGGCGCAGCGACTGGGGGGAACCGGTGAAGCCGTGGCAGAGGAGGACGCCGATCTCCCCGCCCTCATGGCGGTACGGCTCGGCTCCAGGAAGGACCGGCACCATCGGTCTCCTGTTCATGAGAGTCACGTGAAGTCCAGGTGTGCTTCACCGTACGCGACGGCACTGACACCGACCAGGGCCGTCGGCGCCTTTGGGGGCGGGCCGGGTTAAGGTCTGAGCGAAGGAATCAGGAGGCACTCGGTTGTTGTACGGCACGATGAAGGTCGCCATCGGGGGACCGCTGAAGGTCGCCTTCAGGCCCTGGGTCGAGGGCCTCGAGCACATCCCGGCCGAGGGTGCCGCCATTCTGGCGAGCAATCACCTCTCGTTCTCCGACTCGTTCTTCCTGCCCACGATGCTCGACCGCAAGGTCACCTTCATCGCCAAGGCGGAGTACTTCACCACCCCCGGCGTCAAGGGGCGGCTGACGGCCGCCTTCTTCAAGAGCGTCGGCCAGCTCCCGGTGGACCGCTCCGGGGCGCGCGGCGCGGGCGAGGCGGCGATCAAGAGCGGCCTGGAGGTGCTGGAGCGCGGCGAGCTGTTCGGGATCTACCCCGAGGGTACGCGCTCGCCCGACGGCCGGCTGTACCGGGGCAAGCCCGGCGGCCTCGCGCGCGTGGCGCTCGCCTCCGGCGCGCCCGTCATCCCGGTCGCGATGATCGACACGGAGAAGATCCAGCCGCCCGGCCAGGTGATGCCCAAGCTGATGCGTCCCGGCATCCGCATCGGCAAGCCCCTCGACTTCAGCCGCTACCAGGGCATGGAGCACGACCGCTTCGTGCTGCGCGCGGTCACCGACGAGGTCATGTACGAGATCATGAAGCTCTCCGGCCAGGAGTACGTCGACATGTACGCGACCGCGGCCAAGCGCCAGATCGCGGAGGCGGCGAAGGCCGACAAGGAGGCCGAGAAGGCGGCCAAGGCCGCACTCGCGCAGGAGCAGAAGCAGCAGGCGGATAAGGAGAAGTCCGGGTCGTAGGGGCCGGGGACAGGGCAGTCTGGGGCCGGGGGTGGGGGAATTGCCCAAGCGCGAGAAGATCATGAGGATGTCGGTCGAGCAGCCGCTGTGGCGTGCGCTCGCCGCCTACCGGGTGCTCACGATGCTGTACGCGGTCGGCCTGTTCGCCACCGCCTACGACGAGTACGACCGGGCGGGCATCGCCATCGTCTACTACGTCGTCCTGTTCGTGTGGACCCTGGCCACCCTGCCCTTCGTGCAGAACGCGGCCTCCTGCACCAAGCGCTTCCTCGCCGTCGACCTCGCCATCGCGCTCACCGGCATCCTGCTCACCCCGCTCGCCGTCAACGACCAGCACATCCACAGCGGCGGCCCCACCCTGCCGTCGATATGGACCGCCGGCTCGGTCCTGGCGTACGCGATCAAGGGCGGCTGGCGCTGGGCGGCGTTCGCCTCCACGCCCGTCGCCGTCGCCAACCTCATCGAGCGCGGCGCCCCGGCCCGCGACACCGTCCACAACGTGATCCTCGTCTGGGTCGCCTCCATCGCCATCGGCTACGTCGTCGAGGTCGCCCGCGCCTCCGAGCGCACCCTCGCCCGGGCCCTGGAGATCGAGGCCGCGACGCGCGAGCGGGAGCGGCTCGCCCGCGACATCCACGACGGCGTGCTGCAGGTGCTGGCCATGGTGCAGCGCCGGGGCGCGGTCCTCGGCGGCGAGGCGGCCGAGCTGGGCCGGATGGCCGGCGAGCAGGAGGTCGCGCTGCGCACGCTGGTCTCCGGCGGCCTGCTCCCCGTCTCCCGCGCGTCGCAGAGTCCGGCCGAGGGCGCGATCGTGCGGGCCGTACGGGAGGAGCCGTACGACGAGGACGCCCCGGTGGACCTGCGCACGCTGCTCGCGCCGTACGCCGCCGCGAAGGTCAGCTTCGCCGAACCCGGCGCCCCCGTGCTGCTGCCCGCGGCGGCCGCGAAGGAACTGGCGGCCGCCGTCGGCGCCGCCCTGGACAACGTCCACCGGCACGCCGGCGAGCACGCGCGCGCGTGGATCCTCGTCGAGGACGAGCCCGGCGAGGTCGTCGTGACCGTCCGGGACGACGGGCCCGGCATCCCCGCGGGCCGGCTCGCCCAGGCCGAGGGCGAGGGCCGGCTCGGCGTGGCCCTGTCGATCCGGGGCAGGCTGCGCGAACTCGGCGGCAGCGCCGAGCTGATCTCGGTGCCGGGCCAGGGCACGGAGGTCGAGCTGAAAGTACCCAAGGAAGCGAAGGCGGGGCATCGATGAGTGAGCAGCAGGGCCCGATCAAGGTCATGGTGGTGGACGACCACCCCATGTGGCGCGACGCCGTCGCCCGCGACCTGACCGAGTCCGGCTTCGACGTGGTCGCCACCGCCGGCGACGGCGACCAGGCCGTGCGCCGCGCCAAGGCCGTCGCCCCCGACGTGCTCGTCCTCGACCTCAACCTGCCCGCCAAGCCCGGCGTCCAGGTCTGCAAGGAGCTCGTCGGCCACAACCCGGCCCTGCGCGTCCTGGTGCTGTCGGCGAGCGGCGAGCACGCCGACGTGCTGGAGGCGGTGAAGTCCGGCGCGACCGGCTATCTGCTGAAGTCGGCGTCCACCGACGAACTGCTCGACGCGGTGCGCCGCACGGCCGTCGGCGACCCGGTCTTCACACCCGGCCTCGCCGGCCTGGTGCTCGGCGAGTACCGCCGCCTCGCCTCCGAGCCCGCACCCTCCTCGGACCCGGACGAGCCCAGGGCGCCGCAGCTCACCGACCGGGAGACCGAGGTGCTGCGTCTGGTCGCCAAGGGCCTGAGCTACAAGCAGATCGCCGAACGCCTGGTCATCTCGCACCGCACGGTGCAGAACCACGTCCAGAACACCCTCGGCAAGCTCCAGCTGCACAACAGGGTCGAACTCGTGCGGTACGCGATAGAGCGCGGACTTGACGACGAGTAAACACCGCGCCTGACAGTTCACCGGAATTGCCCTTCCTGCCCATCCCTCTGTGACGCGGCTCACCATTAGCGTGACTGTCACCAGGCAACCGCGGCGAAGGGACTTTTCCATGCGGGTCGGAGTACTGACCGGAGGCGGCGACTGCCCCGGGCTCAACGCCGTCATCCGGGGCATCGTCCGCAAGGGCGTGCAGGAGTACGGCTACGACTTCGTCGGCTTCCGGGACGGCTGGCGAGGTCCTCTGGAGGGCGACACCGTACGCCTCGACATCCCGGCCGTGCGCGGCATCCTGCCGCGTGGCGGCACCATCCTCGGCTCCTCGCGCACCAATCCGCTCAAGCAGGAGAACGGCATCCGCCGGATCAAGGAGAACCTCGCCAAGCTGGAGGTCGAGGCGCTCATCGCCATCGGCGGCGAGGACACTCTGGGCGTGGCGGCACGCCTCACCGACGAGTACGGCATCCCCGTCGTCGGCGTGCCGAAGACCATCGACAACGACCTGTCCGCCACCGACTACACCTTCGGCTTCGACACCGCGGTCGGCATCGCCACGGAGGCCATCGACCGCCTGCACACCACCGCCGAGTCGCACATGCGCGTCCTCGTCTGCGAGGTGATGGGCCGTCACGCCGGCTGGATCGCCCTGCACTCCGGGCTCGCGGGCGGCGCCAACGTCATCCTCATCCCGGAACAGCGCTTCGACGTCGACCAGGTGTGCGCCTGGATCACGTCCCGCTTCAAGGCGTCGTACGCACCGATCGTGGTCGTCGCCGAGGGCGCCATGCCCAAGGACGGCGACATGGTCCTCAAGGACCAGTCGCTGGACTCCTTCGGCCACGTCCGGCTGTCCGGCGTCGGCGAGTGGCTGGCCAAGGAGATCGAGAAGCGCACGGGCAAGGAGGCCCGTACGACGGTCCTCGGGCACATCCAGCGCGGCGGCACCCCGAGCGCCTTCGACCGCTGGCTCGCCACCCGCTTCGGCCTGCACGCCATCGACGCCGTCCGCGACGGCGACTTCGGCAAGATGGTCGCCCTGCGCGGCACCGACATCGTCCGCGTCCCGATCGCGGACGCCACGGCCCGGCTGAAGACCGTGGACCCGGCCCTGTACGAGGAGGTCGGGGTCTTCTTCGGCTGACCCGGAGGGCCGCGCGGACCGGCCGACCGGACCGGCACGCCAGGGTTGTGGGCCGTATATTCGGCCCATAACCCACCGGAAGGGATGCCGCTTCGTGGAGATCCTCGCCTTCGGCGTGCAGGCGGACGAGAGGCCACTGATCGAGCGGGCCTTCGCGGGCCACCACGAGGTCCACTGCCTCGACGTCTTCCTCAACGAGGACACCGCGCCCATCGCGGCCGGCCACGAGATCATCTCCACGAGCGTCAACGCCGATCTCGGCGCCGGCGTCCTGGAGCTCCTCGCGGCCGGCGGCACCCGGATGGTCGCCCAGCGCTCCACCGGCTTCAACAACATCGACCTCGACGTCGCACAGCGCCTGGGCATGACGGTCGCCCGGGTCTCGTACTACTCGCCGTACTCGGTCGCCGAGTTCGCCTGGACCCTCGCCATGGCGGTCAACCGCCGTGTCGTCCGCGCCTCCACCCGCACGCGCGACTTCGACTTCCGGCTGGACGGCCTGATGGGCCGCGACATGCACGGCCGCACCGCGGGCGTCCTCGGCACCGGCAAGATCGGCGAGGCGTTCACCCGGATCGCGCACGGCTTCGGCATGCGGCTGCTCGGCTGGGACGTCGCCGAGAACCCCGCGTGCAGGGACCTCGGCATGACGTACGTCTCCAAGGAGCGGCTCCTCGCCGAGTCCGACCTCGTCACCCTGCACGTGCCGCTGATGCCACAGACTCAGCACCTCATCGACGCCGCCGCGCTGAAGGCGATGCGCGACGACGCGATCCTGGTCAACTCCAGCCGCGGCGGCCTGATCGACACCGCGGCCCTCGTCGCCGAACTGCGCGAGGGCCGCTTCACGGGCGTCGGCCTCGACGTCTACGAGGCGGAGGCCGGGCTCTTCTACGTCGACCGGTCGCTGGAGGCGATCGAGGACGACACCCTGGCCCGCCTGGTCACCTTCCCGAACGTCCTGGTCAGCTCCCACCAGGCGTACTACACCGAGGACGCGGTCGGCCAGATCGTCGAGGCCACGGTGCGCAACGTCCTCGACTACCGGGCCGGCCGCCGCTCCGAGAACGTGCTGGTGCCGCGCAGCTGACCGATCAGCTCACGCACCACCGAGGCGCCGTCGAGCGTCAGGATCGACTCCGGGTGGAACTGCACGCCGGCGAAGCCCGGGCCGCGCAGCGCGTGCACCTCGTGCGACGGGCCGCGGCTGACGTCGACGCCGTGCGCGGCCAGCTCCGCCCGGGCCTCGTCGTCGCAGCGCGCCACGAAGCTGTTGTAGAAGCCGACGGTCTCGGTCCGCCCGAACAGGTCGATCGCCGTCTGCGCGCCCTGGTACGGCACCTCCTTGCGCACGATCTCCAGGCCCAGCTCGGCCGCGATCAGCTCGTGGCCCAGGCAGACCCCGAGCACGCCGTGCCGGTGGTTCCGGATCACCTCGGCGGTCAGCTCCCGCAGCAGCCGCATCTTGGGGTCGTCCAGGTCGGACGGGTCACCGGGGCCGGGGCCGAGGACCACCAGCCCCTCGTGCGCGAACACCGCCTCCCGCAGCCCGGGTTCGTCGAAGCGCCGGACGGTCACGTCCAGCCCGCCCGACCGCAGGACGTGCGCGAGCATCGCCGTGAAGGTGTCCTCGCCGTCGACCACCAGGGCGTGCCCGCCGAGCTCGGCGGACCGCTCCTGCATCCGCAGCCAGAACGGGGCGAGCGAGGCGCGGCGCCCGTCGAGCGCGGCACGCACGCGTGGGTCGTCGGCGAGCCGTACGCGCGTGTGCTCCTCGCGCGGCCGACCCGGGCGCACGCCCAGGGCCGCCAGCACGCCCGCCGCCTTCGCGTGCGTCTCCGCGACCTCGCCCGCCGGGTCCGAGCCGCGCACCAGGGTGGCGCCGACCGGGACCCTGAGGCGCCCGTCGGCGGAGATGTCGGCGGTGCGGATCAGGATGGGGGAGTCGAGGGTCTGCGCACCGCCGGAGTCCCGGCCGAGCAGGGCCAGCGCGCCCGCGTAGTAGCCGCGCGCCACACCGTCGCGACCGAGGGGCTCGTGGCGCTCGATGACCCGGCAGGCGTTCTGCACCGGCGACCCGGTGACGGTCGCCGCGAACATGGTCTCCTTCAGGACCTCGCGCACGTCCAGCGACGACTTCCCGCGCAACTCGTACTCGGTGTGCGCGAGATGGGCCATCTCCTTCAGCCGCGGCCCGACGACGACGCCGCCCATGTCGCCGACGGTGCACATCATCTTGAGCTCCTCGTCGACCACCATCGACAACTCCTCGATCTCCTTGCCGTCGGCGAGGAACTCGAGCAGGTGCTCCGGGGTCGGGCCCTCGGCGGGATAGCGGTACGTCCCGCTGATCGGGTTCATGACGACCGTGCCGCCGGTCATCCGCACATGCACCTCTGGGCTGGCCCCGACCAGCGTCCGCTCCCCGGTGTGCACGACGAACGTCCAGTACGCGCCCCGCTCGCCCTCCAGCAGCCGCCGGAAGAGCGCCAGGGCGTCCGCGCGCGAGAACCCCGGGATCTCCCCTTCGTACGTCCGCCGGATCACGAAGTTGGCGCCCTCGCCCCGCCCGATCTCCCCGCGCAGCACCCGGCCGACGATCTCGCCGTACTCCTCGTCGCCGACGTCGAAGCCGCCGCCCGTCACCCGCACCTCCTGGGCGGGGAGCTGCGTGAGTACGTCGGCGATCGGGATCTCGTACGACTCCTCGGGGGTGAGGAAGGCCAGGGGCGTGCCGTCGTCGCGGACGTCGAAGCCGCGCTCCCGGATCTGGCGGAAGGGGACCAGCGCGAGCCCCTCGCCGGGCAGGTCGGCGAGGCGGTCGTAGGTGCTGACCGGGCCGAGGAGGAGCTCGACGGTGTTCTCGTCATGGCCCGGGGCACGGCGCCGCAGCAGGGCGAACGGCCTGGGGTCGTGCAGCAGGTCCAGCAGGTTCATGGGTCCCGGTTCCTTCTCGGTCGTCGCCGACCGTGTCGACGGAGGAGAGGAACGACCCCGGGAACGCCGAAGGCCGCCCCTCGGGCGGCCTTCGCGAAGTCTTGCGTACGCGCAGTCAGTGGGCCGCCGGATGAGCGGTCCACCACCAGTTCTGGGTCGAGTGCGCGAACATGCGACGCACCTTACCGCATGTCCGGCAGTCGTACCCCGTGTCTCAATTGCTGGGCATGGGGCAGGACGCCCGACACGACCCCGTAATGTTGAGGTCGTGACCGTGAACGCTAAGACCAGCGCGAGCGCTGGCAACACCTGGCGAAACCTGCCCGCGGCGCAGCAGCCCGAGTACCCCGACACCGAGGCTCTGCGCGCAGTTGTTGCGGACCTCGCGTCGTATCCGCCGCTCGTCTTCGCGGGCGAGTGCGACCAGCTGCGCGCCCGGATGGCGGCCGTCGCCAAGGGAGAGGCGTTCCTCCTCCAGGGAGGCGACTGCGCCGAGGCGTTCGACGCGGTGTCCGCGGACCACATCCGCAACAAGCTCAAGACGCTGCTCCAGATGGGCGCCGTGCTGACGTACGCCGCCTCGGTGCCGGTCGTGAAGGTGGGCCGCATCGCCGGCCAGTACTCCAAGCCGCGCTCCAAGGGCACCGAGACCCGCGACGGCGTGACCCTGCCGACCTACCGCGGCGACTCGGTCAACGGCTTCGACTTCAACGAGGCCGCCCGCGTCCCGGACCCCGAGCGCCTGAAGCGGATGTACAACGCCTCCGCCTCCACGCTGAACCTGGTGCGCGCCTTCACCACCGGCGGCTACGCCGACCTGCGCCAGGTGCACGCCTGGAACCAGGACTTCGTGAAGTCGTCCCCGTCCGGGCAGCGCTACGAGCAGCTGGCGCGCGAGATCGACAACGCGCTCAACTTCATGCACGCCTGCGGGGCCGACCCGGAGGAGTTCAAGACGGTCGAGTTCTACTCCTCGCACGAGGCGCTGCTGCTCGACTACGAGTCCGCGCTGACCCGCGTCGACTCCCGCACCGGGCAGCTCTACGACGTCTCCGGGCACATGGTGTGGATCGGTGAGCGCACCCGGCAGCTGGACGGCGCGCACATCGAGTTCGCCTCGAAGATCCGCAACCCGATCGGCATCAAGCTCGGCCCGACGACGACGGCCGAGGAGGCGCTGCAGTACATCGAGCGCCTGGACCCGGAGCGCGAGCCGGGCCGGCTGACCTTCATCGTCCGCATGGGCGCCGACAAGGTCCGCGACAAGCTCCCCGAACTGATCGAGAAGGTCACCGCCTCCGGTGCCACCGTGGCCTGGGTCACCGACCCGATGCACGGCAACACCTTCGAGGCGGCCTCCGGCCACAAGACCCGCCGCTTCGACGACGTGCTCGACGAGGTCAAGGGCTTCTTCGAGGTCCACAAGAGCCTGGGCACCCACCCGGGCGGCATCCACGTCGAGCTCACCGGTGACGACGTCACCGAGTGCGTGGGCGGCGGCGACGAGATCTTCGTCGACGACCTGCACCAGCGCTACGAGACGGCCTGCGACCCGCGGCTGAACCGCAGCCAGTCCCTCGACCTGGCGTTCCTCGTCGCGGAGATGTACAGGGACCAGTGACGGGTTCGCCTGTTACCGGCGCATGAAGTGGGGCGCGGATCACATACGATCCGCGCACCACTCCACTTTTGCGCTTCCTGTCCGCCGGGTAAGGTTAGGTTAGCCTCACCGATCATCGGGGAGAGCACTTCGACCCCGCCGGGAGGTGAGCCGCGTGTACGTCTGCAGTTGCTTCGGGATCACCGAACAGCAGGTCAAGCAGCACGCGGAGAACGGCGCCTGCAGCCCCCGCCAGATCGCCTCCGCCTGCAAGGCGGGCACCGACTGCGGTTCGTGTGTGCGGCGCATCCAGGCGATGCTCGGCCGCGGCGCGCTTCCCCGCCGCGAGTCCGTCGAGCAGGACACGCCCGCCCTGGCCGGACTGGACGAGGCCGCCTAGCTCTCCGGCTGCTCGATGAGCTGCGCGATGTAGAGCGCCTCGCCGAGCTTCTCGACCAGCTCCAGCTGGGTGTCGAGATAGTCGATGTGGTGCTCCTCGTCCTCCAGGATCGACTCGAAGATGTTGGCGGACGTGATGTCGCCCTTGTCGCGCATCACCTTGATGCCCCGCCTGAGGCGGTCGATGGCCTCGACCTCGATCTGCCGGTCGGCCTCGAACATCTCCTTGACGGTCTGTCCCACGCGTACGTGGAAGAGCCGCTGGTAGTTCGGCAGCCCTTCGAGGAAGAGGATGCGGTCGGTGAGCACCTCCGCGTGCTTCATCTCGTCGAAGGACTCGTGACGCGTGTACTTCGCGAGCTTCGTCCAGCCGAAGTTCTCCTGCATCTTCGCGTGCAGGAAGTACTGGTTGATCGCGGTCAGCTCGCCGGAGAGCTGCTCGTTGAGGAATTCGATGACCTCGGGGTCGCCCTGCATCGCAGAGGCTCCTTCCGCGCGGGGGACTGGCAGGTTGGGCCGCATGATTGCACCGGCATCCAAGATCGTCCAGTAAGTCTTCACTTAGTAAGTACGTGCATGCTTGATGGCAATTGCCCATGTTTGCAGAGGCCGGTCAGGTGCACCGTTCCCGGTCTGTCAGGATGGAGGCATGGGTCAGCCGGTGGAGCGCGAATCGGGAGAACACGATTCGGGAAGAGCAGCACAGCCTGAGCTTCCGCCGGGACAGCGCCTGCAACGGGGCTGGCCGGTCACGCACTACGGACCCGTCCCCAAGTTCCGCCCCGAGCGCTGGGAGTTCCGGGTCTTCGGTGCCACCGAGGACGGTGGCAAGCACTGCTGGACCCACGAGGAGTTCGCGGCCCTGCCGTACACCACCGTCATGGCCGATCTGCACTGCGTGACGAAGTTCAGCATGCTCGGCGCCGAATGGGGCGGCATCCCGGCCCGGACGATCCTGCGGATCGCACCGCCCGCGCCCGCGGTCACCCATGTGATGGTGTGGGCCGAGTACGGCTTCAGCTCCAACCTGCGCCTCGCGGACTTCGCCTCCGAGCGGACCATCTTCGCCACCCACAAGGACGGCGAGCTGCTGACGGCGGAACACGGCTTCCCGCTGCGCCTCGTCGTGCCCCATCTGTACGCCTGGAAGGGCCCCAAGTGGGTCCGCGGCGTGGAGTACATGACCGCCGACCGCCGCGGCTTCTGGGAGGAGCGCGGCTACCACAACGTCGGCGACCCCTGGAAGGAGCAGCGCTACTCCTACCAGGAGGAGCCCGGGGACGGCCCCGAGCTCTGACTCCCGGCGGACGCCGTCAGTGGTGGTAGGCGTGCACCACCGCGTGGCCCTTGCCGCGGCCGATCATCCACTTGTTCACCGGTGTCGTCACGACGAAGGCGAGCACGAGCGAGATCGCCAGCGAGACCCAGAACAGCGGGTCGGCGAGGGTGGCGTCCATGGCGTCGGGCCACAGCACGATCACGCCGTTGTCGATCAGCTCCATCACGGCGATGGACAGGGTGTCCGCGGCCAGCGCCACCCGGAAGGCCGCCCGGAAGCCGACGCCTGCCTTGAGTACCCCGCGCAGGGTGAGCGAGTAGCCGAAGAAGAACGCGAGGACGATCGCCAGGACCGTCGTGGAGAGGTTGCCCCAGCCCAGCGCGGTGCCGATCACCATGCCCAGCACCTCGCCGATGGCGCAGCCGGTGAGGCAGTGCAGGGTCGCCTGTGCGGCCGTGCTCCAGGTGGCCCCGGCCGGGTGGTGGTGTGCGTGCGGCCGGGCCGGCGCGTGTGCGTGTGTCTCGTGGTCCATGCTGCTGCCCCCAATGTCAGGTCACGGTTCCTGCACCGAGCTGGAACCGCATACCCCCTGGGGGTATTCCCTCACGCGCTAAGAATCACGGAGTTTCTTCAGCCGCTCCACGTCCGCCGCGTGCCCCTCCTTGCCGCCGGGCGTCTCGATGATCAGCGGTACGCCCTCGGTCGCGGGGTGGGTCATCAGCGCCCGGAACGGGTCCTCGCCGATGTGACCTGCGCCGATGTTCTCGTGCCGGTCCTTGTGCGCGCCGACCACGTCCTTGGAGTCGTTGGCGTGGATCAGCTTCAGCCGGCCCTCGCCGACCGTGTCCACCAGCAGATCGAGGGTCTGGTGCATGCCGCTCGGCCCGGCCAGGTCGTGGCCGGCCGCGAAGATGTGGCAGGTGTCCAGGCAGACTCCCAGCCTGGGGTGAGCGTCCAGCGCCTCGAAGTACGGCCCGAAGTCCCAGGTCCGCGAGCACAGCGAGGCGCCCTGCCCGGCCGTCGACTCCAGCAGCAGGAACGGGTCGTCGTCATGGGTGAGCTCGTCCAGCAGCGGCAGCAGGTGCTCCCGTACCTGCTTCAGGGCCACCGACCGCTCCCGGCCGCCGGTCGCGCTGCCCGTGTGCACGACCACGCCGAGCGCCCCGATCTCCCGCCCGCGCCGCAGCGAGTGCCGCATCGACTCCACGGACCTCTCGACGGTCGCCGCGGTGTGCGAACCGAAGTTGATCAGGTACGGGGCATGGACGTACGCCGGGATGGACTCGGCCTCGCACACCGCCCGGAACTCCTCGTCCTGCCGCGGATTGCCGGTGGGCGTGGCCCAGCCGCGCGGGTTGGCGACGAAGACCTGCACCGTCTCGGCCTTGAGGTCATGCGCGTAGGACAGGCCGACGGAGCTCAGGCCGCCGGCCACGGGGACGTGGCCGCCGACGGGGTTGCGGGGCTGCTGACTCTTCACCGGTCCAGGGTGTCACGCGCTGCGACGTGCCCCGTCACCGGATCTTGATGGTGATCGTCGACCCCTTGGGCGCCTTGTCGCCGCCCTTCACGGACTGGTCCTTGACGGTGTCGCCGAACAGGCCCAGCAGGCCGCGGTCCTCGCTGACCTTGAAGCCGGCGCCCTCCAGCGTCTGCTTCGCGTCGTCGACGCTGTCGCCCTTGACGTCCGGGACCTCGACCATGACCGGGCCCTTGGACAGGGTCAGCGTGACCGTGTCACCCTCGGCGGCCTGGCCGTCGCCCGCGGGCGTCTGCGTGGCGACCTGGCCCTTGTCGAACTCGGAGTTGACCCGCCCCGGGGCGACCTTCACCGCCAGGCCCGCGTCCTCCAGGTCCGCCTTCGCCTCCTCCAGGTCCTCCCCGGTGACGTCCGGGACGTCCACGGGGGAGCCCTTGCTCACGACCAGCGCGATCGCCGAGCCCGCGTGCCGCGTGGTGCCCGCCTCCGGGGAGGTGGAGATCACGGAGCCCTTGTCGACCTCGTCGCTGAACTCACGGGTGACCATGCCGGGCTCCAGCGCGGCCTTCTTCAGCCGGGCCCTCGCCTCGGCCAGCGTCCGGCCCTCCAGGTCCGGCACCCGCACGGTCTCCGGGCCGTCGGAGATGGTGAGCGTCACGGAGGCGTTGTCGCGGATGCGCGTCCCCGGCACCGGGTCCGCGCTGATGACCGTGCCCCGCTTCACCGTGTCGCTGTAGGCGTGCTTGACCGTCCCGAGGTCGAGACCGGCCTCCCCGAGCTGCTTGCGCGCCTCCGTCTGGGTCTTCGCCAGCACCGGCGGGACCTTGGTGAACTGCCCGGAGTTGATGTACCAGACGCCCGCGCCGACCCCGAGGACCAGCAGCACGGCGAGGACGATCGCGACCGGACCGCGCCGGGCGCCCGCGCCACGGCGGCGCGGCGGCAGGGGCGGCGGACTCTCCAGCCGGCTGGTGCGCAGGACCTCGTCCTCGTTCACCGGCAGCGGCTGCTGCATCGCCAGCGCGCGCGGGATCACGCTCGTACGGTCCTGGGAGATGTCCAGGTGCGCCGGGGCGAGGGCCTGCGGCGGCATCGCGTCGAGCTGGTCCGCGTCGAGCGAGACCCGCACGTCCCGCACATGCGCGAGGAGCGCCACCGCGTCCTGCGGACGGCGGTCCGGGGTGCGCGCGGTGGCCACCGCGACCAGCTCGTCCAGCGCGTACGCCAGCCCCGGCACGGCGGCCGACGGCGGCGGGACGTCCTCGTGGATGTGCTTGTAGAGGACGGTGGCCGGCGAGTCCCCGCCGTGCGGGCGGTCGCCGGTCAGCATCTCGTACAGGACGACACCGCACGCGTACACGTCGACCCGGGGGTCGGCGATGCCGTGCTCGATCTGCTCCGGTGCGAGGTAGGAGACGGTGCCGAGGACGGTGCCCGTCGTGCTGGTGACGGTGTTCACCGCGCGGACCAGCCCGAAGTCGGCGACCTTGACCCGGCCGTCATCCCCTATCAGGACGTTCTCCGGCTTCATGTCCCGGTGCACGAATCCGGCCCGGTGCGCGGCACCGAGCGCGGCGAGGACCGGCTCCAGGATGTCCAGGGCGGCGCGCGGCTGCAGCGCCCCGCGCTCGCGCAGCACGTCACGCAGGGTGCACCCGGCGACGTACTCCATGGCGAGATAGACGTACGACCCGTCGGTGCCCTGGTCGAAGACCTGCACCACGTTCGGGTGGGCCAGCCGGGCGACCGACTTCGCCTCCCGGATGAACCGCTCGACGAAGGTGCCGTCGGCGGCGAGCGTCGGGTGCATCACCTTCAGCGCGAGCACACGGTCCAGGCGGGTGTCCAGGGCCCGGTAGACCGTGGCCATCCCGCCGACCGCGATCCGCGCGTCCACGCGATAGCGCCCGTCGAGCACCTGCCCGACCAGAGGGTCCTGAAGGGTCGTATCCACGCAGGTGAGTGTACGAGCCGTGACCGACAAGGCCGTCCGTTCCTGCCGGATCGGGGCGTGACTGCAGCCGACCTGTGACGGACCTCGCACCCGTTTCCGGGGCCCGTCGAACGCGCGTTCAGAAGGCGGGACGCTCGGGATCCAGGTGCGCGCGCCCCTGGTGCGGCGAGGACGCCTCGGCGAAGTGACGGCGCGGAATGCGGCCCGCCCGGTACGCCAGCCGGCCCGCCTCCACCGCGTGCTTCATGGCCTCGGCCATCAGCTGCGGCTCCTGCGCCCGCGTCACCGCCGAGGCGAGCATCACACCCGCGCACCCCAGCTCCATCGCGAGCGCCGCGTCCGAGGCCGTACCGGCGCCCGCGTCCAGGATCACCGGCACGCACGCGTGCTCGGTGATCAGCTGGAAGTTGTGCGGGTTGCGGATGCCGAGACCGGAGCCGATGGGCGAGCCGAGCGGCATGATCGCCGCGCAGCCGGCGTCCTCCAGCTTCCGGGCGAGGACGGGGTCGTCGTTGGTGTACGGCAGCACGGTGAAGCCGTCGTCGACCAGGGTCTCGGCGGCGTCGAGCAGCTCGATCGGATCGGGCAGCAGGGTGCGCTCGTCGGCGATCACCTCGAGCTTGACCAGATCGGTGCCGAGGGCCTCGCGCGCCAGCCGCGCGGTCAGCACCGCCTCCCCGGCGGTGAAGCAGCCGGCCGTGTTCGGCAGTACCCGGATGCCGAGCCGGTCCAGGACGGAGAGCACCGAGCCGTGCACCGAGGGGTCCACGCGCCGCATCGCGACCGTGGTCAGCTCCGTGCCGGACGCCACCAGCGCCCGCTCCAGCACGTCGAGGCTCGGGGCACCGCCGGTACCCATGATCAGGCGGGACGTGAAGGACGTACCGCCGAGGGCGAAGGGATCGTCGGCCATGGGTCAGCCTCCTTGGACGGCGGTGAGGACCTCGACGCGGTCCCCGTCGGAGAGGGGCGTCGCCGGCCACTGCGCGCGCGGGACGACGGTTTCGTTGAGGGCGGCGGCCACGCCGGAGGGGGCCGGGGTCAGCGTCCGCACGACGGTGTCGAGAGCGGTGCCGGAAGCGAACTCCCGGGGCTCCCCGTTGACGGAGATGTTCATACGGGCTGCTCCACGCGCGCGAAGCGCCTCGGGGTGAACGGGCGGGCCTCGTCCGGCAGTTCACCGGTGGTCAGGACGTGCGCCATGGCGTCGCCGGTGACCGGCGTGAGCAGCACGCCGTTGCGGTGGTGCCCGGTGGCCAGCAGGAGCCCGGGCAGCTGCGTCGGGCCGAGCAGGGGCGCGTTGTCGGGGGAGCCCGGGCGCAGACCCGCGCGCGTCTCCGTCAGCGGCAGCTCGGTGATGCCGGGGACCAGTTCGTGCGCGTCGCGCAGCAGCTCGTAGACCCCGCCCGCGGTGACCGTCGTGTCCCAGCCGAGCTCCTCGGTGGTCGCGCCGATCACCAGCTCGCCGTTCTCGCGCGGCACCAGGTAGACCTGGCTGCCGCGCACCACCGCGCGCACGGTGCGGCTCAGGAAGGGCGCGAACCGCCGCGGCACGGTCAGCCGCAGCACCTGCCCCTTCACCGGCCGCACTGGCGGCAGCACGTCGTCGGGGACACCGGGGAGCCGCCCGCTGAGGCTGCCGGCGGCCAGCACCACCTGGCCCGCGCCCAGTTCGGTGCCGTCCGCCGTGGTGACACCGCGGGCCCGGTCGCCCGCGACGTGGAAGCGCTCGGCCCACTGGCGGTGGAAGACCACGCCCGCGTGCTCGCACGCGGCGACCAGCGCGCGTGCCAGCCGCCGCGGGTCGATCTGGTGGTCGCCGTCGACCCGGAGCCCGCCGCGCACGCCCGGCGCGAGCATCGGCTCCAGGCGCCGGCAGTCGCGGCCCGACAGCCACTCCGACTCCAGCCCCGACTCCCGCTGCAGGGCGTGCAGTTCGCGCAGATGGGCGCGGTCGTCGGCGTCCAGCGCGACGGCGAGGGTGCCGCACCGGCGGTAGCCGAGGTCGTGGCCGGTGAGCTCGGTCAGCTCGGCCGCGAACTCCGGATAGCGGCGGGCCGAGGCGAGGTTCAGGCCGAGCAGGGTCTGCTCGCCGTAGTGCAGTTCGGTGACCGCGGCGAGCATCCCGGCGGCCACCTGCGCGGCACCGCCCCCCGGTTCGGGATCCACGAGGGCCGTGGCGAACCCGCGCTGCGCGGCGCGCCAGGCCGTGACCAGGCCGATGATTCCGCCCCCGACGACGAGGACGTCCGACATACGTGACGGCATGGGCGTCCAGCCCCTCCCTTCGCCGGCATGACCCGGATCAGGTTCGTACGGTCGGAGGCCGCCAGCCTCCCTCTCAGCCCGGTGCGTCCGGGCTCCCGCGAGTGCTTGTACGTTGGCCACCCTAGCCCGACCCTCCGCGCCTCTGTAAGGGAGCCTCCCGCCATGCCCCGCTCGCTGGACGGACTCGTCCTCGCCCCTGTCGCCGACCAGGCCCCAGGTCAGGTGGGTACGCGGACCCGGTTCACGTACCACGAGAAGGACGGCGAGATCTGGGCCGCGTACGCGGGCGGGGACGTCGTACGGGGCCATCTGGTGGGTACCCGGGACGGCGACCGGCTGGACTTCCGGTACGTGCAGCTCAAGCGCGACGGGACGACGTCCTCGGGGCACTGCGTGTCCACGGTGGTGGAGCTGCCGGACGGGCGCGTGCGGCTGGAGGAGACCTGGGAGTGGGAGTCGCAGAGCGGCAGCGGCACCAGCGTTGTGGAGCAGGTCACTGAGTGAGCACGACTGCTGACTGACATTTTGTCAGTTGGCTAGGGTGATCAGGTGAGCGAGCAGACGCAGGAGACGGGTGGATCGCCCTCGCGGCGCGTGGTCGTGGTGGGTGCGGGCATGGCCGGTGTGCAGTCCGCGGTGGCGCTGCGCGAGCAGGGCTTCACCGGCCGCGTGACCCTGATCGGCGCCGAGCCCCACCAGCCCTACGACCGGCCCCCGCTCTCCAAGGCCGTCCTGCTCGGCAAGTCCGAGGGCTCCGCCTTCGACGTCGACTTCGAGGCGCTCGGCATCGAGCTTCAGCTCGGGTGCGAGGTGCTGGGCCTGCGCCCCGCCGAGCACGAGCTGGACACCGAGGCCGGTCCCGTCCGGTACGACGTCCTCGTGCTCGCCACCGGTGCCGAACCGATTCGGCTGCCGGGCGCCGAGGGCGTCCCCGGCGTACATCTGCTGCGCACCCTGGACGACGCCGAGCGGCTGCGGCCCGTCCTCGCCCGGCAGCACGACATCGTGGTGGTCGGCGCGGGCTGGATCGGCGCCGAGTTCGCCACGGCCGCACGCGAGGCGGGCTGCGCGGTGACCGTCGTCGAGGCGGCGGACCGGCCGCTCGCCGGCGCCCTGCCCGCCGAGGTGGCCGCGCCGATGGCCCGCTGGTACGCCGACGCCGGTGTCGAACTGCGCACCCACGCGCGCGTGGAGCGCGTCGAGCCCGGCGCGGTCGTCCTCGACGACGGCTCGCGGCTGCCCGCGGGCGCGGTCGTGGTCGGCATCGGCGCCCGCCCCGCCACGGCCTGGCTGAGCGGCTCCGGCATCGAGCTCGGCAGGCACCACGAGGTCGTCGCCGACGCCCATCTGCGCACCTCGGCACCGGACGTCTACGCCGTCGGCGACTGCGCCTCCTTCCCGTCGGGGCGCTACGGCGAGCGCCTGCTCGTCCACCACTGGGACAACGCCCTCCAGGGGCCGCGGACGGTCGCCGAGAACATCGTCGGCGGCAGCACCGGGGTGCCGCCGGCCGTCTACGACCCCGTCCCGTACTTCTGGTCCGAGCAGTTCGGCCGTTTCGTCCAGTACGCCGGTCACCACGCCTCCGCCGACACGACCCTGTGGCGCGGCGACCCGGCCGGGCCCGCCTGGTCCGTCTGCTGGCTGCGCGAGGGCCGTCTGGTCGGCCTGCTCGCGGTCGGCCGGCCCCGGGACCTGGCGCAGGGCAGACGGCTGATCGAGGCCGGCACACCGATGGACGCCGAGCGCATCGGCGACCCGGCCCGGCCCCTGAAGGCCGCCACGGCGTAACGCGCGACCCCCGGGTCGGGCCAGCCTGGCTTCCGACTGTCAGTGCGGGATGGCAGGCTTGATTCCGTGACCGAGATTGACGCAAAGATCGATGCTCTCGTCCCCGCCTGGCTCACCCTCCCCGACATCGCAGAGATGCTCGATGTCGAGGTGACGCGAGTGCGGCAGCTGGTCAAGGAGGGCCAGCTCATCGCCGTACGCCGTGGTGAGAACCGCGCACTGCACGTCCCCGCCGCCTTCATCGACGGGAACAAGGTCGTCAAGGGCCTCAGCGGCACCCTGACGCTCCTGCGCGACGACGGCTTCACGGACGAGGAGATGCTCGAGTGGCTCTTCACTCCCGACGAGAGCCTGCCGGGCACCCCCGCCCAGGCCCTCAGCGAGAATCGAGGCACGGAGGTGAAGCGCCGCGCCCAGGCGCTCGCCGTCTGAGCCGAACTCGCTGATCCGAACACCGTCCGGCGTACGGGCCGGGGTCCGCGCGGGCCGCGGCCGTGGTTCACTGCGGCCGCAGCACCGAAGCTTCCCGCGGGCTCGCGGCCCGTACGCCACCGACAACGGGGGACACCCACATGCCCGGCACCGCAGCCACCGCACGCGCCCGCCTCGCCGACGCCCGCGTCTACCTCTGCACGGACGCGCGCAGGCGCCAGGGTGATCTGCCGCAGTTCCTGGACGCCGTGCTGGCGGGCGGTGTCGACATCGTGCAGCTGCGCGACAAGGGCATGGAGGCCGGCGAGGAGCTGGAGCACCTCGAGGTCTTCGCCGACGCCTGCGCCCGCCACGGCAGGCTGCTCGCGGTCAACGACCGGGCCGACGTCGCGCACGCGGCCGGCGCGGACGTTCTCCACCTGGGCCAGGGCGACCTCCCGGTCCCCGCGGCCCGCGCGATCCTCGGCGGCGACGTCCTCGTCGGCCGCTCGACGCACGCGGAGTCCGAGGCCGCCGCGGCCGCCGTCCAGGTGGGCGTCGACTACTTCTGCACCGGACCCTGCTGGCCGACCCCGACCAAGCCGGGCCGCCACGCCCCCGGCCTCGACCTGGTCCGGTACACCGCCTCCCTCGGCACCGACCGCCCCTGGTTCGCCATCGGCGGCATCGACCTCGCCAACCTCGACCAGGTGCTGGACGCCGGAGCCCGCCGGGTCGTCGTCGTCCGCGCGATCACCGAGGCGGCGGACCCGGGTGCCGCGGCGGCGGAGTTCGCCAAGCGGCTGCGGCAGGTCTGAGCGCCCTGGCCGTCCCTGAGCGCCCCGACCGGCCCCCGAGCGCGCCGACTGTCCGAGGCGTGGACAGCAAGTCGACAATTCGGGTAAAAATCCCGCGTTCGGTTGGGGGACCGTCGCCCCCTGGTTAACCTGCGAGTATGGCCCTCGGAACCGCATCCACAAGGACTGATCGCGCACGCACCGTGCGCGACATGCTCGCCACGGGCAAGACGACGTACTCCTTCGAGTTCTCGGCGCCCAAGACGCCCAAGGGCGAGCGGAACCTGTGGAGCGCGCTGCGCAGGGTCGAGGCGGTGGCTCCCGACTTCGTCTCCGTGACGTACGGCGCCGGCGGCTCCACGCGCGCGGGCACGGTCAAGGAGACCGAGCAGATCGTCGCCGACACCACGCTGACGCCGGTCGCCCACCTCACCGCGGTCAACCACTCCGTCGCCGAACTGCGCAACATCATCGGCCAGTACGCCGACGCCGGGATCCGCAACATGCTCGCCGTGCGCGGCGACCCGCCCGGCGACCCCATGGGCGACTGGGTGCCGCACCCGAAGGGCCTCGCCTACGCGGCGGACCTCGTCCAGCTCATCAAGGAGTCCGGCGACTTCTGCGTGGGCGTCGCGGCCTTCCCGGAGATGCACCCGCGCTCCGGCGACTGGGACACGGACGTCTCGCACTTCGTGGACAAGTGCCGGGCGGGCGCCGACTACGCGATCACGCAGATGTTCTTCCAGCCGGAGTCCTACCTGCGGCTGCGCGACCGCGTCTCCGGGGCCGGCTGCGAGACGCCCGTCATCCCCGAAGTGATGCCGGTGACGAGTGTGAAGATGCTGGAACGGTTGCCACAGCTCAGCAACGCCCACATCCCGTCCGTCCTGAAAGAGCGAATCCTCACAGCAAAAGACGATCCGGCGGCTGTACGCTCCATTGGCATTGAATTCGCCACGGAGTTCTGCGCACGGCTGCTGGCCGAGGGAGTGCCCGGTCTGCACTTCATCACGCTCAACAACTCCACGGCCACGCTGGAAATCTACGAGAACCTGGGCCTGCACCACCCCCCGCAGGCCTAGACCGGCCGCACCGGAGTACGACACACTGCGTAGCGGCGACTGGGAGAGGGGCGTACATGGGCTGGACGGTCCTCTATATCGCGTTCGGCATCGTCGCACTGTGGCTGCTCGGTGAAGTACTGCTGCAGTACAAGGCGCGGCTGCGCTGGCGGCTGCTTGCGTTCGCGGGATTCCTGGGTGTCGTCATCGGGGTGCTGATCCCCTCGGTGATCGTCATCGGACTGGGCGCGGCCGCGTTCGCGGTCGGCCAGACCTACGTCACCCTCTCCTTCCGCCGCGGCTTCTCGTCGGGCTGGGCGGTCAAGCGCCCCGAGGGCGAGGACGGCAGCAAGCGGCGCCGCGGCAGGGTGGAGCACCAGGACCCGACCCTGGAGGTCTCCGACCTCGAGGCGGGCGACGGCGGATACGACGAGCGGGCCGCCTACACCCGCGAGAACGTCGCCTACAACGACGACGACTACGACCGCGACGACGTCTTCACCCCGGCTCACCAGGCCCAGCCCACGGCCGCCGAGAGCACCACGGTGTACGAGCCGCAGCCCATGCCCGACGACACCGGTTCGTACGGCATCTACGACAACGCCGCCTACGCCGGCGCGGGCCAGGCCCAGGACCAGTACGCGGCGGCCGCCCAGGGCGCCGACCAGGCCTACGCCTACGACTACTCGGGCTACGACCAGCAGCAGTACGGCTACGACACCAGTGGCCAGCAGCAGTACGCCGCCTACTCCGACCCGTACATCGGCACGCAGACCTACGGCGGCGGCTACGACACCGGCTACGCGCAGCAGTACGGCCAGCAGGGCTACGGCCAGGACCAGCAGCAGTACGGCCAGCAGGGCTACGGCGGCGAGACCCCGTCCGGCGGGGTGTGGGTCCCGCAGCAGCGCACCGACGAGACCTATGGCGGCGAGCTCCCGCCGGAGCAGCCCTACCCCTACCAGGGCAACGGCCAGGGGCAGACCCAGGGGAACGGGTTCGACGAGCAGTACCGCTTCTGAGCGCCCTTCGCCCCCGCACTCCTCCACCCACTCAACTCAACGGACGAGGCTCACTGCGAGCCTCTGAACTCCGGTCCCTCCACGATGAGTCCGGCCACCAGCGCGCCGGACATGCCTGCGTGCGCGAGGCCGCCGCCGGGATGGGCCCAGCCGCCGACCCGGTACAGCCCCGGCAGGCGGGTGGTGTTGGCCGGGTGCAGGAAGCGCCCGCCCCCGGCGGCCAGCGACGGCGCGGACACCCCGCCGAAGCCGGACTCCGCCTCCTCGCGCCACACGATCCGCTCCCGCAGCCCTGGTATCGCCGCCTCCGCCGCGGCGACGAGCTCGCCCGCGAGGGCTTCGCGCCCTCCGGGCTGGTCCCGGTCGCCGTCAGGCGGGACCACCGCGGAAAGGACCACCGACTCGTGGTCGCCGTCCGGCCGCAGCGCCGGGTCGTCCGGCCGCAGCACGGTCACGGTGGGCCGGACGAGCTCGGGGGACGGGGAGCCGAGGGCGTCCAGCTCGGCCGTACGGTCCGGGGCGTGGACGATCGTGCGATGCACCGCGCCGGCCTCCCGCGCGCCGCGCAGCGCCAGCAGCACGGTGAACCGCCCGGGACGGGCGCCGGTGCCGGGCCGTACGTCGCCCTCGTCGTCGAGCCGGTGCTGCGTCAGCTGGCGCAGACGGGCGGGACGCACACCGGCGACCACGTGGTCCGCCTCCGCCGGCGCGCCGTCCGCCAGCTCCACACCCGCCGCCCGGCCGTCCTTCTCCAGCACGCCCGTCACCTCGGCGCCGAAGCGGAACTCGACCCTGCGGGCCAGGCACCGCTCGTACACCGCGCGCGCCAGCTCCCGCATGCCGCCGCGGACGTACCAGGTGCCGAAGGCGTGCTCCATGTACGGCAGCACGGCGGCGCTCGCGGGGGCGGTGCGCGGATCGAGGCCGTACGCGAGCGCGTGGCTGTCCAGGAGCGCGGCGAGCCGGGGGTCGCGCAGCTCCCAGGCGCCGATCTCGGCGAGCGTGGCCGCCTGCCGGGTGCGCAGCAGCCGCTTGTGCGGGACCGCCGGATAGGGCTCGCGGTCCGCCAGCACCGGCCAGTTGGGCCACAGGGGCTCCTCCAGGAGCGGGCGGCGGGTGCGGTCCCAGGCCTCGCGGGCCCGCACCAGGAAGTCGCCCCAGCGGCCGCCGGCGCCGGATCCGAGCGCCTCGTCCAGCGCGGCGACGACGCCCGCGCGCGACGCGTTGGGCAGCGCGGCCCCGGTGCCGTCCGCGAACACGTGCCGTGAGGACGGATCGACCTGGACCAGCTCGACGCACTCCTCCAGCGGCTCCTTGCCGGTCTTGACGAAGAGATCGCGCCAGACGGCGGGCAGGGTCAGCAGCCCGGGACCGGTGTCGAAGGCGAAGCCGTCCCGCTCGACGCGGCGCACCGAACCGCCGTACGTCTGCGCACGCTCGTACACCGTCACCCGGTGGCCCGCGACGGCCAGCCGGGCGGCGGCCGCCATCGCGCCCGTCCCGGCGCCGATCACCGCAATCCGTCCCATGCCTGCGACTTTATCGACCGCCACCGACAGTCACGGACGGCGCGGTCCGCCTCAGCGGAACCGCCGGGGGAGTACGGACGCGGGCGCGCTGGTAACCAGTCGGCAACGGAGCGTCCTGGGGGTGAGTGCGCAGGGCTGAGTATCCGTACCTAGTGACGGAGATGAGTAGCCGCGCGGATGGGCTGCGACCTGCGCGAACGAGACAGTGGAGACACGGAAAGGGGCTTGGCTCCGGCACCGGCGACACGGGGCGCCGGAACGGAGCCGCCCACGATCCGCTCCTTCCGCCGGCCGCGCGTCGGCGGGAGCGAGACACGGGGGAACCCGGGGGAACGACCGAGAACGGGGGCCCAACGGGGGAAGTGAAACGGGGGAGCACGAGAAGGCGCCGGTTCGAGGTGGCCCGCGGGGGACGCGGCCACATCGGACCGGCGCTTTCGTCGTCCGTGCCGTCTCTGTCCTCCTGCCGTGCTGGGCGGCCCTGAGGAGGGATCAGCGACCGGGACGGGTGCTCAGCGGCGGCCGGGCCCGCTCACGCGTCCCTGGAGCAGCCGGGACAGCGCCGCGTGCACGTCGTCCAGGGACCGCTCCGGCTGGAAGGACTGCCAGTCCAGCGCGGCCACCAGCACCATGCCGACCAGTGCCGACGCGGTCAGCGGTACGTCGATCTCGTCGCTGAACTCGCCGTTCGCCACGCCCTCGCGCAGCACGTCCTCGACGACCGAGACCGCCTGCTGCCTGACCACCATCAGGGTCGACTGCCAGGCGCGGTTGGTGCGCCACATCTCGGCCACGTAGAGCTGGGTGAAGGCGGGGTAGCGGTCGATGAAGACGAGACCGGCGCGGATCATCGCGTCCAGGGCGTCCACCTTGCTCCCGCCGTCCCTGGCCGTCCTCTCGGCCGCCTCCCGGAGGGAGGCGGCGAGGAGTCCGACGCCGTGCCGCAGCAGCTCCTCGAAGAGGACGGACTTGCTCGCGAAGTTGTAGTAGACGGTGCCCTTCGCGACCCCGGCCCGCTCGGCGATCTCGTCCACCGTGGTGGCGGAGAAGCCCTGCTCGGCGATGAGCGTGACGGCCGCCTCGTAGAGCTTCTGCCGGGTGGCCTCGCGGCGCGTGCTGCCGCCCGAGGCGGTGCTGCTGCTTTCCATGGCCCTGATTGTCACAGGAGCCGTGGCCCCGGACGGCACCGCGGCGCTCACAGCGTCAGCTCCGGGTGCAGCCGGTCCAGGGTCCACACCTGCCGGCGGCGGGCCGACAGCGCGGTGAGCGCGAGGGCGCCCGCGGTGAACGCGGTGAGCACCACGCACGCGTGCCACACCGGTCCCAGGCCGCCGCCCGTGATGAGCCGCCGCAGGGCCTCCACGACGTAGCTCATCGGCAGGAAGGGGTGCAGCGCGTTGAAGAAGCCCGGGCTCGTCTGCACGGGGTACGTGCCGCCCGCGGAGGTCAACTGGAGCATCAGCAGGGCGAGGACGAGGATCCGGCCCGCCGCTCCGAAGCGTGCGTTCAGCCACTGCACGATCGCCCCGAAGCACGCCGTCACCAGGAACAGGAAGCCGATCGTGCCGGCCGCCCGCACCATCTGCAGGCCGATCGCCCAGTGCAGCACCGCCATCAGCGCCACCGTCTGCAGCACACCGATCGCCACCACCGGCAGCCAGCCCGCGAGCGCGATCCGCCAGGCCGGGGCACCGGTGGCGAGCGCGCGCCGGTTCATCGGCGCGATCAGCATGTACGCCACCATCGCGCCCACCCACAGGGACAGCGGGATGAAGTACGGGGCGAACCCGGTGCCGTAGTTGGGCGCCTTGTGCAGGTCCTTGGAGACCAGGTGGACCGGGTCGGCCATCACCTCGGTGCGCCGGTCGCGGTCCTTCTTGTCGTAGTCCGGGATCTTCCCGGCGCCGTCGTGCAGCCCGCCCGCGAGCTTGCCCGAGCCGTCGACGAGCTTGAACATGCCGCCGTTGAGGTCCTCGGCGCCGGTCTTCAGCTTGCCGACGCCCTCGTCCAGGTCGGCCGCGCCGCCCGAGGCCGTGCCGAGCCCCTTGTGCAGCTTCTTGGCGCCCGCTGCGACCTTCCCGGCGCCGTCGTTCAGCTTGTTGACCTTGGAGACGGCGTCGTCGAGGTCCTCGGACAGGTGCGGCGCGCGCTTCGCCAGCGCCTCGGCCTGCCCCTGGAGGGTGGCCAGGTTCCGGTCGAGCTTCTTCAGATCGCCGTCCTGGTCG
Source organism: Streptomyces sp. NPDC057616 (assembly GCF_042800575.1). NCBI lineage: Bacteria > Bacillati > Actinomycetota > Actinomycetes > Kitasatosporales > Streptomycetaceae > Streptomyces > Streptomyces sp. NPDC057616. Next base: position 54,327 of record NZ_JBHVGU010000048.1, read on the forward strand.
CCGATCAGGGTGTTGAGGTCGTCGGCGATCGTCGCCACGTCGTCGGCGGCCTCCTTCGCCTTCTTCAGGTCGGAGCATGCGGCGTCCGGCAGTACGGGCTGCTCGCAGCGCACCCGGTAGATGTCGTCCAGCGCCGCCGAGGCCTTGTGCGCGCCCTTGGCGGCCACAGGGGCCGTCCTGACCAGGGTGGCGAGGTTGTGGCGGATCGCCTTGGAGGAGTCGGCGACCAGCCGGGCGGTGTCCCCGATGGTCTTCTCGTTGTCCTTCAGGAACGGGCCGGCCTTCTGGTCGACGGCGTTGACCTTGTCGGCGAGCGTCCGGGTGCCGGCCGCGACCTGCTGCGAGCCGTCCTCCAGGGCGCCCGCGCCCGAGTTCAGCTTCTTCAGCCCCTTGGAGAGCTTGCCGCTGCCGCTCTTGGCGTCCTGGAGTCCGTCGGCGAGGTCCTTGGAGCCCTTCTCCGCCTTGCCGATCCCGCCGTTGAGCTTGTCCGCCCCGTCGGCGGCCTTCACCGTCGCGCCGTGGATGTCGGAGAACGAGATGAAGATCTTGTCCAGGAAGGACCGCGAGGCCTTGGTGGACGCGGCCTGGCGCACCTCGCTGAACACCGTGCGCGAGATCTGCCCGACGATGTAGTTGTTCGCGTCGTTGGTGCGCACCTGGAGCGCGCCCGTCTCCGGGGAGTCGCCCGCGCTGGACGCGATCCGCCTGCTGAAGTCGGCCGGCATGGTCAGCGACAGGTAGTACGTGCCGTCCTCCACGCCCGCGCGTGCCTGCTCGGCACTCACCTCGTGCCAGTCGAAGACGTCGCTGTCCCGCAGCCCCTTGGTGAGGTCGTCGCCCGCCGCGATCCGCTTCCCGTCGGCGCTCGCCCCCTTGTCGTCGTTGACGAGGGCCACCGGGATGCGGTCCAGGCGGCCGTACGGGTCCCAGAACGACCACAGGTACAGCGCGCCGTACAGCAGCGGCAGCACCAGGAGCGCCACCAGGGCGGCCCTGGGCAGCCTGCCCCGGGCGAACCGCCTGAGCTCAAGCGCGGCCAGTTTCGGCGAGCGCATCGGCCTTCTCCTTTCCCGTGGTGACGACGACGGCGCCCTCGGGGGCCTCGCTGCATACCGCCACGACCGTCGTGCCGGACTCGGCGACCGACCTCAACAGCGCCCAGACCTCGTCCCGTTCGGCATCCGAGAGCTTCAGGTCGGTGTCGTCGACGGCGAGCAGCCGGGGCCGGCCGAGCAGCGCGAGCGCGAGGGACAGCCGCAGCGCCTCCATGCGTTCGAGATCGCGTACGACCGTCCGCGTGCCCTTGGGCAGCGACTCCCGGTCCAGGCCCGCGGCGGTCAGCGCGGTGTCGATCCGCAGCTTCGCCTCGGCCACCCGCTCGGCGCGCGGCCGCAGCAGCCCACGCAGCGAGTCGCCGAACCGCCGCTGCAGCAGCGCCCGTTCGTGCAGGTGCTCGGCCACGGTCAGGGCCGGCTCCAGCTCGGCGACCCCGGCGACGTGCGCGAGACCGCTGATCCGCCGCACGGCCGCCATCTGCTTGGGCAGCCTGCGCTCGCCGACCATGGCCTCGCCCGCGGTCGGCCGCATTCGCCCCGTGAGCGCGAGCAGCAGACAGGTACGGCCGGACCCCGACGGCCCCTCGATCGCGATCAGCGAGCCTGGCTCCGCCGCGAACGTGACATCGCGGAAGGCCCAGCCACGCGGCCCCTCGAGTCCTAGCCCGCGGGCAGTGACACCCACACCGGACACGGTTCCCCCCACCCTGCTTTTTGAACTGACTGGTCAGTGCAAAAACTATCCCGAACCTTCGATCGAAGCAAAGCCGCAGGTCAGAACGGATTGTCAGTGGCATACCGCACGATGGACACATACGGCCACAGAGCCGTCACGCAGACGACAGGAGGATCGTCATGGCCACACACCACGCAGCAGCCGCCCGTCGGCGCCGCGCCACCGGCCCTGCCCCCTCACTGACCGGTCCGGCGAGCGACGTCCACCCCGTGCTCCGCCGGACCACGGCCCCGCCCGCCGCCCTCGACCTGCTCGCCCAGGCCCGCGCCGGGCTGGACGAGGCAGCCGTCCTCGAGACACCGAACGAGCGCTATGCCACGGCCCACCTCGCAGCGCTGCGCACGGCCGCCGCGGTGCTCGCGGCGCGAGGGCGCCCGGAGCCGTCGTCCCGACGGCGTGCCCGCATCCGGAGCGCCTGGGAAGTGCTCCCCGAGATCGCGCCCGAACTGACCGAGTGGAGCGTGCTGTTCGCCTCCGGGGCCCGGCGCCGCGCCCGCGCCGAGGCCGGCATCCAGGGCGCGGCCAGCCGCCGCGACGCCGACGACCTGATACGGGACGTGGCGATGTTCCTGCGCCTCGTCGAGCGGATGCTCGTCCTCCAGCCCGTCCTGCCGCAGCCGCGCCAGGACGCCGACCACCCGCACACCGAGGCGGAGAGTGACCGCGACTTACCGGACACCGGATGAGGGCGTCCGCCGTACGAGACGTTCGGCGGGGCACGCCACCGCAGTGACCAGGCGGGGCACCGGAGGCCATAGGGTGGAAGGCGCCTGAAGCCTTCCCTCCCGCGTCCGGGCCGGGGAGGCACCCCGTTCGCTCCGCCGTGCAAGGGGCGGTGCCGCGCCGAGGAGTCAACTGCCGTGTCGGACCCGATGCGCCCCCGAGCCTCTCTCCGTACCGCCGTGGTCTGGGAGGTCCTCCAGGAGGCCCTCGAACGCCGGGTCAAGTCCACGGGGCGGGAGTCGCTGGACGTCCTCGACACCGGGGGCGGCAGCGGCAACTTCGCGGTGCCCGTCGCACGGCTCGGCCACCGGGTCACCGTCGTCGACCCCAGCCCGAACGCGCTCTTCGCGCTGGAGCGCCGCGCCGCCGAGGCCGACGTCGCCGACCGGGTGAAGGGCGTCCAGGGCGACGCCCACGGCCTCTTCGACGTGGTCGAGCGCGGCGGCTACGACGCGGTGCTGTGCCACGGCGTCCTGGAGTACGTCGACGACCCGGCCGAGGGCGTGCGCAACGCCGTGGCCGCGCTGCGGTCCGAGGGCGTCCTCAGCCTGCTCGCGGCGGGCCTCGGCGGCGCCGTGCTCGCGCGCGCGCTGGCCGGCCACTTCAAGGAGGCCCGGCAGGCCCTCGAGAACCCGGACGGCCGCTGGGGCGAGGGCGACCCCGTGCCGCGCCGCTTCACCGCCGAGCAGCTCTCCGCGCTCGTCGAGCAGGCCGGTCTCAGGGTCGGCGCGGTGCACGGCGTACGGGTCTTCGCCGACCTCGTCCCGGGCGTCCTGGTGGACACCGAGCCCGGCGCCCTGGAGGCGCTGCTGAAGCTGGAGGAGGCGGCGGCCCAGTCCCCCGCCTTCCACTCCGTGGCGACCCAGCTCCACGTGCTGGGCGAGACGCAGGGGGCCACCGGGGCCTGAGCCGCCTCCTGCGGTGCGCCGCTGATCAGGGACTTGGCCGCACATGGAGTACGCCACAGGCCCCCCGATCGGACGCTCAGCGCCGTATGATCGAGGGAGACCGCCCGGCATGACGGGTCGGCCGTTGGGGAATGCAGGATTCAACGAGCCGGGGCGTGCATGGCGGACACCGGTTGGTCAATTGGCGCAGAGGGGCGGGTTTCACGGGGGCGATTCCCTGCCTATCCTGAAGGGACCCCCCGGGTCGCCCCGGCGACTGCACGATGAGGAGGACTCCGTGCCGCTCTCGGAGCACGAGCAGCGCATGCTCGAGCAAATGGAGCGAGCGCTGTATGCCGAAGATCCCAAGTTCGCGACAGCGCTTGAGGGAAGCGGGCTGCGTACGTACACCCGGCGACGGGTCTACCAGGCGGTCGCGGGCTTCCTCGTGGGTATCGCGCTCCTCATGGCTGGAATGGTCGCCAAGCAGGTGTGGCTCAGCGTGGTGGGCTTCCTGGTCATGCTGGGGTGCGCCGTGCTCGCCGTGACCGGCTGGCGCAAGGCTCCCAAGCCGGGCGAACAGCCCGCCGCCGGTGCCCCGCACGCGCGCCGTCAGGGACGGCAGAAGCGCTCGATGATGGACCGGATCGAGCAGCGCTGGCAGCGCCGGCGAGACGAACAGGGCCACTGACACCTCGACCACGTAGGTGAGGGGGTGACCACCCGGCGGGTGGTCACCCCCTCACCTGTGCCCGCGGGACGGGCCGCGCGCCGAGGCCGGCGCGCTCCCGTCACCCGCTCTGCTGCCCCGAGGGCCGTCGCACCAGCCCCGCCAGGGCCGACCAGCGCCCGGCCATGCGGGCCTTGACCGCCGTCCAGCGGTCCATGAGCTCCCACGCCGCCCGGACGGCCGAACGGGGTGCCACGACCGCCCGCACCCGGGTGGTCCTGCTGACCTTGGACCGCAGCGCCACCCGCATCCTGCGCACGTCGTCCGCGAGGCCCGGCTCGGCGTGCGGCTCCGGCGCGAACAGCACCTGTTCCACCGCGCTCGCCACCCGGTGCACGGAGTCGGCCGTGGCCGGGTCCAGCTGCCCGAGCCGCACGATGCGCGCGGCCGCCTTCCGCGGGGTCAGCGCGTCGTCCGGCACGATGCCGTAGTCCCAGGCGGTGTCCGTGAGCTCGCGCCAGACGGCGAGGACATGGCTCGCGGCCGCCTCGGCGGCGTAAGGGGCCGAGGCCTCGACCGGCAGGGCCGTCACATCCAGGTCGTCCGCGGCCCCTGTGCCCGGTCCGCGGGCTCTGCCGCCCCGCCGGGCCGGCGCCCGCCCGGACGCGGAGTGCTGGGCCGAGGCCAGTCGCACCGAGCGCCGTCGCACCCGCCACATCATGGGCAGCAGCGGCAGGGCGAGCACGAGGAGCCCGAGCAGCGCCCAGCCGGCGATCTTGTACCAGGCGAGACCGGCGTCGTGCGGCTTGGCCGTGTCGACCGGCAGCGCGCCCGCGCAGGCCTGGAGTTTCTTGTCCTCGGCCGAGCAGCTCGTGCTCGCCGACGGAGCGGACGAGGCCACCGAACCCGCCGACTGCGAGGGCCGCGAGACGTCGGGGAGGCTGCTGCCCGGCGTGTCCGTCTGCGTGTACGAGGGCGCCACGCCCCGGTTCGGGGTGGGCTCGAAGCGGGTCCAGCCCACGCCCTCGAAGTACAGCTCGGGCCAGGCGTGGGCGTCCTTCAGGCCCACCGACACCGAGCCGTCCGCCTGCGGCGTGCCCGGCGCGAAGCCCACCGCGACCCGGGCCGGGATGCCCAGGCTGCGGGCCATCGCCGCCATCGCGAAGGAGAAGTGGACGCAGAAGCCCTCCTTGTCCTTCAGGAAGCGGGCGATCGCCTGCGGGCCGCTGCCGACCTGCACCTGGGTGCTGTACTGGAAGCCGCCGTTCACCGAGAACCAGTCCTGGAGCTTGACCGCCTGGTCGTAGTGGGTGCTCGCCCCCTGGGTCACCTGGCGGGCGGTCTTCGCGACCACCGCGGGTACCGAGTCGGGCAGCTTGGTGTAGTCCCGCTTGATGGCGGCGGGCGGCGCCGGCGCGTCCGCGAGCTGCTCCGCCGTCGGCTGCACGTCGAGGCTCTTGACCAGGTACGTCTTGCCACGTGTGGTCTCGCCGTGGTCGCCGACCAGCGTCATGCCCACCGGCTCGTAGCGCCACTTGCCCGGGACGTCCACGCCGCTCGGCGGGTACGGCATCGGCAGCCAGTCCTGGGCGTACCAGTCGGCGGCCGAGATACGGGTCTCGATCTCCGCCCGCTTGACGTCCGCGCCGAGGCCGGACGGGGTCGGGAAGTTGTCCGGCACGCCGGTGACATGCCGCTTGGAGGGCCGCCAGGTGCTGCCGTCGAAGTCGTCCAGGGAGACGATCCGGATGTACAGGTTCGAGATGTCGTTGCTGTTCGACTTCAGGGACATGACCTGGCGGTCCTCGTCCACGTTCAGACTGTCGCGCAGCGAGACCAAGGGGTTGACCGCGGAGATCGTGCCGCCCCCGCCGTTGCCGTTGCCCACGCCCGTGCCCGTGGCGTCCAGCAGGCCGCCGTTCATCGCGGGCAGGGCCAGCGGCACCACCAGGGCGACGCCCAGCGCGACCACCCCGATGCGCCGGCCGGTGCGGACCGGCGCCACCGCGCCCGGCTCCCCGCCGGGCGAGCGTGCCGCGCCGGCGAACACCCGGCCCCACTGGGAGAGCCGCTCACGGCCCTCGGCCAGCAGCAGCATGAGATAGCCGCCCGCCGCGACCAGGAACCACAGCCAGTCGGCGCCGCCGTCGGACAGGCCCGCCGCGACGGAGTACAGCGCGAGCAGGGGCAGTCCGGCCGGGGCCGCGCTGCGGAAGGTCACCGCGAGGGTGTCCACCGCGAGGCCGATCAGCATGACCCCGCCCAGGAGCATCAGCCGGATGCCGTCGGACTCCAGGGGCGCCGGGATCGCGTACCGCGCGATGTCGTCGCCTCCCTGCCGGAGCAGGTCGGAGAGGTGACGGAACGCCTCGGGGCCCGGCACGATCCCGGCCAGGGCCTGCTGCCGGGCGAAGACCAGCGTCAGCAGCATCAGCGTGACCAGGGCCTGTGCCGCGATCGTCAGCGGACGCGCCAGCGGCACCCGGCGGGTCACCGCGCCGACGCCCGTCTGCACGCCCAGCAGGACGGCCGCCTGCAGGATCCAGGTGGCGGGGGTCACCAGGGGCAGCAGGGCGCAGGAGGCCATCAGCGTGGCCGCCCAGGCGCACAGCGCCAGTCGTGCCCGCCCGCTCATGAGCCCGCCCCCTCACGGCTCGTCCCCGTCGTCGCGGCGAGGCCCGTGCGCTCACGGTCCGCCAGCCGCCACAGCTCGCTCAGCGCGGCGCCCCGCGGCACGCTCAGGGCCGTCCAGCCCGCCTCCCGCAGCATCCGCAGCCGCTCCCCATGCTGGTCCAACGCCCCGGCCACATCGCTGGGTTCCCGCATCCAGGCGCCGGTGTCCAGCACGAAGGCGACCGCGCCCCCGCTGCGCTGGCGCATCTTGGCGGCCACTGCGGCCTGCTCCTCGTCCAGGTCGCCGAAGAAGGCCACCAGGAGCCCTTCGTTCCCGCCTCGCAGCACGTCGTAGGCCCGCGACAGGCCCGTGCCGTCCGAGTGGTCGACCACCGCGAGGGTGTCCATCATCAGCCCGGCCGAGTCGGCCGTCTCCTGGCTCGCGCCCGCGAAGCCGTCGGAGCCCTCGCCGGGCACCGAGTTGCCGGTGTCCGTCAGCAGCCGTACCGAGAAGCCCCGTTCGAGCATGTGGACCAGCACGGACGCCGCGCCCGAGACGGCCCACTCGAAGGCCGAGTCCGGGCCCGCGCCCTCGAAGGCGACGCCCCGGGTGTCGAGCAGCACCGTGCAGCGGGCGCGCTGGGGCTGCTCCTCGCGGCGCACCATCAGCTCGCCGTAGCGCGCGGTGGAACGCCAGTGGACGCGGCGCAGGTCGTCGCCGTAGCGGTAGCCGCGCGGGATCACGTCGTCCTCGCCGGCCAGCGCGAGCGAGCGCTGCCGCCCGTCGCCGTAGCCCTTGGCCTCGCCGGCCAGCCGCACCGGAGGCAGCGCCTCCACGCGCGGGATCACCGTCAGGGTGTCGTACGTCGAGAAGGACCGGGTCAGCTCGCACATCCCGAACGGGTCGGTCAGGCGCAGCTGCAGCGGGCCGAGCGGATACCGGCCGCGCAGGTCGGAGCGGACCCGGTAGGACACCTCGCGGCGGCCGCCCGGCTCCACCCGGTCCAGCACGAACCGGGGGCGCGGGCCGAGCACGTACGGCACCCGGTCCTGGAGCATCAGCAGGCCCGTGGGCAGCCGCGAGACGTTGTCCATCCGCAGATGGACGCGGGCCTCGCTGCCGGCGGGCACGCGGCCGGGGGACAGGCGGCGGCTGCCGGCCACCCGGTAGCGCGTGCGGTACAGGAACAGCGCGCAGACCAGGGGCAGGACGGCCAGCAGCAGGCCGACCCGCAGCAGATCGCTCTGCCCCAGTACGTAGGCGCAGACGGCGGCCGCGATGCCGGCCGCCAGGAAGGAGCGTCCGCGGGTGGTCAGACCGGCCAGCGCGGTGCGCAGACCGCCCTTATCGCCCCGGTCGGCGTCCGGCTGCGCCGTCCCGCCGAAGGACATCACAGCCTCCGCGGCGGTTGCTGGGGGTAGGACGGAGCGCCGCGGCCCAGTCCGCCGAAGCCGGTCTGCTGCTGGGGCGCCGCCGGGACCGGGGTGCGCTGCAGGATCTCCTGCACGACCTGCTCCGAGGTGCGGCGGTTGAGCTGGGCCTGGGCGGTGGGCAGCAGACGGTGGGCCAGGACGGCGACGGCGAGCGTCTGCACGTCGTCCGGCAGCGCGTACTCCCGGCCGCTCAGGGCTGCGGCTGCCTTCGCCGCGCGCAGCAGATGCAGCGTCGCGCGCGGGGAGGCGCCGAGTCTGAGGTCGGGATGGGTGCGGGTGGCGGCGACCAGGTCCACCGCGTACCGGCGGACCGTGTCCGCCACGTGGACGCCGCGGACCGCCTCGATCAGCTTCACGATGTCGTGCGCGTGGGCCACCGGCTGGAGGTCCTCCAGCGGCGAGACGCCGCCGTGCACGTCGAGCATCTGCAGCTCTGCCTCCACGCTGGGATAGCCCACCGAGACCCGGGCCATGAAGCGGTCGCGCTGGGCCTCGGGCAGCGGATAGGTGCCCTCCATCTCGACCGGGTTCTGCGTGGCCACCACCATGAAGGGGCTGGGCAGCTCGTAGGTCTGCCCGTCGATGGTGACCTGGCGCTCCTCCATCGACTCCAGCAGTGCCGACTGCGTCTTGGGCGAGGCGCGGTTGATCTCGTCGCCGATCACGATCTGCGCGAAGATCGCCCCCGGCTTGAACTCGAAGTCCCGGCGCTGCTGGTCCCAGATCGAGACACCGGTGATGTCCGAGGGCAGCAGGTCGGGGGTGAACTGGATGCGCCGCACCGAACAGTCGATGGACCGGGCCAGCGCTTTGGCGAGCATGGTCTTGCCCACGCCGGGGACATCCTCGATCAGAAGATGTCCCTCGGCGAGCAGTACGGTCAGCGAAAGCCGTACGACCTCGGGCTTGCCCTCGATCACTCCTTCCACCGAACTGCGGACCCTCTCCACAGTGGCAGTCAGATCAGTGAGGCTCGCTCGATCGTCATAGGTCGTCACCCGGCCCTCCTCGGCCCGTTTCTTTCTCCGGGCCGTCGCTCTGCGATGCGGACCGGCCCACCCCGAAACACGGACACCACGCGGCGTGAAGAGTTCCGCGTGACGTCACACCCGCATTCTTGCTGCCGTTACCGATTCGTGTCACTCGACTGTGGACAACTGGCTGCGATATGTCGGGTTTTACGACGCTTGGGCTCCAGCATGCGCGGGTTTTGCGAAAAACGAGAAGGGCCGGGTGGCGGTCAGGCGGGGTCGATCTCGCGCAGCAGGCCCGTCCGCACGTCGAAGACGAATCCCCGGACGTCGTCGGTGTGCTGCAGGAACGGCGACGTCCGCACACGCTGCATGGACTGCCGTACGTCCTGGTCGACGTCGGCGAAGGCCTCGGCCGCCCACGCGGGACGCTGGCCGACTTCCTCCTCCAGCTCGGTGCGGAAGTCCTCGGTGATCGTCTCCATGCCGCAGCCGGTGTGGTGGATGAGCACCACGCTGCGGGTGCCGAGCTTGCGCTGGCTGATGGTGAGCGAGCGGATCACGTCGTCGGTGACCACGCCGCCCGCGTTGCGGATGGTGTGGCAGTCGCCGAGCTGCAGGCCGAGGGCCTTGTGCAGGTCGATACGGGCGTCCATGCAGGCCACGACGGCGACATGCAGGACCGGGCGGGCGTCCATGCCGGGGTCGGTGAAGGCGGATGCGTACCGTTCGTTCGCCTCGACGAGGCGGTCGGTGACGGTGCCGCCGCGTATGGCGCCTTCGGACTCGGTGGGAACGGATGCGGAAGTCGTCATACCTATGACGGTACTGGTCAGATGTGATCCGGTCGCGGTGTGGGGGCGGGGAAAGGGTGTCATCACACTCCTGTTGTGAGGTACCCCACATGGGTGCGGAGTCCGTTCCGTGCGGGTGATTTTCCCTGATTCGCCGCATCGCACTCATCCTGCCGCGCGACGCGCAGGCCGGTTGATTGACCGCGGGACACCGTGGACTAAAGTGACGCGAAGCGGGAGGCGAGGCTCTCCCTGCTGGACTGACATTCCCGGAGGCCAGACGCGCGGACGGCCTCCCCACGCGCGCGGCGCGTACGTACGGCTCGGCCTCCTCCCGCTCCCGGTCGGCTGACGCTTCCGGCGCCGGCAGGCCTCCCCTTCTCGAGCGGGCGGGGACCCGGCGGTGCGTACGGCCGTGCCGGATCTGAGAGGGCCCCTTGAGCCAGAGTCGACACGTCCCGGTGATGCTCCAGCGGTGCCTGGACCTGTTGGCCCCCGCCCTGCAGCGGCCGGGAGCGGTGGTCGTCGACTGCACTCTGGGCCTCGGCGGCCACAGCGAGGCCCTGCTGCAGCAGTTCCCCGAGGCCCGGCTCGTCGCCCTCGACCGTGACAAGGAGGCGCTGCGCCTGTCGGGTGAGCGGCTGGCCCCCTTCGGTGAGCGGGCCACCCTGGTGCACGCCGTCTACGACGAGCTCCCCGACGTCCTGGAGCGCCTCGGCATCGCGCGCGTGCAGGGCGTCCTGTTCGACCTCGGCGTCTCCTCCATGCAGCTCGACGAGGCCGGCCGCGGCTTCGCCTACGCCCAGGACGCCCCGCTCGACATGCGCATGGACCAGACGGCGGGCATGAGTGCCGCCGAGGTCCTGAACACCTACCCGGCGGGCGAACTCGTACGGATCCTGCGGGCGTACGGCGAGGAGAAGCAGGCCAAGCGGATCGTCTCCGCGATCGTGCGCGAGCGCGAGAAGGAGCCGTTCGGCAACAGCGCGCGGCTGGTCGAGCTCATCCGGGACGCGCTGCCGCAGGCCGCCAAGCGCACCGGCGGCAACCCGGCCAAGCGCACCTTCCAGGCCCTGCGCATCGAGGTCAACGGCGAGCTCTCCGTCCTGGAGCGGGCGATCCCGGCCGCGGTGAAGGCGCTCGACCTGGGCGGGCGGATCGCCGTGCTGTCGTACCACTCGCTCGAGGACCGCCTGGTCAAGCAGGTGTTCGCGGCCGGCGCCGCCACCACCGCGCCGCCCGGGCTGCCCGTCGTGCCCGAGCGCTACCAGCCCCGGCTCAAGCTGCTCACCCGTGGTGCCGAACTTCCCACCGAGGAAGAGGTCGCCGAGAACCGGCGGGCGGCACCCGCCCGGCTGCGCGGGGCTCAGCGCATCAGGGAGGACGCCGAGTGAGCCGACGCGTCGAAGGGGCGGGGGAGTGAGCGAGTTGGGAAACCGGACTCACTGGAGGCGGTGTGAGTAGGAAACCCGAACTGAGGGGGCGGGCCGCTCGTCTCGCACGGCTCTTCCCGGGACCCGCGGGCCGCGGGCAGGCCGCCCGCACCCCCTTCGTCCTGCTCGTCGTGCTGCTCCTGGGCGGCGGTCTGATCGGGCTGCTGGTGCTGAACTCCGCGGTCAGCGAAGGCTCGTTCCGGCTGGACGACCTGCAGAAGGACACCAAGAACCTCACCGACCAGGAACAGGCGCTCCAGCGCGACATCGACTCCTACTCCGCGCCGGAGGCCCTCCAGCGCCGCGCCCACGAGCTCGGCATGGTCCCCGGCGGCGACCCCGCCTTCCTGAACCCCAACGGCACCGTGCGGGGCGTGCCCTCGGCCGCCGCCGAGCAGTCCGCCGCCGACAGGCCGCTCGTGCTGCTCCCGCCCGAGGCCCTCGCGGCCACGCCGGAACCCGGCGCGTCCGCGACGCCCACGGACCTCCCCGCCCAGGCGACGACACCGGCCGCGCTCCCGGCCCAGGCGACCACCCCGGCGGCCCTCCCCGAGCAGGCGACCACCCCGGCGGCCCTGCCCACCCCGACGACCTCGACTCCCGGCAGGTGACGGAAGTGCCCGACGCTTCTGGACAACGGCAGCCGCCGCGCCGCCGCGTGCCCGGCCCCGCGCGTCCCGCCTCCGCGCAGCGGCGTCCGGGCCCCGGCGCCCGCCCGGCC
>NZ_JBHVGU010000049.1:0-63700 GCF_042800575.1 Streptomyces sp. NPDC057616
CTTCGTACTCACCCTCTCGGGCTTTCCTCCGGGCGCTTCCCTTCGGTGTTTCCGACTCTATCAGATCCTTTCGGCGTCTGATTCCCAGTCAGAGGAGGTTGTCTTTCCGGCTGTTGGGCCGTTCCGACGTCTCAAACCTTAGCGGATTCCCTCGGCGATTCCCAATCGGGCCGCCGAGTCCCAGGTGGAATTGAATTCGAGCATGCCGAAATCAACCCGGTTGGGAGATCGTGCTGTGGTTTGGTTTGCCGCTGATGCGGCGGGAGCGCTGCCGCAGAACCGTTACGGCCCCGTGGCAACCCGAAGAACTTTACGGATCCAGCGAGAGCCTGTCAAGCGCCTCGCGTCAAGATCTTTTTCTCCGCGCCTCAGTCCAGGTCGGTGAGGCGCCCGCCGGCGTCCGGCTGGGCGTGCTCCACCCTACGCAGGAGGCGGGTGAGGACCTCGCCGAGGGCGGTGCGGTCCGCCGGGGAGAGGTCCTGGAGGAGGTCCTCCTCGAAGACCGTGGCCATGCGCATCGCCTCGAGCCACTTCTCGCGGCCCTCCGCGGTCAGCTCCACGATCACCCGGACCCGGTTGGACTCGTCACGTTCCCTGGTCACCAGTCCCTCGCCGACCATGCGGTCGATCCGGTGGGTCATCGCGGCCGGCGTCAGGCCGAGGCGCTTGGCGAGGTCGCTCGGGCCCAGGCGATAGGGGGCGCCGGAGAGCACGAGCGCCTTGAGGACCTCCCACTCGGCGTTGCTGATGCCGAGGGCGGCGGTCTGGCGGCCGTAGGCGACGTTCATACGGCGGTTCAGCCGGGAGAGTGCCGAGACGATCTTCTCGACCTGGGGGTCGAGGTCCCGAAACTCCCGCTGGTAAGCGGCGATCTGCTCTTCGAGTGTCGGCTCCGTGACGCCGGGGGTCTGGGCCATGGCCGCAGTATGGCACGCGGCTGCTTTGCCTTGAAGTCCTTGATTATGTACTCTTTAGCTTCGAACTTTAGCTTCGAAGTCTTCAGTCCTAACTAGTGAGAGAGGTGAACGTGACCAGGGCGATGGGCGCAGCGATGCGCCGGATCCACGTGGGTAACGCACTCAGCGCGTTCGGGCTCGGTTTCACCGTCCCCTACCTGTACGTCTATGTGGCGCAGGTGAGGGGCCTTGGAGCCATGACGGCGGGGCTCGTCCTCGCCGTCTTCGCCGTGGCCGCGCTGATCGTGCTGCCGTTCGCCGGGCGGGCCATCGTCCGGCGCGGTCCCCGGCCGGTCCTTCTCGCCGCCCTGGTCACGGCTGCCGTAGGGGCGCTGAGTCTGGGGCTGGCGGGGAGCGCGACGGCCGTGCTGCTGGCGTCGGCGGCGCTCGGGGCCGGTCAGGCCGTGATGCAGCCCGCGCTGGCGACGATGATCGTGGACTGCTCCACGGCCGACACGCGCTCGCGTGCCTTCGCGATGCAGTTCTTCCTGCAGAACCTCGGGCTCGGTGTCGGCGGCCTCATCGGCGGCCATCTCGTCGACGCTACGCGCGTCGACTCCTTCACCCTGCTGTTCTCGATCGAGGCGGCGATGTTCCTGCTGCTGGCGGGTGTGATGGCGACCGTGCGGATGCCGCGGGCGCCGCGGATCGAGGGCGCGCCCGCCGCCTCGGCCAAGGGGAGCTGGAAGCAGCTGCTCGGCAACCGGGCCATGGTGCAGCTGTGCGTGCTCGGCTTCGTGCTGTTCTTCGCCTGCTACGGCCAGTTCGAGTCCGGGCTGAGCGCCTACGGTGTCGAGGCCGCCGGGATCTCGACGTCCGCGCTGGGAACGGCGCTGGCCGCCAACACGCTGATGATCGTCGTCGCGCAGTTCGCCGTGCTGAAGTTCGTCGAGCGGCGCCGGCGCTCGCGGGTGATCGCCGCCGTAGGGCTGATCTGGGCCGTGGCGTGGATCGCGGCCGGGTACGCCGGGCTCGGGCACGGCAGCCGCGAGATGGCGACGGCGGCCTTCGTGTCGACGTATGCGCTGTTCGGGCTCGGTGAGGCGATGCTGTCGCCGACCGTCGCGCCGCTGGTCGCCGATCTGGCGCCGAGCGGGATGGCCGGGCAGTACAACTCCGTGTTCGCCCTGGTGAAGCAGCTGGCGCTGGCCGTAGGGCCGGCCGTCGGCGGGCCGATGGGGGCCTCGCTGCACGCGCCGTACGTGGTGACGTTCCTGCTGTTCTCGCTGGGCATCACCTTCCTCGCCGTACGGCTGGGGAGGCGGCTCACCGCGGTGCAGGATCAGCCGTGGCTGGTGCGGAGCCGGGTGGTCGCTCGTGGTGGGGCGGCCGCGGAGCCGGTGGCCTCGGAGGCGTAGTCGCCGCTCACGCGGTGGTGTTCGGCAGGAGGAACTCGCACCAGACCGCCTTCCCTCCCCCGGGCGTGCGCCGTGATCCCCAGGTGGAGGCGATGGTCGCGACGATCGCGATGCCTCTGCCTGACTCGTCGGCCGCCTCCGCGCGGCGCCGGCGGGGGAGGTGGTCGTCCCCGTCGGTCACCTCGATGATCAGGCGGCGGTCGGTGCGGCGCAGGCGCAGGCGCATGGGGGGCGTGCCGTGCTGGAGGGAGTTGGCGACCAGTTCGCTCGCCGCCAGGACTCCCAGGTCGTGCAGCTCGGACGGGAACCGCCAGCTCGTCAGCACCCCGGAGGCGAAGGCACGCGCGCGTGGTGCCGCCTCGACGCCGCCGAGGAGCTCCAGGGCCGCGTTGCGGAACAGGTCGCTGTCGGGGCCGGTGCGGGCCGGGTGCTGGAGGACGAGGACGGCGACGTCGTCGTCGTGGTCCGCGGTGACGCCGGCCGAGCGGACCAGGCGGTCGCAGACGACCTGGGGCGTGCCCGTCGCGCCGGCGAGGGCCCGCTCCAGGGAGGCGATGCCCTCGTCCAGGTCCTCGTCCCGGCGCTCGACCAGGCCGTCGGTGTAGAGCACGGCCGTGGCGCCGGAGCCCAGCGGGACCGAGCCCGAGGCGTGCATCCAGCCGCCCGTGCCGAGCGGCGGGCCGGTGGGCTCGTCGGCGCGCAGGACGGTGCCGCTCTCGTCGCGCACCAGGATCGGCAGGTGCCCGGCTGAGGCGTACACCAGGCGGCCCTCGTTCGGGTCGTGGATGGCGTAGACGCAGGTGGCGATCTGGTTGGCGTCGATCTCGGCGGCGAGGCCGTCGAGCAGCTGAAGGATCTCGTGCGGGGGCAGGTCGAGTCGGGCGTAGGCGCGCACGGCCGTGCGGAGCTGGCCCATGACGGCCGCGGCGCGGACGCCCCGGCCCATCACGTCGCCGATGACCAGGGCCGTGCGGCCGCCGCCGAGGGTGATGACGTCGTACCAGTCGCCGCCGACCGCGGCCTCCGTGCCGCCGGGCTGGTAGGTCGCGGCGATGCGCAGGTCGTCGGGCTGCTCCAGCTCCTGGGGCAGCAGCGAGCGCTGGAGGGTGACCGCGGTCTCGCGCTGGCTGCGCTCGCTGGCGCGCAGGCGCTCGGCGGCCTCGGCGTGGTCGGTGACGTCGGTGGCGAAGACCAGCACTCCACCGTCGTCCCCTTCGGTGACGGGGGTGCAGGTGAAGGTGTAGGAGCGGCCGTCGGGAGCCTTGCGGGACTTGAGCGTGCGGGGTCTGCCGCTGCGCAGGACCTGGTCGAGGAGCGGGAGCAGGCCCAGTTCGTCGAGTTCCGGGAGGGCGTCGCGGACGGGCTCGCCCAGGGGGCGTACGCCGAAGGCCGCCACATAGGCGTCGTTGACGTAGGCGACGCGGTGGTCGGGGCCGTGCACCAGGGCGACGAGGGCGGGGACGCGGTCGAGGACGTCCCGCACGGGCAGGTCGTCGACGGCCGGCACGGGCGCGTGCTCGTCGGTGAACTGCTCGGCGCGGGCCGCGGGGACGGAGCTCGCGGTCTCGGCCTGCCGGTCGGGGGCGGCCGGGTGATCGGTCCGCGCTGCGGCGCGGCGCTGCGTTCCGGGGAGCCGGGCGCTCCAGCGCGTGAAGTTCACGAATCCTTGCCTCGTGTCGTCGTCTTCGGCGTCTTGGGCCGGCTCCGGACCTGGCCGGAGGGCTGGGGGATGACGCCCCCGGGATGCAGCACGGTGGGGAGAGCCTCTTGGGTGCGGAGGACGAGCAGTCGCTCGCCCTGGGGCGGGGATCAGTCTGGCAGTGTGTCGCTCACCGGGGCGACATCCGTGGGACGCCCTCTCGGGCGGCGGAGTTCCTCGGTCCGGTCAGGACGACCCCTTCGGGTCGCCGGAGGGGTCGGTCGGAGGCTGTCCACCGGCCGCGAGTTCGAACTCCGCCCGCGGATGTTCGAGGGATCCGAGGGAGACGATCTCCCGCTTGAAGAGGCCCGACAGCGTCCATTCGGCCAGGACGCGGGCCTTGCGGTTGTAGGTGGGCACCCTGCTGAGGTGGTACACGCGGTGCATGAACCACGCAGGGTAGCCCTTCAGCTTGCGCCCGTAGACGTGGGCGACACCCTTGTGCAGGCCTAGGGAGGCGACCGAGCCGACGTACTTGTGGGCGTACGTCTCCAAGGGCTCGCCGCGCAGCGCGTGCGCGATGTTGTCGCCGAGGACCTTGGCCTGGCGGACCGCGTGCTGGGCGTTGGGGGCCGTCTCGGCGCCGGGTTCCGCCGCGGTGACGTCGGGGACGGCGGCGGCGTCTCCCGCCGCCCACGCGTGCGTGGTGCCGTCGATCGTCAGCTGGGGGGTGCATTTCAGCCTGCCCCGGTCGGTGCGGGCCAGGTCGGTCGCGGCGATGAGCGGATGGGGCTTCACGCCGGCCGTCCACACGACCGTACGGGTGGGGAAGCGGGAGCCGTCGCTGAGGACGGCGACGCGGTCCACGCAGGACTCCAGGCGCGTGTGCAGGCGTACGTCGATGTTGCGGCGGCGCAGTTCGGTGACCGTGTAGCGGCCCATCTCCTCGCCGACCTCGGGCAGCACGCGGTCCGAGGCCTCCACGAGGATCCACTTCATGTCCTCGGGCTGGACGTTGTGGTAGTAGCGGGCCGCGTAGCGCGCCATGTCCTCGAGTTCGGCGAGCGCCTCGACCCCGGCGAATCCGCCGCCGACGAAGACGAAGGTGAGCGCCGCGTCGCGGATCTCGGGATCGCGGGTGGAGGAGGCGATGTCCATCTGCTCGATGACGTGGTTGCGCAGGCCGATGGCCTCCTCGACCGACTTGAAACCGATGGCGTGGTCGGCGAGGCCGGGGATCGGCAGGGTGCGCGAGATCGAGCCGGGCGCCAGGACGAGTTCGTCGTACGTCAGCTGCTCCGCACCCGCGCCCTCCTCCTCGGTGGCGAGGGTGGTGAGCATGGCGGTGCGCTTGGCGTGGTTGATCGACTGCACCTCGCCGACGACGACATGGCACCGGTCCAGGACGCGGCGCAGCGGCACGACGACGTGGCGCGGGGAGATGGCACCGGCCGCGGCTTCGGGAAGGAAGGGCTGATACGTCATGTACGGGTCCGGAGTGACGACGGTGATGTCGGCCTCGCCCCGCCCGAGTTCCTGTTTCAGCCTCCGCTGGAGGCGCAGGGCCGTGTACATCCCGACGTAGCCGCCGCCGACAACGAGAATGCGCGCACGTTCCTTCACCATCCCATGACGCACCGAGCGCTTGAGTTTGTCCACAGCCCCGACAATTTGTGTGACCGCCGGCCCAGGACGCCCAGAGTTGGCCGAATTGCCCGAGTGCCCGAAAGAACCGCAGGTCAGCGAGTGTGTGCCCGGTGACCATGAGGGGCGCAATCGGGACGTATGCGGCCCGTGGTCCGATCGGGGGGCGCTCCGTGCGGAACCTGCCCCTTCTGAATTGACCCCCGCTCAACTATGTTCGTGTGTCGACGGGGTGTAGGGGGATGCGCTCATCGCTCATCGAGTCCGCGAGGGGCGGACCGGTGAACCGGGCATGTTCCCGAACTCCGGCAACCGATGGCGGGGAGAGTCTCCGGGGGGAGACGTCATTACCGGGGGAACACTTATGCATGTTCAGGACTCTCATTGGTCGTCCGCGTCAGCACTGACAGCAGGCGGCATGGTGAGCGCGGCGGCGGGGAACGGACGCGACGGATCGCGGACGACGCCGCTGCGCGTGGACGCACAGCGCAATCTGGAGCACGTCCTGCGCGCGGCGCGGGAGGTCTTCGGCGAACTGGGCTACGGCGCGCCGATGGAGGACGTGGCGCGCCGGGCGAGGGTGGGTGTGGGCACCGTCTACCGGCGGTTCCCGAGCAAGGACGTCCTGGTGCGGCGGATAGCCGAGGAGGAGACCTCCCGGCTGACCGAGCAGGCCCGGGCGGCGCTCGGCCAGGAGGACGAACCGTGGTCGGCGCTCTCGCGCTTCCTGCGCACCTCGGTGGCCTCGGGCGCCGGGCGGCTGCTGCCGCCGCAGGTGCTGCGGGTCTCGGTCACCGACGACGGCGACGGACGCTCCGACGGCACGGTGTTCGACGAGGCCCGGGTCCCGCAGCAGCGGATCCAGCCGGGCTCCGGCGAGCTGCGGCTGGTCTCCGAGGAGGCCTCGAAGGCGGCGGACGACGACGACACGGGCGCCGCGGCGCTGCTGGAGGTCGTGGGCCAGCTCGTGGAGCGGGCGCGCGCGGCCGGTGAACTGCGGCCCGACGTGTCGGTGTCGGACGTGCTGCTGGTCATCGCCACGGCGGCGCCCTCGCTGCCGGACCCGGCGCAGCAGGCTGCCGCCTCGTCGCGGCTGCTGGACATCCTGCTCGAGGGGCTGCGGTCGCGGCCTGCCTGATCCCGCGGGCGTTCGTCAGCCCGATCCGCGGACGGTCATGCGGGGGCGTGGGCGCTGCGCAGCCCGCGCGTCCGGCGTGCGCCGGGAATGATCCGATGCCGGGAATCCGCCGGACATTTCCGGCTTGCGGCCCAACTGCCGCCGGATGCACGTCAATTGAGCCTTCCCCGAATGGGGGACGCCCAGTACTACGGCACGACAAGTCCCCTCGGACGAGTGGATGGTCCGCCTTGCGGGGTCCTGAACAAAAGCCAATATGGCACTCTGACCCGGTGTTCGGGACTGGTGGGTCTAGCGGCGGCAGGGGCGTTCCGCGATGAGCTTCGACGGGCGGGACGAGTCGCCGGCCGACGGCGACGAGGGGGCCGGCGGTCCGCCGCAGGTGCCGAGTCAGGGCGGACGCGCGGGCATGCCGCAGGGCGGCGTCCCCGCCGAGACCGTCATTCCCATGCAGGGCGGCGAGCCCGTCGGACCGGTCGAGTCCGCCGACCCTGCGGAGGGCACCGTCCCGGCGCAGCGCGAGCTGCACGAGGACAGCGTGCTGCCGCCGCCGAGGGACTTCCCGCCGTCCGACGCCGACCTCATCGTGCGGATGCGCTCCGGCGACGACACGGCGTACGAGGAGCTGTACCGCCGCCACGCGGACGCCGTGCGCCGCTACGCCCGCACCTGCTGCCGCGACGCCCACACCGCGGACGACCTGACGGCCGAGGTCTTCGCCCGCATGCTCCAGGCCGTACGCGGCGGCCACGGACCCGAGCACGCCGTACGCGCGTACCTGCTCACCAGCGTCCGCCGGGTGGCCGCGAGCTGGACGAAGTCCGCCAGGCGGGAGCACCTGGTCGACGACTTCGCGGTCTTCGCCGCGCAGGCCGCGCGCTCCTCCGAGGTGTCCGACGACGACACGCTCGACCTCGGCGCCGACGTACGGGCGATGCACGTGGCCGAGCAGTCCATGGCCATGCAGGCCTTCCGGTCGCTGCCCGAGCGCTGGCAGGCCGTGCTGTGGCACACCGAGGTCGAGGACGAGTCGCCGAGCGACGTCGCCACGCTCTTCGGGCTGGACGCCAACGGCACGCGCGTGCTCGCCAGCCGCGCCCGCGAGGGCCTGAAGCAGGCCTATCTCCAGGCCCACGTCAGCGCCTCGCTGGCCGACGACGAGGAGTGCGCCCGCTACGCCGACCGGCTCGGTGCCTACGCCCGCGGCGGACTGCGCACCCGTGCCGAGCGGGGGCTGCGCAAGCACCTGGAGGAGTGCGCCAAGTGCCGCCTGGCCGCGGGGCAGATCAAGGAAGTCGCCAGCGGTATCCCCGGTGTCGTGCCGGTCGCGGTCATCGGCTGGTTCGGCGCCGCCGGGTACGCCAAGGCGGCCGCGCTCATCGCCGGCGGCACCGGAGCCGGTGCGGCGGGCGTGGCGGGTGCGGCAGCGGCGGCGAGCGGCGGTTCGTCCGGAGGGGCGGGCGCGGGCGGCGCGGTGGCCTCCGAGGGGCTGGGCGCGCCCGCGAAGGTCGGCCTCGCCGCGGCCGCCGTGGTCGCCGCGGCGGGCGTGGCCGTGGCCCTCGCACTGTCCGGCGGCGACGCCCCGGCCAGGAAGCAGGACGCCAAGCCGGCCGCCACCGCGCCGTCCGTCCGGCCGCAGCCGCCGAAGCCGGCACCGCCGAAGAAGACACCCACGCCGAAGCCGCCGATCGTGCCGGTGTCCGCCCCCGGGCCCACACCGACGCCGACGCCGGCCCCCACGCCGACGCACACCCCGAAGCCTGCTCCCACCCCCACCCCCACGCCGAAGCCGAAGCCGACCCCGAAGCCCACGCCCACACCGAAGCCGACTCCCCCGCCGCCCCCGGCGGTCTACGAGTGGAACACGCTGGCCTACGACGTCACCGGCGACGGCACGAAGCCGGAGATGCGGCTCGGCGAGAGCAGCTGGGTCTGGCAGCGGTACGGCATGTCGATCGCCGGCCGGCAGTACGCGCGCGGTGTGACCGTGCACGGCGAGTCCTCCGTGACCATCGACCTCAACCGCAGCTGCTCGGCCTACGACGCCATGGTGGGCGTCGACGACATGGCCCTGGGCCTCGGCAAGGTCTCCTTCTCCGTCTACGCCGACGGCGTCCCGCTGTGGCGGTCCGGCCTGGTCCGGGGCGGCGGCCCGGCGGTCCCGGTCCATGTGAACCTCGCCGGGCACCGGACCGTGCGGCTGGTCGTGTCGCCGCAGAGCAGCTTCGACTCCCTGACGCCGGCGGACTGGGCCGAGTCGAAGTTCACCTGCACGTAGCTCACCGGTGGACGCGCACGGCCTCGTCCAGTTCGGCGAGGACCCCGTCCGCGGCCAGCGGCACGCCCCGGGCGAGCTGCGCGTCGTACTCCCCGGCGCCGAGCGCGGCGCGGGCGGCCCTCTCGGCGCGCTCGGCCTCGGCGCGCTCCGGCATGGGACGCGGTGCGCCGTCCCGCCAGGTCGCCGCGGCGGCGAGCAGGCGCACCGCGCGTGGATGCTCCCCGAGCTCGGACAGCAGGACCGCCGCGTGGTCCACGAGGGTCGCCGTGACCACGTCGGCGCACTGCTGGTCCACCGCCTCGCGGATGGTGCGCGCCAGCTGCGGAAGCCCCCGCTCCGGGCCGGTCTCGGCGACCGTCACCAAGGTGTCGACCGCGCTCAGCATCACCGTGAACTGCGGCGGGGGTGTGCCGCGCGCGGTCTCCACCCGTGCCGCGTCGGCCAGCTCCCGCGCGCGGGCGGTGTCCTTCTCGTCCAGCGCGAGCTGGGCGCGCATGAGCAGGAGGAACGCCCTGGTGTCCGGCACCCCGTACTGGTCGGCGGCCGCCGTCGCCTCGTCCAGCCCGCGCTCGGCGGCCGCACGGTCGCCCGCGCGGTAGGCGATCTCGGCGAGCCGGGCCATCAGGAACGGCGTCTCGGCGTACGCCCCCACCTCGTAGGCGAGCCGCAGTGCCTCGTCGTACTCGCCCTTGGCCTCGTCCATCCTGCTGCGGGCCATCGCCGCCTCGCCGGCCGCGCTGCACACCTGGGCCCGCATCCATCGGTCGCCGACACGGCGGCTGAGCACCCTGAGCTCCGCGAGGTCCTCGTCGACGCCCTTCATGCCGCCCTGTGAGTCCACCGCCATGTGCGTGCGGAACATCAGGGCGACGCCGATCGCCCAGTCGTCGCCGTGGGCACGGCAGTTGGCGACCGTCTCGTCCAGGGCGGCCCGGGCGTCCGCCGAGCTCAGCACGAAGGTGGCCAGCGGCCAGGCGATGCCCGGCAGCCGGGCCGCGTCCGGGCCGCCCCGCGCGAAGTGGTCGCGCAGCCGGGTGATGTACGCGCGCATCCGGTCGTCCAGCGCGTCGTGGTCCATCCGCTCGGAGTCCGACCTCAGGAACACGTGCAGCATCCGGAGGTTCATCCGGAGCCGGTGCCGGGGGTGGTGTCTCTCGCCGTCCGGGGCGTCCAGGAAGGCGTCCACCGGGTCGAGCGGGTCGACCCGGTCGAGCGTCACGGACGGAGCGGGGTGCGTGTCCGGAGGTGCGGTACGCGCGTCCAGCGTCGCGCCCAGCCGCAGGGTGCGGTCCAGCCAGTCGATGGCCTCCGGGCGGTAGTTGCGCAGCCAGCAGAACCAGCCCATGTTCAGCGCGAGGGCGCCCGCATCCTCCTCGTCGCCGCAGGCGAGCGCGCGGTGGAAGGCCGCCCGGATGTTGTCGAGCTCGGTCTCCAGGCGGGAGATCCACGGGAGTTGGTCGGCGCAGCGCAGCAGCGGCTCGGCCTTCTCCACCAGCGCGCGCACCCACGCGCTGTGCCGCCGCTCGGCCTCGGCGCGCGGCCCGGGGACCTCGGCGGCGCGCTCCGCGGCGTACTCGTGGATGGTCTCCAGCATGCGGTACCGCATGCCGGCCTGGCCCTCCTCGCCGGCCTGGCCCTCCTCGCCGTACGGGGTGCCGGTGCCGTAAGGGGCCGCCACGATCAGGGACTTGTCGACGAGCGCCCCGACGAGATCGGCCGCCGGGCCGGTGCACACGGCCTCCGCCGCCGCGAGGTCCCAGCCGCCGGCGAAGACGGAGACCTCGCGCAGCACCGTGCGCTCCCGTTCGTCGAGCAGGTCCCAGGACCAGTCGACGACCGCGCGCAGGGTCTGCTGGCGAGGCAGGACCGTACGGCTGCCGGAGGTGAGCAGGCGGAACCGGTCGTCGAGCCGGTCGGCGATCTGCCGCGGCGTGAGCAGCCGCAGCCGGGCCGCAGCCAGCTCGATGGCGAGCGGCAGGCCGTCCAGGCGCCGGCAGATCTCCTGCACCGCCTCCCGGTCGCGCAGCACCGCCTCCGCGTCGGGACGGACGGCCGACGCGCGCTCCTCGAAGAGGCGCAGCGCCTGGTCGGGGACGAGGGGTTCGACCGGGCGCACCGACTCGCCGGGGACGCCCAGGGGTTCACGGCTGGTGGCGAGGATCGTGAGTCCCGGGCAGCGGGTCAGCAGCGTCTCGGCGAGGGTGGCCGCCGCTTCGACGACATGTTCGCAGTTGTCAAGGATCAGGAGCTGGCTGCGCGGGGCGCAGTACTCGACGAGCAGGGCGACCGGGTCGTCCTGGGGGGCCGTCAGCTCGGTGGTCATCAACACGGTCTCGCGCAGGCCGAGCGCGCTGACGACCGCTCCGGGCACGGCTTCCGGCCGGTCGAGCGGAGCCAGCTCGACCAGCCACGCCTGCGGAAGCCCGGCGGCGGCCTCCTCGGCGAGGCGGGTCTTTCCGGAGCCGCCGGGGCCGGTCAGGGTGACGAGTCTCGCCCTGTGCAATTCGGAACGGATGGCGTCGAGTTCAGGTTCCCGGCCCACGAAAGAGGTAAGCCGCGGACGCAGGTTGCCGGCGCGGCCCGGGTCGGAGCCCGGCACGGGAGGGGACTGCCGCGGGCGTTCGCGTCCGGGTGCCCGGGGCGGCGGGGCGAGCAGTTGCGCGTGCAGGGCGCGCAGTTCGGGTCCCGGGTCGGTGCCGAGCCCTTCGGCCAGGGCGCGGCGCGCGCTCTCGTACGCGGCGAGGGCGTCCGCCGTGCGGCCCGTGTCGCGCAGGGCGCGGATGAGCAGGGCGTGCAGCGGCTCGTCGTACGGGTGCGCCGTGGTCAGTTCCTGCAGGGGCGGTACGGCGGCGTGGGCGCGGCCGAGGCGCAGGTCCGCGTCGACGCGGGCGCGGACCGCCTCCAGGTGCAGGGCCTCCGGGCGGGTCGCGGCGGTGCGGTCCGGGAGGTCCGCGAGGGCGGGGCCGCGGTACAGGGCGAGGGCCTCGGCCAGGGCGTGGACGGCGGTCTGCGGATCGTCCCGGTCCAGGGCCGCCGTACCCCGGCGTACGAGTCGCTCGAAGACGAACAGGTCCACGTCGTCCTCGGCGGCCTCCAGGCGGTAGCCGCCGGGTGCCGAGGTGATCGTGTCCTTGCCCAGGGCGCGGCGGAGGCGGGCGATCAGCGCCTGTAGGGCGGCGGGGGCGTCGTGGGGCGGCGTGTCCGACCAGACCTCGTCGATGAGGGTGTCGGGGGTGGTGACCCGGCCGGGGCGCAGGGCCAGCGCGGTGAGGAGGGTGCGGAGGCGGGGGCCGGGGACGGCTAGAGGGGTGCCGTGATCGTCCTCGGCCTGGGTGACGCCCAGGATTCTGTACCGCACCGGGTCATTGTCGCCGGGGGTCCTGTGTGCGGCACGGGGTTTTGGTACGGCGCGTGTTCCGCCCCCGGCCCCGGCCCCAGTCACCGGCCTCCCGCCCCCGGCGCCACTCCCCGTCCCGTCTCCGAATCCGGCACCCCCGGAGGGCTCCCCCTGAACCCCCTGTGAACCAACCTGTGAATCCCCTGCGGGCGGCGGGCCGGCGCCGCCCCCCGCAGCCGGCTACGCGACCCCCGCCCCCTCGCCGGAGGCCAGCGCCCCCCGCTGCGGGTGGATCCCCGCCGGTACGGCCCGCTGGCGGGCGGGGGTGCCCGTCCAGCAGGTGCCTCGGCGGGCCAGGAGGCGGCGTAGCCAGAGTTCCAGGGAGACCAGGTCGGCGAGGCCGTCCAGCGGGAGGGGTTCGCCGGCCGCCGCAGCGCGGAGGGCCCTGCGGACCGTGCGGGCCTCCACCAGGCCCGCCTCGGCGAGCAGGGGCGTGCCGAAGAGGGCCATCAGGGAGTCGGCGGCGACGCGCAGACCGGTGCGGGCCGCCACCGCCGCCGAGGCGTGGGAGGGCACGCCCCAGCCGGGCGGGAGGTCGGTGACGCCGGCGCCCTCCAGGACCGTGCTCAGGATGGCGGCACGCGCGCCCGGCTTGACGCGCAGGGCCTCGGGGAGGGTGCGGCAGGCGCGGACGACCTGGTTGTCCAGGAAGGGCGCGTGCAGGCGCTGGGAGCGGATCTCGGCCGCCTGCTCCAGGACGCGCAGGTCCGCCGCGTGGCGTGCCAGGGCGGCACGCGCGCGGTAGTCGCCGGGACGCTGGCCAGGACCCACGCCCGATCGGCCCGTCGACGCCTGTAGGCGAACCGATACTTCAGCGAGGGCCTCGCCGGTCAGCCAGCGGGCCGCGGGGCCGGGTCTGGCCCAGGTGAGGGCCGCGAGCGAGGCTCCGACGGCGCCTCCAGGCTCGTCGAAACTGCGCTGCAGCAGACGGTCCGCCAGGACCTCGAGACCCACGCGGTACGGGGTACGGGCGAGGCGGCGGGCCGCGCCGTACACGCGCGCGGGGACCATCACCGAGCCGTCCGCCTTGGCGAGGGCGGCCACGGGGCGTACGAGGTGGCGGCGCTTGCGGTCCATCAGGAGGTCGGCCAGGCGGGCCGGGTGCGCGTCCAGGACCTGGCGGGCGCCGTAGCCCGTGAAGTGGTCGGCGCTGCCCGAGGCCAGCCGGGCCCGGTGCCGCGCCGCCGTCACCAGGCACGGGCCCGGTTCGTCGGTCAGCGGGCCCTCCAGCTCGGCGTACGGGAGCGCCTCCTCGCCGCCGGTCACCACCACGTGGTGCAGGCGCGGGTTGGCGGCCAGGCTTCCCGCCCGCTCCAGTTCGGCCTCCCGGCCGCCGACCGCGAGGTCGTTGAAGGTGACCGCCAGCAGGCGCTCCCCCGCGCCCGTGCCGTGCCCCAGGACCGTGCCCGGCATCCCGGGCAGGCCCGCGGCGAGCAGCGCCAGGGTGCCGGAGGCCGGGCCGCCGGAGAGGTCGGCGCCGATGCCCGCGACCGGCATCCCGCGCGCGGCGCGCCGCTCCGCCGGGCCCATGCCGGGCACCGGGCCCGGGTCTATGTCGGTCCCGGGGACGTGCCGGGGCGCCGACAGACGCGCGCGTACCGCGTCGACGAGCGCGTCGCGCACCGCGTCGACCGCGCTGTCGGGGTCGGCCGAGGGCGCCGCCACCGCGAGGGAGGCGACGGGCTCGTAGCCGGCGATCTCGCGTGCTCCTGCGCGCAGGATCAGGGCGTGCCCGGGGGGAATGCGCCGGACGCCGTCGTAGGGCGTGGAGTCGTGCAGCGCGGCCGGCACGTCGGGGGCGGCGAGCAGCGCGGCGAGGTGACCGAAGTCGAGGTTGGCCTCGATGAGGTCGGCGAGCGGGAGGGCCGCCGTGGCGTAGGCCGTGCCGCCCGCCCAGGGCGTGTAGAAGACGGGGCGCGCGCCCGCGAGATCGCCGCAGACGGTGACCCTGCGGCCGACCTGGACGATCGCCGTGTAGCTGCCGGGCCACGCCGTCAGATGCCGGAGGGCGCCGCCGCGCGCGGCGAAAAGCCCGACGCGCAGCTGCTCGTCGGAGGCGGCGCACGTGCCCAGCACCGCGATCCGGGTCTGCGCGTCGGCCTTCACCACCCGCACCTCGTCGGGCCGCCAGTCGCCGACGGCCCAGAGCGGATCGGGGTCGCCCCACAGGAGCTGGGAGCCCACCGGGTGCACGGTCTCGCCGCCCTCTCCGGCGGCCCCTGCGGAGGCGAAATCCAAAGCCCCCGATGCGGTGCTGCTCCACCCCACCAACCACCGCATCGACGCCTCCACGAGGTGTGGACAACCAGTGCACCGTACGAACTGGTTCCCCATGCTGCCATGAAGGGCGCACGCTGGAGGGGCCCTGGAGCGGCTTGTGCTTCGCCAAATGCGCCGGGGCGCTCACCCTTCCGAAAGGGCGAACGTCCTTACGTGACACGGTCGCTGCGACGCGAATGCGCCCCCGCAATGCTCCCCGAAAACGCCTTTCGCGCCCTCAAGTTCCGTGGTGAGAGCCGTATTTAGGCGGAGAACACGGGGTCGATTTTCGGCCAAATACCGGACGAGAGCGCAGGAGTCGACACGCTCCGTACACGCTCTGCGCAGCGCATCGGCCGCGCGCAGCCCGGGAGACGGAGTTCGCCCCCCGGGCCCGTCCGCCGCCCGCGGGGATGGTGGCGGCGGTGTCCCCCAGCCCACTGGATCCAGTACAGCGGGCCGACCCACGCACCATCATGGAAGCGCTCCCCGGTTGGCCGGAGAAGAGCGCACGCACGGGCGCACGGCCACACAGCGGGAGCACGGCGCAACTGCGCGTATCACACCCGTACTTCCGTGCGGACCACAATCCCGCCATCCGGAGTTATGCCCCTTAACGCTTGGGATGCGGCGAACTACGCTGGGTTTACGAATGCCGCGTGGTTATGCCAGCGCGGCAGCCGTCTGTGTCGAGGGGTGGCGCATGTCCAGGGAGCAACGCGGGCCGAACGAAAAGCTCGGCGCCGTTCTCGCCCTCGCGGGAATCAGCAACGCAGGCCTCGCGCGACGCGTCAACGACCTTGGCGCTCAACGCGGGTTGACACTTCGCTACGACAAGACCTCGGTGGCGCGCTGGGTTTCGAAGGGCATGGTGCCGCAGGGCGCCGCGCCGCACCTCATCGCCGCCGCGATCGGCCAGAAGCTCGGCCGCCCTGTGCCGCTCCACGAGATCGGCCTGGCGGACGCGGATCCCGCACCCGAAGTCGGGCTCGCCTTCCCCAGGGACGTAGGACAGGCGGTGCGGTCGGCGACGGATCTGTACCGTCTCGACCTCGCCGGGCGCCGGGCCGGCTCCGGTGGCATCTGGCAGTCGCTGGCCGGTTCGTTCGCAGTAAGCGCATACGCCACGCCGGCCTCACGGTGGCTGATAACACCGGCCGACAGTTCGGTGGCGCGCGAGGCGAACCCCGCCGAGGGCTCGGGCGCACCGCTCAAAGTCGGCCACAGCGATGTGCAGAAGTTGCGGGAGGCCGCAGAGGACGCCAGGCGCTGGGACTCCAAGTACGGAGGCGG
This sequence comes from Streptomyces sp. NPDC057616, assembly GCF_042800575.1. Lineage (NCBI taxonomy): Bacteria > Bacillati > Actinomycetota > Actinomycetes > Kitasatosporales > Streptomycetaceae > Streptomyces > Streptomyces sp. NPDC057616. The sequence goes on from NZ_JBHVGU010000049.1 coordinate 15,963, forward strand.
CGACTGGCGTTCGTCGATGGTGCCCGAATGTTTACGGGTGGAGGCGGCCCCGCTGCTGCTCGGCTCGTACTCGGACGAGGTGGGGCGGGCGCTGTTCGGCGCCTCCGCGGAACTCACCCGCCTCGCCGGGTGGATGGCCTTCGACACCGGCCAGCAGGAGGCCGCGCAGCGGTACTACATCCAGGCGCTGCGCCTCGCGCGCGCGGCGGCCGACGTCCCCCTCGGGGGGTATGTGCTGGCATCGATGTCGCTGCAGGCGACCTACCGCGGCTTCGGCGACGAGGGCGTCGACCTCGCGCAGGCCGCCCTGGAGCGCAACCGCGGTCTGGCGACCGCCCGCACCATGAGCTTCTTCCGCCTCGTCGAGGCACGCGCGCACGCACGCGCGAACGACGCCCAGGCGGCGGGTGCCGCGCTGAAGGCCGCGGAAGGCTGGCTGGAGCGCTCCCGTGAGGGCGACAACGACCCGAGCTGGCTCGGCTTCTACTCCTACGACCGGTTCGCCGCGGACGCCGCCGAGTGCTACCGGGACCTGAAGGCCCCGCGTCAGGTACGCCGCTTCACGGAGCAGGCGCTGTCGAAGCCGACGGAGGAGTTCGTACGGTCGCACGGCCTGCGGCTGGTCGTCTCGGCGGTCGCGGAGCTGGAGTCCGGCAACCTCGATGCCGCGTGCGAGCAGGGCGTGCGGGCGGTGGAGGTCGCGGGGCGCATCTCCTCGGCGCGCACCACCGAGTACGTGAAGGATCTTCTGCACCGCCTGGAGCCCTACGGCGACGAGCCGCGGGTGGTGGAGCTGAGGGAGCGGGCCAGGCCCCTGCTGATGGCACCGGCGTGAGGTCGGCCGACCTCCGCGCCCCCGCGTTTGAAGCGACTGTCAGTGGCGCAGTGCACTATCGAATGCGGAGGTGGTGCAGGTGCGGCCTGAGATCGCGTACGACTGCGACGTGCTGGTGATCGGTGGCGGGATCGTCGGGCTGTCGACGGCGTTCGCGATCACGCGCGCCGCACCGGGGACCCGGGTGACGGTGCTGGAGAAGGAGCCGGGACCCGCCCGGCACCAGACGGGGCGCAACAGCGGCGTCATCCACAGCGGGATCTACTACCGCCCCGGCTCGCTCAAGGCGCGGTACGCGGTGCGCGGCGCCGCCGAGATGGTGAAGTTCTGCGCCGAGTACGGCATCGCGCACGCCGTCACCGGCAAGCTCATCGTCGCCACGGAGCGGGAGGAGCTGCCCCGGCTGCACGCCCTGGTGCAGCGCGGCCGGGAGAACGGCATACCGGTGCGGGAGCTGGGCGCCCCCCAGATCGAGGAGTACGAGCCGGAGGTCCGGGGCCTCGCGGCGATACACGTCGGGACGACGGGCGTGTGCGACTTCGTGGGCGTGGCCCGCCAGCTCGCCGAGGCGTCGGGGGCGGAGATCCGCTACGGCGCGCGGGTCGAGCGGATCGACCGGCGGCCGGAGCTCGGGGTCGCGGTCCGCACCCGGGCCGGCGACGTCGTACGGGCGCGTGTACTGGTCAACTGCGCCGGGCTGTACTGCGACGAGGTGGCGCGGCTGACCGGGGACGCCCCGGAGATGCGGATCGTGCCCTTCCGCGGGGAGTACTACGAGCTGGCGCGGCCCGACCTGGTGCGGGGCCTGGTGTATCCGGTGCCGGATCCGGCGTTCCCGTTCCTCGGCGTGCATCTCACGCGCGGGATCGACGGCGGCGTGCACGTCGGCCCCAACGCGGTGCCGGCGCTGGCACGCGAGGGGTACGGCTGGGGCGTCGTACGGCCGCGGGAGGTGGCCGGGACCCTGGCCTGGCCCGGGGCGTGGCGGATGGCCCGGCGGCACTGGCGGTACGGCGCGGGAGAGATGCTGCGGTCGGTGTCCAAGGGGGCGTTCACGACGGCGGTGCGCCGGCTGCTGCCGGCGGTGGGCGAGGACGATCTGGTGCCCACGGACGCGGGGGTGCGGGCCCAGGCGGTCCTGCGGGACGGCTCACTGGTCGACGACTTCCTGATCAAGGAAGGACCCCGCGCGGTGCACGTGCTGAACGCGCCCTCGCCGGCGGCGACCGCCTCCCTGCCGATCGGGCGGGAGGTGGCGAGGCGGGCACTGGTGATGCTGGGCGCGGTCTGAGACCACGGGGTGACCGCGGTGCGGGGCGTGCCCCGTGCCACAGGGCCGTCGCCGCCGCCCACCCTCGCCGCCCCCGTAAAATCGACCCCACTGTGTCTGACTCGCTCAATGCCTCCGACGTCCCCCGGCCCGCCGACCCCGCTCACGACGAGCCGGGCGAGCTCTCCCGGCACGCCCCCGGTGTCTCCGTCCGGCACACCAGGGCCAAGGGAGAGCCGCGCTTTCCCGACGGGCCGAAGGCCGATCCCGCGGGGTCGCACTTCGAGCGGCGGATCCGGAGCTTCCAGCCGCGGCGCAGCCGCGTGACGGCGGGGCAGGCGGACGCGCTGCAGCGGCTGTGGGCCCAGTGGGGGCTGGACATCGACGGGCAGCGGACGATCGATCTCACCGAGCTGTTCGGCAACACCGGCCGCGTCGTGCTGGAGATCGGCTTCGGGATGGGCGAGGCGACCGCGCGGATGGCCGCCGCGGACCCGGACACGAACATCCTCGCCGTGGACGTGCACACCCCGGGCCAGGGCAACCTGCTCAACCTCGCCGAGCAGACCGGCCTGTCCAACGTCCGGGTGGGCAACGGGGACGCCATCATCCTGCTGCGCGAGATGCTGCGCCCGGACTCGCTGGACGGGCTGCGCGTGTACTTCCCCGACCCCTGGCCCAAGAAGCGCCACCACAAGCGGCGGCTGATCCAGCCGGAGTTCCTCGACCTCGTGGCGACCCGTGTCAGACCCGGCGGCATCGTGCACTGCGCGACCGACTGGGAGCCGTACGCCGAACAGATGCTCGAGGTGCTGGACGCGCACCCGGCGTTCGAGAACACACAGGCGGACGGCGGTTTCGCGCCGCGTCCCGACTTCCGGCCGCTGACCCGTTTCGAGGGCCAGGGTCTGGAGAAGGGACATGTCGTGAACGACCTGCTCTTCCGTCGCGTACAGCATCGCAACCAGCCCCCCACCGGCGCCTGAACCCCCTGCGGCCGCACGGGCAATCCGACGTACCGTCGCGGGCGGCGCCCTGCCTCGTTAGGGTCAATGCCGTGGCCAGCAGTCCCCCGTACCCGACGCATCCGCCGCAGTCCGGCGGCCCGGCCGGTGGTGCCCTCAGGCATGCGCACTGGTGGCAGCGCAGATGGGTGCGGTACGGCGCCCTCAGCACTCTTCTCGCCCTTTCCGGGCTCGTCATCCTGGCCCTGGTGCGCCAGCAGACCGGCACCGAGGGGTTCCTGGTGGGGCTGGGGCTGGCGGTGCTGCCCGTGCCCCTGCTCGTGGCCGCCTTCCGCTGGCTCGACCGGGTCGCCCCCGGCCCCTGGCGCAACCTGCTGTTCGCCTTCGCCTGGGGGGCTTGCGCGGCGGCGCTTATAGCGATCGTCGCCAACAGCTTCGCCACGAAGTGGATAGCGACGGCGACGGCCGACCCGTCCAGCGCCGACACCCTCGGCGCGACGGTGATAGCGCCCATCGTCGAGGAGTCGGCGAAGGCGGCAGCCGTCCTGCTGGTCTTCCTGTTCCGCAGACGGGACTTCACCGGGATCGTCGACGGCGTCGTCATAGCCGGGGTCACCGCCACCGGCTTCGCGTTCACCGAGAACATCCTCTATCTGGGCACCGCCTTCGGCACCGACCAGCTCACCGGCGAGAGCGGCATCGCCTCCGTCACGGCGGCGACGTTCTTCGTGCGCATCGTCATGTCGCCGTTCGCGCACCCGCTCTTCACCGTGCTGACCGGAATCGGCTTCGGCCTCGCCGCGGTCGCCTCGGAGCGCCAGCATCTGCGGCGGGTCCTCGTCCCGCTCTCCGGCCTGCTGCTCGCGATGGGCATGCACGCCATCTGGAACGGCTCGTCGACCTTCGGCGAGTACGGCTTCTTCGCCGTCTACGCCGCCTTCATGGTCCCGGCGTTCGGCCTGCTGACCTGGCTGGTGATCTGGACGCGCCAGCGCGAACTGCGCACCGTGCGCGAGGAACTGCCCGCCTACGCCGTCGCCGGCTGGCTCTCGCCCGCCGAGCCCTTCGCCCTCGGCTCGATGCGGGCCCGACGGCTGGCCCGTGACTACGCCGCCCACTACGGCGGCAGGCCGGCCGCGCGCCAGGTCACCCAGTACGAGGCGTACGCGACCTCCCTGGCCTTCCTGCGGCACCGGGGGCGCCACGGCCGCGCCGGCGCGGACTTCGTCGTCAGGGAACGGGAGTTGCTGTACGAGCTGTGGCGGCGCCGCGAGGTGGCCCGCCCGGCGCTCGACTACGCGGCGCGCGCGACGGCACCCGCGGTGCCCGTGGTCGCGCCGCCCTGGCCGGTGTACGGGGTGTACGGGTACCCGGCGATCCCGAATCCCGCGTACAACCCGTACCAGTCGTAGGGCGGCCCGGCCGGGTGATCAGGCCGACGCCCGCGTCAGCCGGGCGAGCTCGGCGTCCGTGAGGGTCAGCTCCGCCACCGCCAGCAGGGCCGGCAGCTGCTCCACCGTGCGGGCGGACGCGATCGGCGCGGCGACCGTCGGCCGGGCGGCGAGCCAGGCCAGGGCGACCGTGGGCACCGCGGCACCGTGCGCCTGGGCGATCTCGTCGAGCGCGGTCAGCACCCGCCGCCCCCGCTCGCTGTCCAGGTACTGCGCCACCCGGCCCGCCCGCGCGCTGTCGACCGTGGTGCCGGGCCGGTACTTGCCGGTGAGGAAGCCGGCGGCCAGGGCGTAGTACGGGACGGCCGCGAGGCCGTAGCGCGCGGCCACGTCCTGGAGCTCGCCCTCGTAGGTGTCGCGCGAGACCAGGTTGTAGTGGGGCTGCAGCGCCACGTACTTGGCCAGGCCCTCGCGGTCGGAGAACTCCAGGGACGCGCGCAGCCGTTCGGGCGAGATGTTGGAGGCGGCGATGTGCCGCACCTTGCCGGCCCGCACCAGCTCGTCGAGCGCGCCGACGATCTCCTCGACCGGCACCTCGGGCTTGTCGAAGTGCGTGTAGTAGAGGTCGATGTGGTCGGTGCCCAGGCGGCGCAGGGAGGCGTCCGCGGCGGCCTTGATGTTGGCGGCCGTCAGGCCCGGGAACTCGGGGTGCTGGCTGACCTTGGTCGCGATGACCACGTCGTCGCGGTTGCCGCGCGCCCTGACCCACCGGCCGATGATCGTCTCCGACTCGCCGCCCTGGTTGCCGTCGATCCACGCCGAGTAGGAGTCGGCGGTGTCGAGGAAGTTGCCGCCGGCGGCCGCGTAGGCGTCGAGCACGGCGAAGGAAGCGGCCTCGTCGGCGGTCCAGCCGAAGACATTGCCGCCGAGGCAGAGCGGGAAGACCTCGAGGCCGGAGGAGCCGAGCTTGCGCAGAGAAGGAGACGTCATGCTGGACGTCAACGACGGCGCCGGAGCGGCCCATTCCGCCGGTGCCGCAAAGATCACGTAAACCGGGACGGGGTGCGCGGCGGACGCGCGCGCGTCCGCCGGCGGCCCTGACGTCGGGGGGAAGCCGCCAGGACCACCGGGGTCCCGGCGTGGATCAAGGGGTGAGGCCCTTGCCGCGCAGCCAGGTCATCGGGTCGATGCCCTCGGCCTGGCCGTTCGGGTGGACCTCGAGGTGCAGGTGCGGGCCGGTGACGTTGCCGGTGGCGCCGACGCGGCCGATGACCTCGCCCGTGCTGACCTTCTGGCCCACGCTCACACTGATCGACGACTGGTGGCAGAACCACAGCTCGGTGCCGTCGTCGAGGGTCACGATCGTGCGGTAGCCGTACGAGCCGGCCCAGCCGGCCTCGGTGACGGTGCCGCTGTGGACGGCCTTGATGGGCGTGCCCGTGGGGGCGGCGAAGTCGAGGCCCGTGTGGTAACCGGAGGACCACATGGAGCCGGGCTGCCCGAAGGTGCCGGTGATCGTGTACGACACGACCGGGAGCTTGTACTGCTTGGCCAGTTCGGCCAGGCGCGCGGCCTCGGCGGCCTTCTTGGCCTCCGCCTCGGCCTTCTCCTTGGCGGCGGCGGCCTTGGCCGCGGCCTCCTTCTCCGCCTTGGCGGCGGCGTCGTCGACCTGCTTGGCGAGGGCCGCCTCGGTGACGGACTGGGCCTTGCTGTCGACCTGGACCTGCTGGCTCTCGGCCTGCGCCATGATGCGGTCGCGCAGCGCCTGACCGGCGTCCCGGGCGCCCTGCTCGGTGTCCTCGGTGCTCACGCCGACGGTGCTGAGCGCGGTGGCCGAACCCTTGGGCGTCTCGGCGGAGCCGCCGAACATGTGGCCCACGGAGCCCAGGTCGGGCATGGAGATGGAGACCGGGGGCTTGCCGGTGTTGGCGCTGGCCATACCGCCCGCGCCGACGGCGGCTATGACGCCGACGCCGAGGACCGTGGAGCTGCGGGCGAGTCCGCCGCCGCGCTGCTTGGCGACACGGTGCCGGCCGCGGACCGGGGCGACGGAGTCCTCGGTGGGGTTCCACTCCTCCCACGGACCCTCGTCGGAGCGGGGGCCGGGGAAGCCGAAGGGCTCGGTGCTCGGCACGAACGGTGCCGGGGCAGGCGGGTTGGACGCCACGTGGGCGCGCTCCTTTCCTTCCTTCTCGCCTACCGGGTTAGCTGACGGGTTCGGAGCAGGAAGGTCTCCTACGCGCGTATACCGGTCGTGGCTCCACGACGGCATCCGCGCGATTCACCCCTGGGTGGTGGTTCCCCGGTTCCCTTGCGGGATTCGGCGCGTGCGCACGGAGCCGCCTCTTGTGACGGCTGGGACGACCGCGCTGCGTTATCGAACGTTAATAGACCCGGGGTGCCGATTCCAAGCTGTTCTGCTTGATCATTAATGCTTTTTGGCCTGGACGTACGGGCCAAGAGAGGCGAAAAACGGGCGAGTTGGCCTCGCCCCGGAAACCCCGCCCGTTCTGACGGTGTGTCAGTCGTTATGCGGAAAGCGGTCGGACGGTCACCGCAGGTGACGAGGGCCCGGTGACGGCCATGCGCGCCGGAAACACCCAGGGCCGGAATCCGTTTCCGGATTCCGGCCCTGGGCCTTGAGTAGCGGGGACAGGATTTGAACCTGCGACCTCTGGGTTATGAGCCCAGCGAGCTACCGAGCTGCTCCACCCCGCGTCGGTGTGACACCAGCATACGCCATCCGCGGGACCGCCGACGCCACGGCTCAGAAGCCCGGCAGATGACGGTTGGGCGCCTTGGCCTGCTCCTCGTGCTCCGCCAGTACGACGACCTCGACGCCCCGGGCCGCCAGCAGGCCGCTGCCGTCCGCGCCCGCGACGAAGGTGTCGGGCTCCCGCCAGGCCGTGACCACTCGCCGTACGCCCGCGTCGAGGATCAGCCGGGCGCACGGTTTAGGCCGGGAGGCACGCTGGGTGCAGGGCTCCAGGCTGCTGTAGACCGTGGCCGACGCGAGCCTCGGATCGGCCGGGTCGAGCTTGGCCAGGGCCGCCTCCTCGGCGTGCACGACGGGGTCGCCGCCCTCGCGTGAGTGGCCGCGGGCGAGCTCCGTGCCGTCGGCGGCGACGATCAGCGCGCCCACGCTGAAGGCCGTGCGGGAGGGCGGGCACAGGGCCGCCAGCTCGCAGGCGAGGGCCAGCCAGTGGTGGTCGGCGGCGGTGGGCAGCGGGCCGGCGCCGGGGGCGGTGGGCTCGTAGCGCATGAAGACGACGTCCTCGATGTGCCGCGTCTCCGTGAGGCGCAGGCGGCCGCCCTGGTAGGCGCCGGGGCCGAAGAGGCGGGGCGCGTCCGGGTCGCCCACGAAGAGCGGGGCGAGGACGAGCTGGAGTTCGTCGGCGAGGCCCTGCTGGAGCAGCTGGGTGTGGACGGTGCCGCCGCCCTCGACCATCAGGCGCCGTACGCCGCGCTCGTCGTGCAGATGCGCGAGGAGCGTGCGCCAGTCGAGGTCGGGGCCGAGCGCGACGACGTCGGCGGCGAGGCCCAGCGCGCGGGCCCGCTCGGCGCCCTTGTCGGTGGTGCACAGGAGCTTGTCGCCGCCGGTGTGCCAGAACCTGGCGCCGGGGTCCAGCTCGCCGGAACCGCTGACGGTGACCTTGAGGGGGTACTCCGGCCGCCCCGCCGCGATCCGCGCGGCCCGGCGCTCCGGGGAGTTCACCAGCAGCCGCGGATTGTCGGCGCGGATGGTGCCGGCGCCGATCAGGATCGCGTCGACCGACGCCCGCACCTCGTCCACGCGGTCGAAGTCGGCGGGGCTGGAGAGCAGGAGGCGGTCGGGGCCGGTGTCGTCGAGGTAGCCGTCGAGCGAGACGGCGGCGGACAGCAGGACGTGGGGGTACGGCATCGGACGCGCTCACTCTCGGACGGACCGCTTGGTTCAAGTTTGAAACAAACCTACACTGGGGGTATGACGACTCGCTGGCTCACCTCCAAGGAGCAGCGCGCCTGGCGCGCGTACATCGCCGCGACGCACCTCCTGGAGGACGCGATCGACCGGCAGCTCCAGCAGGACGCCGGCATGCCGCACCTGTACTACTCCATCCTGGCCAACCTCTCCGAGGTGCCCGGGCGCAGCCTGCGCATGACCGACCTGGCCGAGCGGTCGAAGATCACCCGCAGCCGACTGACGTACGCCGTGACCCGGCTGGAGAAGGACGGCCTGGTCCGCCGCGAGGACTGCACATCGGACAAGCGCAGCAGCTTCGCCACACTGACGGACGAGGGGATGGCCGTGCTGGAGCGGACGGCGCCGGGACATGTGGAGACCGTACGCTCCCTGCTCTTCGACCGGCTGACCCCGCAGCAGGTGGAACAGCTGGAGGACATCTTCTCGGGGATCGTCACGGCGCTGGAGAGCGACGAGGAGCGCCCCGCCGCGGAGGACGTCCCGTGGCGGCGCCGCTCCTCCGGCTCTTGTTCGTGAGCTGCGCCGCAATTCTGTTGCTTCAAATTTAAAGCAGAGGTAGTGTCCTGCACCGTAGATCTGCTTCAAATCTGAAGCAGATACCGACCGGACCCGGGAGACCCCGCATGCCCGACTTCCCCGCCGCCACGACGCGCGCCCGTGTCCGGGTACCGCTGCGCTTCCAGGACGGCTACAGCGTCGACGCCGAACTGGTCACCTTCCACGGCCTGACCGACGGCCAGGAGCACGTGGCCGTCGTGCTCGGCGACCCGGCCCCCGGTACAACGCCTCTGGTCCGCCTGCATTCCGAGTGCCTGACGGGCGACGTGTTCGGCTCGGCCCGCTGCGACTGCGGCCCCCAGCTGCGCGAGGCGGTCGAGCGGATCGCGGACCGCGGCGGGGTGCTGCTCTACCTGCGCCAGGAGGGCCGCGGCATCGGCCTCTACAACAAGCTGGACGCCTACGCCCTCCAGGACCAGGGCCTCGACACCTACGAGGCGAACGCCGCCCTCGGCCTGCCCGAGGACGACCGCGACTACACGGCGGCCGCGCAGATGCTGCGGGCCCTCGGCATCGACGCCCTCGACCTGCTCTCCAACAACCCCGACAAGGCGGGCCAGCTGCGCGACCTCGGCATCGACGTCCGCGACCGCGTCCCCACCGGCGTCTTCACCACGGCCCACAACGTCCGCTATCTGCGCGCCAAGGTGCTCCAGACCCAGCACACGCTGCCGCTCGGCCAGTTGACGGAGCTCAACGCCGGCTGACGGGGGCTCACCGGCCCAGCCACGCCGTGAGACGTGCGGCCCAGGCGCGGTCGTCCGTGGTCTCCATGAACTCCTTGCGGTCGATCAGCAGGTAGATCTCCCCGGCGGGCACGGTGTCCAGGATCAGCGGCTTGCCCGCGTTCAGCAGGCCCCCGACGAAACGGCCGTAGAGGTCGGTGAACCTGACGTCCACCGAGGTGATGTCCGCCCGGCTCAGCACCAGGTCCCCGCTCTCGCCCCAGCCGCCGAGCACCAGCCGCTCGTCGTTCAGGGAGATCCTGCCGCGGCGCAGGAACAGCGCCTTCTGGCTGACCCCGCCGGCCATCTTGTCCGCGGTGGTCTTCCGGCTCAGCTCCTCGGCGGTGGCGCCCACGTAGTCGCCGGCGGCCCTGACGGTCTCGTTCTCGCTCATGAGCCCAGCCTGGCACCGGGCGCGGTCCCCGCGCGTCGTCGCTCGGGCGCGAACCCCGCGACTTAAGTAGCCGGCCGCCGGCCCGGAGTGCGACGAAAGCAGGCGGGGCCGGAGCGGGAAGAGGACAGCGCCCGGGCCGGCCGAAGCCGTCCCGGGCGCTGTGGGTGGTCGCGGGTCGTGCCCCGACCGACACCGGTAGGCCCTGTGGGACTCGAACCCACAACCAATGGATTAAAAGTCCACTGCTCTGCCAATTGAGCTAAGGGCCCTTGGCGATGTTGCCTCCCCGAGCATAGCCGGACACGGCCGGGACTCCGATCGGGTATCGGGGACACGGCCGTGGCGGCGGTGAAGATCGGGCCGGAGCGTCAGGGATCCACCTTTTCCGGGGTGGCGGCGGAGGCCCCCGCGCGGGACGCCTCACGGGCCCGGGTGCGCTGATGCTCGGGGTTGAGGAACCAGTGCCGGGCCGACGCCAGCCACCACACCCAGGCGAAGCCGAGGACGACGAGCACGGCGACCGGGGCGTAGTTGAAGCTCTCCCCGGTGACCGGCGAGACCTGCGGCAGCATGAAGAGGATCGTGATGGCGCCCACCCAGGTCACCGAGACGATCCCGATCAGCCGCGACCAGCGCCCCAGATGCCAGGGCCCGCGCTCGAAGGCCTCGCCCTTGACCAGCCGCAGGAGCGTCGGGATGACGTAGGCGATGTAGAGGCCGATCACGGCGACCGAGGTCACCGCGGCGTAGGCGGTGTAGTTGATGAGGTACGGCAGGCCGAGGACCAGGGCGCCCGCCGCGGCCAGCCACACCGCCGCCACCGGCGTGCGGGTGCGCGGGCTCACCGTGTGCCACACATGGGAGAACGGCAGGGCGCCGTCGCGTGAAAAGGCGTAGATCATGCGGCTGTTGGCCGTCACCGACGCCATCCCGCAGAACAGCTGCGCGCCCACCACGACCAGCAGCAGGAGCTTGCCCGCCGTCGCGCCCAGCGCGTCCAGCAGGATCTGCGCGGGCGGTGCGCCGGTCGGCGACGCGAGCTCCTTGTCGTAGGACTGGATGGCGAAGGTGAAGCCGAGCAGCAGCACGAAGCCGGCGATCCACGAGGTCCAGATGGAGCGGACGATGCCCTTAGGGCCGGCCGTCGAGGCGTCGTGCGTCTCCTCCGTCATATGGGCGGAGGCGTCGTAGCCGGTGAAGGTGTACTGCGCCATGAGCAGGCCCAGCAGCACGACGTACACCCCGCTCCCCCAGCCGGTGTTGTTCACGAACTTCGTGAACACGAAGGACGCCGACTGGTGGTGGTCCGGCACGAAGGCCAGCGCGCCGACGATCACGCCCACGCCCAGCACGTGCCACCACACGCTCACGCTGTTGAGCAGGGCGACGATCCGCACCCCGAAGGTGTTCAGCAGGCCGTGCAGCACCAGGATCCCGGCGAAGAGCAGGATCGTGCGCCCCGGCGTCACCTCGAAGCCGAACTGCAGGTTCAGGTACGCGCCGAGGAAGGACGCCGCGCCGAAGTCGATGCCCGCGGTCACCGCCACCTGGCCGAGCACGTTGAACCAGCCCGTGAACCACGCCCAGGCGGCCGCGGACCGCGGCGGCGCGAGCCGGTGCGCCCAGAAGTACAGGCCCGCGGAGGTCGGGTAGGCCGAGCAGATCTCGGCCATCGACAGCCCGACGAACAGCGTCATCAGGCCTACGGCGATCCAGCCCCAGGTGATCACCGCCGGGCCGCCGGTGTTCATGCCGAACAGATACAGCGTCAGGCAGCCCGACAGGACCGAGATGATCGTGAACGAGACCGCGTAGTTGGAGAACGCCGACATGCGGCGGGCGAGAACCTGCGTGTAGCCGAGCTGGGCCAGCCGCTCTTCGTCAGACAGCCCACTCACCTTGGCGTCATCTGTCATGTCCCCAGCGATTCCCTCACCGGGGGCGTGACATGCGCCACGGAGTACGTGCTGTGGCCAAAAGTCTTCGCCGCCGCCGGAACGCCGAAGGGCCCGTACGACCGGAGTCGTACGGGCCCTTCCTCAACTGTGCGTCAGGCGTCAGCCGTTGCGCTTCCAGCGCGGCTTGTCGTCCCGGCGGCCGTAGGAGCCGGAGCCGGTACCACGGTGGTCGTCACGACGGCCGTAGGGGCGGTCGTGGCCGCCGGAGCGGAAACCGGGGCGGTCGTCACGGCGGTCCCGGTTGAAGGGACGGTCGCTGCCGCGGTGGCCGCCACGGTCGTCACGGCGCTCGAAGGAACGGCCGGCCGGACGGTCGTCGCGGCGGAAGCCGCCACGGTCGTTGTCCCGGCGCTCGAAGCCACGGCCACCACGGTCGTCGCGACGCTCGAAGGAACGGCCGCCACGGTCGTCACGGCGGTCGAAGGAACGGCCGGCCGGACGGTCGTCACGGCGGAAGCCGCCGCGGTCGTTGTCCCGGCGCTCGTAGGAACGCCCACCGCGATCGTCACGGCGGTCGTCGCGGCGGAAGCCGCCACGGTCGTTGTCCCGGCGCTCACGACGCTCGTACGACGACGGAGCCTGCGCCCGGTCGACGTCCTGCGCCGCCGGCTGCTCGGGCACCGACACCTCGGCCGCCTCGGCGGCTTCGGCCTGGGCCTCGGCCACCGCGGCCACCGGGTCCTCGCCGCGCTCGCGGGCGACCTGCGCGGTCAGCCGGTCGGCCTCCTCGCGCAGCTCGGTCGCGCGCCGCTGCGCCCGCTCCAGCTGCTTGGTGAGGTGCGAGACGTCGCGCTCGGCCTGCTGCGCCGCGTTGCCCGCGGACTCGGCCTGGACCTCGGTCATCGAACGGGCGCCGGTGATCTCGGCGACCTCGGGGTCGAAGGCCGTACCGGAGTTGATGATGTGACGCCCGGCGTCGACGCCCGCGTCCTCCATCAGCCGGAAGATCTGGCGGCGCTGGTGCGGCAGCGACAGGGAGACCACGGTGCCGGAGCGGCCGGCGCGGGCGGTACGGCCCGAGCGGTGCAGGTAGTCCTTGTGGTCGCCCGCCGGGTCGACGTTCAGCACCAGGTCGATGCCGTCGACGTGGATGCCGCGAGCGGCGACGTCGGTCGCGACGAGCGCGTTGACGTAGCCGTCCTTGAAGTCGGCCAGCGTGCGGGTGCGCGCGCCCTGCGTCATACCGCCGTGCAGCGCGTCGGCCTTCACTCCGGCGTCGCGCAGCTGCTCGGCGATGCGGTCCGCCCCCAGCTGGGTACGGACGAAGATGATGGTGCGGCCCTTGCGGGAGGCGATCGCGGCGGTGACCGGCGCCTTGTCCTTGGGCTTCACGATCAGGATGTGGTGCGACATGGTCGTCACGGCGCCCTGGGCGGCGTCGACCTCGTGCGAGACCGGGTCGACCAGGTAGCGCTTGACCAGCGTGGAGATCTCGTTCTCCATCGTGGCCGAGAACAGCATCCGCTGGCCGCCGGCCGGGACCTGGTCGAGCAGCTCGGTGACCTCGGGCAGGAAGCCCAGGTCGGACATCTGGTCGGCCTCGTCGAGGACGGCGATCTGCACGTTCTCGAGGGAGCAGGCGCCGCGGTTGATGATGTCGCGCAGCCGGCCCGGGGTGGCGACGAGGATGTCGACGCCGCGCTCCAGGGCGTAGATCTGGTTGCCCATCGACGTACCGCCGCAGACGACCTTCATCTTCAGGCCGAGGACGTCGCCGTAGGGCTGGAGGGCGTCCGCCACCTGCATGGCGAGCTCACGGGTCGGCGTGAGGATGACGGCGCGCGGCTTGTGCTTCTCGGTGCGGCCGCCGGCCAGCGTGGCCAGGGTCGGCAGGCCGAAGGAGAGGGTCTTGCCGGAGCCGGTGCGGCCACGGCCGAGGATGTCCTTGCCGGCCAGGGCGTCCGGGATGGTCGCGGCCTGGATCGGGAAGGGGGTGGTTACGCCGTTCTGGGCGAGCTTGCGCACCACGCCCTCGGGGAGTCCGAGGTCCGCGAAGGTGACCTCGGGAGCGTCCTCGGAGCCCTCGTTCTCGGGCACGACGACGTGATCAGTACTGGAAATGGACATGCGTAAGCGAAACCTTCCGGAGTCTCGTCGGCACGCGCCCGTCAACTCCGTGATTCGCATTACGACCGCCTCAATGCGGTCCGCCACGGCAAGGGAGAGTACGCGCCACACGGCGCGCTCTGCGGTGGCGCCGGGCAAATGGGATCAAACGATCTACCACCATACGCACCCACCTGCCCCGAAGGCAAACCGAGCCCCATTGACGTACGTCACACCTCTACGCGGCGGCGGGCGGCGGGACTTCGCTACGCCGGCGAGCCCGCGGCCGGTGCCGGCTCCCGCTCCGCCAGCTGCGGCCCCGTCTCCTGGTGCGCGGACGACGACGGCTCGGCGACCGTCGGCTCCGGCGAGGCGGAGGTCGGCTGCTCCGTGGGCGTCGGCGGCGGATCGGCCGGGTGCGTGGGCGCGGACGTCGCCCGCGTCGGCGTGGGGCCGCCCGGCTCCTGCGTCCTGCCGGGCCCGCCCGTCGCGGGGGCCGACCGGCCGTCGCGCGCGGACGGCGAGGCCGAGGGGGACGCCGACTCCCCGTCCTTGCCCTTCCCCTTGTCGCCGCCCCCGTGCTTGCCGTCGGCCGCGACACCGCCCCCGCCGCCCCGTCCGGAGACCGCCGAGCCGCCGTCCGGCGCCGCGCCGCCGTGCTCCCCGGCGGAGTGCGACGGCTTCGCGCCGCCGCTGCCGTTCTCGCCCACGCTCATGCAGCCGGCGGCAGCGGCGACCGCCATGACCGTGGCGGCCAGACGGACGGGTACGTACATGGGGCGCACGGGAAGCCACCTCCGGGGTGGGGAAAGGAGTCGACCTGCCCAACTCCCGCCGCCCGCAAGAGGACACGCGCCAGGGCGCCCGCCCCGGTCATCCGTAGCCGAGGGCGTGCAGACGCGTGTCGTCGATGCCGAAGTGATGCGCGATCTCGTGCACCACGGTCACCTCGGTCTCCGCGACCACGTCCTCCCGCGACGCGCACATCCTGAGCGTCGGGCCCCGGTAGACGGTGATCCGGTCCGGCAGCACGCCCGCGTACCACTCGCCCCGGTCGGTCAGCGGAGTGCCCTCGTACAGCCCGAGCAGCTCGGGGTCGTCGGCGGGCGGTTCGTCCTCGACGAACACCGCGACGTTGTCCATCAGCCGCGTCAGTTCCGGCGGAATCCGGTCGAGCGCCTCGGCGACCAGTTCCTCGAACTCCTCGCGCGTCATCTCCAGCACACGCCCATTGTCAGTCACGACCGCTCGGTACGAGAGTCCTGAGGCCGCCCGCATATCCGCGCCCGCACTTGGGCATACGGGACCAATGGCCCGCGTCCCCGCCGCCTTGAACGCCCTGAACCGCCTCCGGAGGGCCCCTCACGCCCTCACCCGCAGACCCCGCACGGCCCGCTCGCAACCGCCCCTCGACGTCGCCCCGCAGCAGTCGGCCTGGCTGCGCGCGCTCGGTCTGGCCGCCGTGGTCCTGCTCGGCGCCTGGCTCGGGCTGCTGGTCGTCGGCAATGTCCGGGTGCCGGTCGGGCCGATGAACACGACGATGACGCTGCGCCCGTCCCTCACCGGCGGCACCAAGATCAACGTCTCGCCGCTCGGTGCACTCCAGCTCGACAGCCACCACGCGCCGGTGCGGCTGGACGTGAACGTCGACCAGCTCGACCCGGTCCGCGCCCAGGCCCTGGTCGACCACCCCGAGCGCCTCTCCGGCCTGCAGGACGAGGTCGCCCACGACGTCGAGCACGGCACCCGCGACCTGGCCCTGCGCTCCTGCGTCGCCGTCGTCTCCGGTGCGACGGCCCTCGGCCTCGCGGTCTACCGCCGCCCCCGCCGGGCGCTGGCCGCCGGCGGCACCGCCCTGGCCCTCCTCATGGCCTCCGGGGCCTCGGCGTTCCTGACCTGGAACCCCGAGTCCGTCCTCGAACCGAAGTACTCGGGCCTGCTCTCCTCGGCCCCCTCGCTGGTCGGCAACGCACGCAACATCGTCACCGAATTCGACGTCTACCAGAAGGAGTTGGCGCGCCTGGTGACCAACGTGACCAAGCTCTACGACGTCACGTCCACCCTGCCCGCCTACCAGCCGGACCCGTCCACCGTGCGCGTCCTGCACGTCTCGGACATCCACCTCAACCCCGCCAGCTGGAAGATCATCGCGTCGCTGGTGGACCAGTACAAGGTGAACGTGATCGTCGACACCGGCGACACGATGGACCACGGCACGGCGGCGGAGAACGGCTTCCTGGACCCGGTCGCGGACCTGGGGGCGCCGTACGTCTGGGTGCGCGGCAACCACGACTCCGACCTCACCCAGCGCTATCTGTCCCGCATGAAGAACGTGCACGTCCTCGACGACGGCCGGGCGCAGACGGTCGCGGGCCTGCGCTTCGCCGGCATCGGCGACCCGCAGTTCACCCCGGACCGCTCCAACCCGCAGGGGGCCGACCGGTCGGAGCAGCTGGCGGGCGACCGGCTGGCATCGGCGCTGCGCGACCAGAAGAGCGCGGGCACGCCGGTCGACGTCGCCATGGTCCACGAGCCGTCCGCGGCGCGGGAGGTGGACGGCGACGTGCCGCTGGTCCTGTGCGGTCATCTGCACCACGAGGGCGACGAGATCCTGAAGTACGGCACCCGGCTGCGGATGGAGGGCTCCACCGGAGGCAGCGGCCTGCGGGCCCTGGAGCACAAGTACCCGGCCCCGATCGAGGCGTCGATCCTCTACTTCGACCGCAGCACCCGCCGGCTGCAGGCGTGGGACGCGATCAAGCTCGGCGGGCTGGGCGAGACGACGGCGGAGGTCACCCGGCACCTGCCGAAGGAGAACCAGCCGGGAGCCGCGACGTCGACGTCGTCGACCCCCTCGGGCACGTCCTCCGTCTCCTCCACGCCCGCCTCACCGGCCCCGGGGGCCTCGGCCCCCTAAACCGTTTTGGCGATACCTCCCGCCATCCCATATGCTTCTCACGTCCCCGACGCGCTGAGAAGCGCGCAGGCGGGCCGATAGCCCTCATCGTCTAGCGGCCTAGGACGCCGCCCTTTCAAGGCGGTAGCACGGGTTCGAATCCCGTTGGGGGCACGCAACACCGTGTGCGACACTGTCGTACGCAACAGCTTGGTCCTGTGGAGCAGTTTGGAGTGCTCGCCACCCTGTCAAGGTGGAGGCCGCGGGTTCAAATCCCGTCAGGACCGCCGAGATCTTCCCGAAGATCTCGTGGCTGGGTAGCTCAGTTGGTACGAGCGATCGCCTGAAAAGCGATAGGTCGCCGGTTCGACCCCGGCCCCAGCCACCACCGCCCTTCCAGGGCGTTCACCCCCTCCGGGATCTTCGGAGGGGGTGTTTTCATGCCGCCACACCTCGCCCCGTCCCGCTCGCCACCCTGTCAGTGTGGAGGCCGCGCCCGCGGCGCAGCCGCAATCGGGTACGGGCACATCCCGTCAGGACCGCCGAGATCTTCCCGAAGATCTCTCGCGCTCGGCGGGCCCCGTGAGGCATCGGGTACAAATCGTTCGCCAGGGATTTCCCGGGGATGAGATCCTGGAACGCGTATGTCTACGCACCCTGCCCCCGCCACCCCGGCCTTCGGCACCCTCGCCCCCCGCCTGACCGAGCTCTCCCTGCGCGACGCGCAGCGGCTCGGGCGCAGGCTCGAAGGCGCGCGCAAGATCCGCAAGCCGGAGGCCCGCGCCGCCGTCCTCACCGAGATCGAGGCCGAGATCGCGAAGGCCGAGGAGCGGATGGGCGCGCGGCGCGGCCGGCTCCCCGCCGTCTCCTATCCCGAGCAGCTGCCGGTCAGCCAGAAGAAGAGCGAGATCGCCGACGCCATCCGCGACCACCAGGTCGTGATCGTCGCCGGTGAGACCGGTTCCGGAAAGACCACCCAGATCCCGAAGATCTGTCTCGAGCTCGGCCGCGGCGTGCGCGGCATGATCGGGCACACCCAGCCCCGCCGTATCGCCGCGCGCACCGTCGCCGAGCGGGTGGCCGAGGAGCTGGACGCCCCCCTCGGCGAGGCCGTCGGCTGGAAGGTCCGCTTCACCGACCAGGTGAACCAGGACTCCACCTTCATCAAGCTGATGACGGACGGCATCCTGCTCGCCGAGATCCAGACCGACCGCGAGCTGCGCGCCTACGACACGATCATCATCGACGAGGCCCACGAGCGGTCCCTCAACATCGACTTCCTGCTGGGCTACCTGGCGCAGCTGCTGCCCAGACGGCCCGATCTGAAGGTCGTCATCACCTCCGCGACCATCGATCCCGAGCGCTTCTCCCGGCACTTCGGCGACGCCCCGATCGTCGAGGTCAGCGGGCGGACGTATCCGGTGGAGGTCCGCTACCGCCCCCTCCTGGAGGAGGACGGCGACGACGCCGACCGCGACCAGATCACCGCGATCACGGACGCCGTCGAGGAGCTGATGGGCGAGGGGAAGGGCGACATCCTCGTCTTCCTCTCCGGCGAGCGCGAGATCCGGGACACCGCGGACGCGCTGACGAGGAAGCAGTACCGCTTCACCGAGGTCCTCCCCCTCTACGCCCGCCTCACCCACGCCGAGCAGCACCGCGTCTTCCAGCCGCACACCGGACGCAGGATCGTTCTGGCAACGAACGTGGCCGAGACGTCCCTGACCGTCCCGGGCATCAAGTACGTCATCGACCCCGGCTTCGCCCGCATCTCCCGCTACAGCCACCGCACCAAGGTCCAGCGGCTGCCCATCGAGCCGGTCTCCCAGGCCAGCGCCAACCAGCGCAAGGGCCGCTGCGGCCGTACGTCCGACGGCATCTGCATCCGGCTGTACACCGAGGACGACTTCCTCGCCCGGCCGGAGTTCACGGACGCGGAGATCCTGCGCACCAACCTGGCCTCCGTCATCCTGCAGATGACCGCGGCCGGCCTCGGCGACATCGAGAAGTTCCCCTTCATCGACCCGCCGGACCACCGCAACATCCGCGACGGCGTGCAGCTGCTGCAGGAGCTGGGCGCGCTGGACCCGGCGGAGAAGGACGTCCGCAAGCGGCTCACGCAGACCGGCCGCAAGCTCGCCCAGCTGCCCGTCGACCCGCGGCTGGCCCGCATGGTCCTGGAGGCCGACCGCAACGGCTGTGTGCGCGAGGTCATGGTGATAGCCGCCGCCCTGTCCATCCAGGACCCGCGCGAGCGGCCCTCCGACAAGCAGGCCCAGGCCGACCAGCAGCACGCCCGCTTCAAGGACGAGAGCAGCGACTTCCTCGCCTATCTCAACCTCTGGCGGTACATCAGGGAGCAGCAGAAGGAGCGGGGCTCCAGCTCGTTCCGGCGGATGTGCAAGCAGGAGTACCTCAACTTCCTGCGCATCCGCGAATGGCAGGACATCTACTCCCAACTGCGCACCGTCGCCAAGCAGATGGGCATCCAGCTCAACGAGGACGACGCCCCCGGCGACCGCGTCCACGTCTCGCTCCTCGCCGGCCTGCTCTCGCACGTCGGCATGAAGGACGTGAAGGACGGCCAGAAGAACGAGTACCTGGGCGCCCGCAACGCCAAGTTCGCGATCTTCCCCGGCTCGGCCCTGTTCCGGAAGCCGCCGCGGTTCGTGATGTCCGCGGAGCTGGTGGAGACCTCCCGCCTGTGGGCCCGCGTCAACGCGAAGATCGAGCCCGAGTGGGTCGAGCCGCTCGCCGGGCACCTGCTGAAGCGCACCTACAGCGAGCCGCACTGGGAGAAGGACCAGGCGGCCGTGATGGCGTACGAGAAGGTGACGCTGTACGGCGTCCCGATCGTGGCGCAGCGGAAGATCAACTACGGCCGGGTGGACCCGGAGACGAGCCGCGAGCTGTTCATCCGCAACGCGCTCGTCGAGGGCGACTGGCGCACGCACCACAAGTTCTTCGCCGACAACCGCAAGCTGCTGAGCGAGGTCGAGGAGCTGGAGCACCGGGCCCGGCGCCGGGACATCGTCGTCGACGACGACACGCTCTTCGACTTCTACGACGCCCGGGTGCCCGAACACGTCGTCTCCGGCGCCCACTTCGACTCCTGGTGGAAGCGCAAGCGGCACGAGGAACCGGAGTTCCTGGACTTCGAGCGGGAGATGCTCATCCGGGAGTCGGCGGAGGCGGTCACCAAGGCCGACTACCCGGACTCCTGGCGGCAGGGGCAGCTGAAGTTCCGGGTGACGTACCAGTTCGAGCCGGGCGCGGACGCGGACGGCGTGACGGTCCACATCCCGCTCCAGGTCCTCAACCAGGTCACGGACGAGGGCTTCGACTGGCAGATCCCGGGGCTGCGGGAGGAGGTGGTGACGGAGCTGATCCGCTCGCTCCCGAAGCCGATCCGCCGCAACTACGTGCCGGCGCCGAACTTCGCCAAGCGCTTCCTGGACACCGCGGTCCCGCTGCAGGAGCCACTGACCGTCACCATGGCCCGCGAGCTCAAGCGCATGGTCGGCGTGCCCTTCGAGGCCGACGACTTCGACTGGTCGAAGGTCCCGGACCACCTGCGCGTCACCTTCCGCATCGTCGACGAACGGCGCCGGAAGCTGGCGGAGGACAAGGACCTGGAGGCGCTGCGGCTGCGCCTGAAGCCGAAGGCGCGCAAGGCCCTCTCCCAGGCCGCGGCGGCCACCGCCTCGCGCCAGGGCGGCGAGTCCCTGGAGCGTGCGGGCCTGACCGACTGGACGATCGGCGCGCTGACCCGCGTCTTCGAGACCCGCAGGGCCGGGCAGCCGGTGAAGGCGTACCCGGCGCTGGTGGACGACGGCGACAAGGTCTCCGTACGCCTCTTCGACACCGAGGCCGAGCAGGCCGAGGCGATGTGGAAGGGCACGCGCCGGCTGATCCTGCGCAACATCCCGGTCAATCCCGCGAAGTTCGCCTCCGAGAAGCTGACGAACGCGCAGAAGCTCGCGCTCTCCGCCAACCCGCACGGCTCGATCCAGGGCCTGTTCGACGACTGCGCCATGGCCGCGGCGGACAAGCTGATCGCGGACTTCGGCGGCCCGGCGTGGGACGAGGAGTCGTACCGCAAGCTGTACGACAAGGTGCGCGCGGAGATCGTGGACACCACGGTCCGCACGGTCGGCCAGGTGCAGCAGGTCCTCGCCGCCTGGCAGGCCTGCGAGCGCCGTCTGAAGGCCGTACGCAGTCCGGCGCTGCTCCCGAATCTCCAGGACGTCCGCAAGCAGCTGGACGCGCTCGTGAGGCCGGGGTTCGTGACGGCGGCGGGGCTGCGCCGGCTGCCGGACCTGATGCGCTATCTGGTCGCCGCGGACCGCCGCCTCCAGCAGATGCCGACGAACGTCCAGCGCGACACCACGCGCATGGAGAAGGTCCACGAGATGCAGGACGAGTACGCCTGGCTGCTGGAGCAGCTGCCCCAGGGGCGCCCGGTGCCGTCCTCGGTCACGGACATCCGCTGGATGATCGAGGAACTGCGGGTGAGCTACTTCGCCCACGCGCTCGGCACGGCGTACCCCGTCTCGGACAAGCGGATCGTGAAGGCGATCGACGCGGCGGCTCCGTAACCACCCGTGCACGGTGGGTGAGTTCGACCGGGGACCCACCCTCCTGTACAGTCTCTTCTCGCAGCGCAACGCACGAATCGCACTGCGAAACCTGGTCCTGTGGAGCAGTTTGGAGTGCTCGCCACCCTGTCAAGGTGGAGGCCGCGGGTTCAAATCCCGTCAGGACCGCACAGTGGGAAAGAAGGCCCGCACCCGCAAGGGTGCGGGCCTTCTCCATGTCCACCGCCACCCCTCGCCGGCCTGTCGAGGGGGAGGCCGCGCCGGCAGCGCAGCCGCGATCGGGTACGGCAAATCCCGTCAGGACCGCCACAGGGGAGAAGGGCCCGCATCCCGTGAGGGATGCGGGCCCTTCTTCGTGTCCCGTGACGCTGCAGCCACCCGCGCCCCTCCAGGGCCGCGCGGGGCTCCATGCCGTCTTGACGGCGTCACATTCGGTAGGTACCCAGAAGACAGGGCCTGTTCGCCGAGCGGCCCGCGGAGGTGGCGTATGGCGGCGACGGTCAGGCACGAGACACGGGCCCTGCTCCGTGCACACCTGTCGGCCGCCTCGTCGTACGGCCATCTGACCCGCCACTGCCCGATCTGCCACCACCTGCTGCGGCTGGCGATGGACTCCGCACCACGGGTCGTCGAGGTCCCGGACGAGCACCCGGAGGACGAAAGTCCCGCGGGCGCATGACCATCGGCCGCCCCCAACACCCGCCCCACCGTGGGAGCGTGGAGGGCACGGCTCCTCTAGCGCACTCGTGACTGAGGGGACAAGGACTCTGCCGTGTGACGGGAGTCACCGCATGAGTTTCTGAAAGCGCGGTACTTACGCCCCACCTACAACTGGTCAATTTAATATGTGCAATTGCACTGCCCGGGAGGCTGCTCCCCGGCACTGCCCCAGGGGCGCCCCACAGGAGATCCGACAGCCCTCCCCAGACTCCGACAAGGCCACTCACAGAGCCGCAGGGCCGGCACGGCCCCACACAAAAAAGATCGCGCCGGACTCGGCGGAGTCCAGCGCGATCGACGACGCACCCTGTCACTTGTCTGAGAAGCTCTGATGAGCTTGGGCGTGGAGCCTGTTGGGGCAGACCCCGCGTCGCTTGGAGCTAGGGTTCCGGGCGCCTCGGCACGTTGGGGGACCTGCCGTTTTGCCCGGTTATGGAGTTGTTGTTCAGGCTTCGCTGCGCTGCTGCGGAATGCCCGCCAGCAGTGCGCGGACCTCCGCCTCGCGGTAGCGGCGATGCCCGCCGAGCGTGCGGATCGAAGTGAGCTTTCCGGCCTTCGCCCACCGCGTGACCGTCTTGGGGTCGACGCGGAACATCGTGGCGACCTCAGCCGGGGTCAGCAGCGGCTCGGCATCAGGGGTGCGAGCGGTCATGAGCGGCCTCCTCGGGAGAACCGAACCTTCTCGGTTCTTTCCTCTAAATTCTGCACCTTGACCCGCGTTGCCCGAAATGGCGGACGCGAGTCGAGTCGGTTATAGGACGAACGGCTTGTCCTCGGCACTACAACTACACCATCTGTCCAGCCGCGTCGGCCAAACCGATGGAATTGCCCCTCCAGGTGTTCATCAGCGACGGAAGCCGATGGACCATGCCATAGCGGACAGTCACGCCACTGTGACGATCAGTCACAGGACGATCAGGAGTCACCAGACCCCCCAAAGCGTGCAATGCGGACGGAGTCCTCCCCGGACTCCTTGTCCTATTTTGGCATGAGGAGGGGCATGAGACGCAAGAGCCTTGTACGTGCGGTCCATCACGCTTGGCCGTGTTTGACCCTCACTTGAGGCGAACGCCCGGATCGTGACCTACGTCCCATGTCGGAGAGACCTCAGCGGGCACAAAGCACACTTCGATGCCAGGACAAAACCCCAAAACGGGCGGAACGTCAAACGTCAGTTCGCGGAACGCCGGTCCCTGACGGAGCGCCAGCGCTCCACCAGCCGCGCGTACGCGGCCCCCGCGGCCGCCCCGTCGCCCTGCCGCAGCGCCTCGATGCCCTCGGCGACGTCCGCCGCCGAGCGGTCGTCCTCCAGCTCGCCCGCCGGCAGGACGTGCACCAGGCCGCCGTAGTCCAGCTCCACCAGCGAGCGCGGGTGGAACTCCTCCAGCCAGCGCCCGACGTCCACCAGACCGTCGATCAGCGGCCCCTCGTCGACGCCGTCCTTCAGCGCCCGCAGGGCCCTGGCCACGCGCCGCCGCGCCTGCACCATCGGCGTGCGGTAGCGCAGCATCGGGGGGATCTCGCCCGAGCCCTTGTCGAAGCGCCGCTCCTCGTCCGACACCAGCACGAACCAGTGCAGCGGCACCTGCCAGGTCGCGGTGCGGATCCAGGGCCGGGCGTCCGGGTTGCGGGTCAGCCAGCGCTCGTAGTCCTGGGTGGCCTGGCGCCGCACGACCTCCGGCAGCACCGCCTCCAGGACCGGCTTGGGCAGCTCCTCGGGCAGCTCCTGGAGCGCCCGCCAGCCGCGCAGCCGGGTGCGCCAGGGGCACACGCAGACCACCCCGTCGACCTCGGCCACGAAGGCGTCGCTGCTCTCGTGCACCGGCACCGGGACCGGCGGCGTGGGCACCAAGTCCGCCAGCGAGCGGCGCAGTTCGTCCTGGTACGAGGGACGGTCGGCACGCCGGGCGTAGCGCGCCCAGTGGCCGCGCTCCGGCTCGGGGAAGGCGGCCAGTGGTTCGTACACGCGCAGATACGTCGCATACGGGACGATCACCGAGGACACCTTGGGCACGCCTGCTCCCTCCCCCTCCCACCACCGGGAAAACCTGCGGAACCCGCTCACAAACGGGCGGGAAATCTATGCAAATCGTCGCACGGCCGTACGCCGCGAGCAGGTGATCCTGAGCACTGCGCGGATGGCGGGGCTCACAGGCTCTAATCTCGTCCTCACAGCCCCCGCCACCCACACGGGAGCTGGTCTCCGCCCGCCGCTATTTACTCAGGAGTCACCACAGTGACCGACGTAACCGGCGCACCTGCTGATGTACTGCACACCCTGTTCCACTCGGACCAGGGCGGACATGAGCAAGTCGTGCTCTGCCAGGACCGCGCCAGCGGCCTCAAGGCCGTCATCGCCATCCACAACACCGCCCTGGGCCCCGCCCTCGGCGGTACGCGCTTCTACCCGTACGCGAGCGAGGCCGACGCGGTCGCCGACGCCCTCAACCTCGCGCGCGGGATGTCGTACAAGAACGCCATGGCCGGACTCGACCACGGCGGCGGCAAGGCCGTGATCATCGGGGACCCGGAGCAGGACAAGTCCGAGGAACTCCTGCTCGCCTACGGCCGGTTCGTCGCCTCGCTCGGCGGCCGCTACGTCACCGCCTGCGACGTCGGCACCTATGTCGCCGACATGGACGTCGTGGCGCGCGAGTGCCGCTGGACGACCGGCCGCTCCCCCGAGAACGGCGGCGCCGGCGACTCCTCCGTCCTCACCGCCTTCGGCGTCTACCAGGGCATGCGCGCCAGCGCGCAGCACCTGTGGGGCGACCCGTCGCTGCGCGGCCGCAAGGTCGGCATCGCGGGCGTCGGCAAGGTCGGCCACCACCTGGTGGAGCACCTGCGTGCGGAGGGCGCCGAGGTCGTCATCACCGACGTGCGCGAGGAGGCCGTGGGACGCATCCTCGCCGCCCACCCGGAGGGCGTGACGGCCGTCGCCGACACCGCGACCCTGATCCGCGTCCAGGGCCTGGACATCTACGCCCCGTGCGCGCTCGGCGGCGCCCTGAACGACGACACGGTGCCGGCGCTGACGGCCACGGTCGTCTGCGGCGCCGCCAACAACCAGCTCGCCCACCCGGGCGTCGAGAAGGACCTCGCCGACCGCGGGATCCTCTACGCGCCGGACTACGTGGTGAACGCGGGCGGCGTCATCCAGGTCGCCGACGAGCTCCACGGCTTCGACTTCGACCGGTGCAAGGCGAAGGCCGCGAAGATCTTCGACACCACGCTCGCCATATTCGCACGTGCGAAGGAAGACGGTATTCCGCCGGCCGCCGCGGCCGACCGGATCGCCGAACAGCGCATGCACGAGGCGGCCGCGGCGCGCAGGATCTGACCTTCGGGAGGTTTGGCCGGTACCCGTCGGCGCACACTTAGAGAGAACTCTCACGTTCGTCGGCGGGTCGCCTGCCAAGAAGTGGTTAAAATCGCGGTTGACCAGCGGGGACGACGCGCCCCGAGGGTCCTGGATCCGGGCCCGTGCTGCGGGCGACGTACCGTATGGGCGCGGGCTCAGGTACCGTGGAAGCCCTACGGACCGGTCTCTCCGATGAGAGCCCGTTCCAGATCATGAACGCGTGTCAAGACTCTGGGGCCGTCGAGCCCCGTCACCGAGGGGGTCGAGCCATGGGGCGCGGCCGGGCCAAGGCCAAGCAGACGAAGGTCGCCCGCCAGCTGAAGTACAACAGCGGCGGGACTGACCTGTCGCGTCTGGCCAGCGAGCTGGGCGCTTCGACTTCGAGCCAGCCGCCGAACGGCGAGCCGTTCGAGGACGACGAGGACGAAGACGACCCGTACGCCCAGTACGCGGATCTCTACAACGACGACGAGGACGAGGACGACGAGTCCGGTCCCGCGTCTCAACGCCGCGGCGCTTGACGCTCCAGCTGCGCTCGACCCGGTCCGTGGTGGTCCACACCACCGGACCGGGTTTTGCGCTGCTTCCGCGGACCGCCGAAGGCATCACCTCCGGCGGCCGCGGCGCCGCTAGCTCGCGTACGTGTCGACCAGCGCCGCACCGGTCGTGTGGTCGCCGCGCTCCGTGATCTCTCCGGCCACCCAGGCCTCGACCCCGCGGTCGGCCAGCGTCGCGAGGGCCACGTCCGCCGACTGCTGCGGCACGATCGCCATCATGCCGACGCCCATGTTCAGGGTCTTCTCCAGCTCCAGGAGCTCGACCTGACCGGTCCGCCCGACGAGGTCGAAGACCGGGGCCGGCGTCCAGGTGGAGCGGTCCACGATCGCGTGCAGACCGTCCGGGATCACGCGCGCCAGGTTGGCGGCCAGGCCGCCGCCCGTGATGTGCGAGAAGGCGTGCACCTCGGTGGTGCTGGTCAGCGCCAGGCAGTCCAGCGAGTAGATCTTGGTCGGCTCCAGCAGCTCCTCGCCGAGCGTGCGGCCGAACTCCTCGATCCGCGCGTCCAGCGACAGGCCCGCCTGGTTCAGCAGGACGTGCCGGACCAGCGAGTACCCGTTCGAGTGAAGCCCGGACGCGGCCATGGCGATCACCGCGTCACCCGTACGGATACGATCCGGGCCGAGCAGCCGGTCGGCCTCCACGACGCCCGTACCGGCGCCGGCGACGTCGAAGTCGTCCTCGCCGAGCAGTCCGGGGTGCTCGGCCGTCTCGCCGCCCACCAGGGCGCAGCCGGCGAGCACACAGCCCTCGGCGATGCCCTTGACGATGGCGGCGACGCGCTCGGGGTGCACCTTGCCGACGCAGATGTAGTCGGTCATGAACAGCGGCTCGGCGCCGCACACCACGATGTCGTCCATGACCATGGCGACCAGGTCGTGGCCGATGGTGTCGTACACGCCGAGCTGCCGGGCGATGTCGACCTTGGTGCCGACGCCGTCGGTCGCGGAGGCGAGCAGGGGGCGCTCGTAGCGCTTGAGGGCGGAGGCGTCGAAGAGGCCGGCGAAACCGCCGAGGCCGCCGAGGACCTCGGGGCGCTGCGTCTTCTTCACCCACTCCTTCATCAGCTCCACGGCGCGGTCGCCCGCTTCGATGTCGACGCCGGCAGCCGCGTAGGAAGCGCCGGTGGAACGGCTCTCAGACATTGCCTGGGATCTTTCGGGTTGGTTGCTACGGGGCTTACGGGCGACGGATCGCGTCGGCCGCGGCCGTCTCCGCCGGACCGGCCGCCAGCTCGGTCTCCAGGAGCTGCTTGCCGAGCAGCTCGGGGTCCGGGAGCTCCATCGGGTACTCGCCGTCGAAGCAGGCGCGGCAGAGGTTCGGCTTGGCGATGGTGGTCGCCTCGATCATGCCGTCGATGGAGATGTAGGCCAGGGAGTCGGCGCCGAGCGAGGTGCCGATCTCGTCGATCGTCATGCCGTTGGCGATGAGCTCGGCGCGGGTGGCGAAGTCGATGCCGAAGAAGCAGGGCCACTTCACGGGCGGGGAGGAGATCCGGATGTGGACCTCGGCGGCCCCGGCCTCGCGGAGCATCCGCACCAGCGCCCGCTGGGTGTTGCCGCGGACGATCGAGTCGTCCACGACCACCAGGCGCTTGCCCTTGATGACTTCCTTCAGCGGGTTCAGCTTCAGCCGGATGCCGAGCTGGCGGATCGTCTGCGAGGGCTGGATGAAGGTCCGGCCGACGTAGGCGTTCTTGACCAGGCCGGCGCCGAACGGGATGCCGGAGGCCTCCGCGTAGCCGATGGCGGCGGGGGTGCCGGACTCCGGGGTCGCTATGACCAGGTCGGCCTCGACCGGTGCTTCCTTGGCGAGCTTGCGGCCCATCTCCACACGGGAGAGGTAGACGTTCCGGCCGGCGATGTCGGTGTCCGGGCGGGCCAGGTACACGTACTCGAAGACGCAGCCCTTGGGCTTCGCTTCCGCGAATCGTGACGTACGCAGGCCGTTCTCGTCGATGGCGACGAACTCGCCCGGCTCGATCTCGCGGACGAAGGAGGCGCCGCAGATGTCCAGGGCGGCGGACTCGGAGGCGACGACCCAGCCGCGCTCCAGGCGGCCGAGGACCAGCGGGCGGATGCCCTGCGGGTCGCGGGCCGCGTAGAGGGTGTGCTCGTCCATGAAGACGAGCGAGAAGGCGCCCTTGACCTGCGGGAGGACCGTGTGGGCGGCCTCCTCGATGGTCAGCGGCGTGCCCTCGGCGTCCTCCTGGGCGGCGAGCAGGGCCGTCAGGAGGTCGGTGTCGTTGGTGGCCGCCACCCGCGGGGTGCGGCCGCCCTCCTTCTTGGGCAGGTCGGCGACCATCTCCGCGAGCTGGGCGGTGTTGACCAGGTTGCCGTTGTGGCCGAGCGCGATGGAACCGTGCCCGGTGGCGCGGAACGTCGGCTGGGCGTTCTCCCACACGGAGGCACCGGTGGTCGAGTAGCGGGCGTGTCCGACCGCGATATGACCCTGGAGCGAACCGAGAGAGGTCTCGTCGAAGACCTGGGACACGAGGCCCATGTCCTTGAAGACGAGGATCTGGGAGCCGTTGCTGACCGCGATTCCCGCGGATTCCTGGCCCCGATGCTGGAGGGCGTAGAGCCCGAAGTAAGTGAGCTTGGCGACCTCTTCGCCCGGAGCCCAGACTCCGAAGACGCCGCAGGCGTCCTGGGGGCCTTTCTCACCGGGGAGCAGATCATGATTGAGTCGACCGTCACCACGTGGCACGGCACCGAGTGTAGGCGAGATCGACCACTGGTCCGAATTGGGGATGGCGGCCGCCCGACGATCACTTTCCGGCCACCGCTTCGGCGCTTTCTCCGTTTTCGCTGGTCAGCGTGAGTGTTCGATGATCCACGTGGTAGGTCGCCGCGCCGTCGAAGAGGCGCAGGAGGCTCTTCTCGGTGTCCATGAGTGAGGCGTCGCACATCATTCGGGTGGTGGATGCCGGACCGAGCGTGATACGTCCGTCGCGCACCGTGGCTTTCGCGGTGACGTGATTGCATCCAAGACGGCCGGTGACCTTGCCCGTTTTCCTGTCGAAGGTCAGGTATGCGGACCCCTCGGCCTTGCGCGGCAGGCTTGTCGCCGTGCCGTCGCTGCCGAGGGACGTGACCGTCCACTTCGTGCCGTACAGGGAGGCGTCCTGCTCCTCGGTCAGGCGGACGCGGTCGCCGTTGCGGGCGGTGAGCGTGAGGCGGCCGTCCTTGGTCTCGACCGCGAGCGAGTGGCCGGTGAGGGTGCGGGACAGGGCCCGCTCGAAGGCCATCCGCCGCGGTTCGCAGGCCATCAGGGTCTGCCGGGCGTGCGACAGCGTGACCCGGTGGCCGGTGAAGGCGGCCTTCGCGCCGAACTCGTTGCAGCCGTAGTTGCCCACGGCCGTGCCGTCGGCACCGATGCGGAGCCCGGCGTCGGCGCCGGCGGGGGCCTGCCGCGTGGTGCCGTCGACCGTGACGCTGTCGACCCGCCAGTGGACGCCCGACATCCCCGACGCGGCCGGGGTGGCGCCGCTGCCGCCGGTGTCGCCCGTGTCGCGGCCGCAGGCCATGACCAGCGGCAGCACGGTCAGGACGGCGAGGGTGAGTCGCTGTTTGTCCATGCCTATGGGACGGAAGGGACGAAAGGGCGGTTCCCCGGCTATGCCATCAGGGGCAGCAGCCCGCTCAGGTCCGCCCGCTCGCCGCTGGCGCTGACCTGGGCCTTCTCCACCGCTTCGGACCAGGTCAGGCGCCCGGTCGCGAGCCGCACCCAGGTCAGCGGGTCGGTCTCGACGACGTTCGGCGGGGTGCCGCGGGTGTGCCGCGGGCCCTCGATGCACTGCACGACGGCGTACGGCGGGATCCGCACCTCGGTGGAGCCGCCGGGCGCCTTGGCGGCCAGGGCGTCGGCGAGCAGCCGGGTGCAGGCGGCGAGGGCCTGGCGCTCGTACGGCACCGCCAGGCCCGGGACGGCGTCGTTGAGGTCGTCGGTGTGGACGATCAGCTCGACGGTGCGGGTGACCAGGTACTCGGAGAGCGGCATGGGCCCGGTACCGGTGGCGAGCAGCCGGGTGCCGGGGTGCGCGGCCAGGTCCGCGGCGAAGCGGTGGTCGATGGCGGCGAGGTAGGCGTCGAGGTCGGGGTTCTCCTGCGCGAGGCGGCGGCCGGCTTCGTCGATCCCGTCCGCGTTGGCGGCGGTGGCGAACGGCCAGTCGAGGACCGTGACCTCCTGGCGCACCGGGGCCGGCCGGTCGACGAAGCGGCTGACGGCACCGAGTGCCATCCCCGTGTGCGCGATCAGGTCCCGCACGGTCCAGTCCCCCAGCCGCGTGGGCCCCGTCAGCTGCTCGGGGGTCAGGGTGCCCACCGCCTCCCGCAGATGCCCGAACTGCGCGGTGACCGCGGCACGGATCTTGACGGAGTCGTACGTACGGGCGCGCTTCTTGGCCGGGGGCATGGCGGTGAGCCTAGAGCCTTTCCCGCGGGATCGGCTCCGCGTCCCGGAGCGCGGCCCGCGTCACTGCTTGCGGGCGTAGTCCGCGAGGCCCCGTTCGACCAACGCGAAGGCCTGCTCGGCGCGTTCGGCCGCGTCGGCCGCGACCGCGTCGACGTGCTCGCCCTCACCGATCCTGAGGTGGTGCTCCTCGACGAGGGCGTTGCGGGCCGCGCTGAGCATCGCGGCGGCGACCGTCGCGAGCATCAGGTCGCCGGTCTCCTCGGCGAGCAGGCCGGCCAGGTCGCGGGTGCCCTGCTGGGCGGCCAGCACGGCGCGCTCCATCAGCACCGGTGTGTCGCGGACGAGCCGGCGGATCTGGCGGGCGAAGGGCTCGGGGTTCAGGCCGATCGAGGGGTCGCGGGTCTCGACCATCTCCAGGAACTGCCGGCGCACGGCCTGCACCGCGCTCTGCCCCGGCGCGCGCTCCCGCACCGCGCGGGCCGCGTCCCCGAAGTGCTCCTCCATCGGCCGGAAGACCAGGTCCTCCTTGGTGCCGAAGTAGTTGAAGACGGTCATCTTCGAGACCTCGGCGGCGTCGGCGATCTCCTGCACGGAGACGTTGTCGAAACCGCGCTCGACGAACAGGTCGACCGCGACCTGCCAGATCCGCATCGCCGTCTGCCGCTTCTTGCGCTCGCGCAGACCCATCACCTCGGCCGTCATGCCAGCACTGTACCAAGACGAATTTTAAGCTCGGATGAAATATTGACTCGGTATATGAATTGCGGGCATGCTGTCGCCCATGACCGAGACCCAGCGCAAAGTCGGCTTCCTCGTGTGCCTCGTGACGATCGTCCTGGCCGTCCTGGACCTGCAGATCGTGTCCGCGGCCAGCGTCCCGATCGCCCATGACCTCGACCCCGACCACGGCATCGACAAGATCCCTTGGCTGGTCAGCGCCTACGCCCTGGCGTCGGCCGCGATGCTGCCGCTGTACGGCAAGCTGTGCGACGTCGCCGGCCCGAAGCGGGTCTTCACCGGCTCGATCGCCGTCTTCCTGCTCGGCTCCGCGCTGTGCGGCGCGGCCCAGTCGATGACCCAGCTCATCGCCGCCCGCGCGGTCCAGGGCCTGGGCGGCGGCGGCCTGATGAGCGTGACGATGGTGGTGATCGCCCACCTCAAGGGCCCGCAGGAGCAGGGCGCGGGCAAGGGCGGCAACGCGGGCGGACTCGTCGCCGGCGGCGCGATGGCCGTCGGCCCCTGGCTGGGCGGCGTGCTGGCCGACCACGCGAGCTGGCGCTGGATCTTCTACGTCAACCTGCCCGTCGGCCTCGTGGTCCTCGCCGCCTCCGCCCTCGCCCTGAAGCTGCCCGGGCAGCACGAGCGCCGTCCGCTCGACTGGTCCGGCGCCGCGCTCGCCGCCGCGTTCTCCAGCGCGCTGCTCCTGGTCACCGACTGGGGCGGCAAGAAGTACGCCTGGACGTCACCGGCCGTGCTGAGCCTGGCCGTCACGGCCGTCGCCGCCCTCGCGCTGTTCCTGTGGCGGCAACTGCGCGCACCCGAACCGGTCCTGCCGCTCTCCTTGTTCCGCATCCGCGAGCTGCGGCTCGGCTTCGCCGTGCAGGCGATCATGGGTGCCGCGATGACGGGCGCCATCTACTACGTGCTGGTCTACCTCCAGCTCGTCCGCGGCATCACCAGCTCCGCCGCCGGCCTCTATCTGATCCCGATGGCCGTGGGGCTGTCGGCGACCGGGCTGCTCGGCGGTCCGCTGGGCGCCCGCGGCTGGACGGCGCGGACCTTCACCATCAGCGGCTCGGTCACCACCGCCGTCGCCTTCCTGCTGCTCGCCGCCACGACCGGCCCGGACACCTCGCTCTGGCTGATCCGCGCCGAACTCCTGCTGATCGGGGCCGGGTTCGGGCAGCTGCTGGGCCAGCTGATCCTGCTCGTGCAGGACGCCGCGCCGCGCCCGCAGCTGGGCGTCGCCACCACGTCCGTCCGCTACTTCCAGTCCCTCGGCAACGCCCTGGGCACCGCGCTGTTCGGCACCGTGCTGACCCGTCTGTACGCGGCCCACGGTCCCGGCGGCGACGTCGGCGCCCTCGCCCGGCTGACCGGCGGCGCCCGCACCGCCGGTGTGCACGCCTACGTCGACGCGACGAGCGTGGTGTTCTTCAGCGGCGCCGGACTGATGGCCCTGGCCGCGCTGATGGCGCTCAGGCTGCCGAGGCCCCTTCCGGGGACGGGCACCGCGGAACCGGCGAAGGAGCCGGTGGCCGTGTGAGGAGAACGCGCCGGTGAGCGGCGCCCACCCGTGAGGAAAGCCCGAAGGCCCCGCCCGTGCGCAACGGGCGGGGCCTTCGTCGTCGTAGCGCCGAACGGGCTCAGGCGAGCAGCGCCGGGATCGTGCCCTCGTGCGCCTCGCGCAGCTCCTCGAGCGACAGCTCGAACTCGCCCTGGAGCTCGACCGTGGTGCCGTCCACGACACCGATGCGGGTGACCGGCAGACCCCGCGCACCGCACATGTCGTTGAAGCGGACCTCCTCGGAGCGCGGTACGGCGACGACCGCGCGCCCCGCCGACTCGGAGAACAGGAGGGTGAACGCGTCGAGCCCGTCCGGGACGACCAGCCGCGCGCCCTTCCCGCCGAGCAGCGCCGACTCCACGACCGCCTGGATCAGACCGCCGTCGGACAGGTCGTGCGCCGAGTCGATCATGCCGTCGCGGGACGCGGAGATCAGGATCTCGCCGAGCAGCCGCTCCTGCTCCAGGTCCACCTTGGGCGGCAGACCGCCGAGGTGGTCGTGGACGACCTGCGACCAGGCCGAGCCGCCGAACTCCTCGCGGGTTTCGCCGAGGAGGTAGAGCAGCTGGCCCTCCTCCTGGAAGGCGACCGGCGTACGCCGGGCCACGTCGTCGATGACGCCCAGGACCGCGACCACCGGGGTCGGGTGGATGGCGGCCTCGCCCGTCTGGTTGTAGAGCGAGACGTTGCCCCCGGTCACCGGGGTGCCGAGCTGCAGGCAGCCGTCGGCGAGCCCGCGGATGGCCTCCGCGAACTGCCACATGACGGCCGGGTCCTCGGGCGAGCCGAAGTTCAGGCAGTCGGAGACGGCGAGCGGCTTGGCGCCGGTGGTGGCGACGTTGCGGTACGCCTCGGCGAGCGCCAGCTGCGCACCCGCGTACGGGTCGAGCTTGGCGTAGCGGCCGTTGCCGTCGGTCGCGATGGCGACACCGAGGCCGGTCTCCTCGTCGATGCGGATCATGCCGGAGTCCTCGGGCTGGGCGAGGACGGTGTTGCCCTGCACGAAGTGGTCGTACTGCGAGGTGATCCACTTCTTGGACGCCTGGTTCGGCGAGGACACCAGCTTGAGGACCTGCTCGCGCAGCTCCTCGGAGGTGGCGGGCCGCGCGAGCCGGCCCGCGTCGTCCGCCTGCAGCTCGTCCTGCCAGGACGGGCGGGCGTACGGCCGCTCGTAGACCGGGCCCTCGTGCGCGACCGTGCGGGGGTCGACGTCGACGATCTTGCCGCCGTGCCAGAAGATCTCCAGGCGGTCGCCGTCGGTCACCTCACCGATGACGGTGGCGATGACGTCCCACTTCTCGCAGATCTCCAGGAAGCGGTCGACCTTGCCGGGCTCGACGACCGCGCACATGCGCTCCTGCGACTCGCTCATGAGGATCTCCTCGGGCGAGAGCGTGGAGTCGCGCAGCGGGACGTCGTCCAGGGTGACGCGCATGCCGCCGGAGCCGTTCGAGGCGAGCTCCGAGGTGGCGCAGGACAGACCGGCCGCGCCGAGGTCCTGGATGCCGACGACGAGCTTCTCCCGGAAGGCCTCCAGGGTGCACTCGATGAGCAGCTTCTCCTGGAAGGGGTCGCCGACCTGGACGGCGGGGCGCTTGGAGGGCTTCGCGTCGTCGAAGGTCTCGGAGGCGAGGATCGAGGCGCCGCCGATGCCGTCGCCGCCGGTCCGGGCCCCGTAGAGGATGACCTTGTTGCCGGCGCCGGACGCCTTGGCGAGGTGGATGTCCTCGTGCCGCATGACGCCGATGGCACCGGCGTTGACCAGCGGGTTGCCCTGGTAGCAGGCGTCGAAGACGACCTCGCCGCCGATGTTGGGCAGGCCCAGGCAGTTGCCGTAGCCGCCGATGCCCGCGACCACGCCCGGCAGGACGCGCTTGGTGTCGGGGTGGTCGGCCGCGCCGAAGCGCAGCGGGTCGACGACCGCGACCGGGCGCGCGCCCATCGCGATGATGTCGCGGACGATGCCGCCCACACCCGTGGCCGCGCCCTGGTAGGGCTCGACGTAGGAGGGGTGGTTGTGCGACTCGACCTTGAAGGTGACGGCGTAGCCCTGGCCGACGTCGACGACGCCGGCGTTCTCGCCGATGCCGACGAGCATGGCGTCCGACTGGGGCGCCTTCTCGCCGAACTGGCGCAGGTGCACCTTGGAGGACTTGTAGCTGCAGTGCTCGGACCACATGACCGAGTACATGGCGAGCTCGGCGCCGGTGGGCCGGCGGCCGAGGATCTCCACGACCCGCTCGTACTCGTCCTTCTTCAGGCCGAGTTCGGCCCAGGGCAGCTCGACGTCGGGGGTCGCGGCCGCGTTCTCGACCGTGTCCAGAGGCGTCCGGCTCATGCGTTGACCAGCTTCTTGAGGATCGAGGTGAAGAACGGCAGACCGTCGGTACGGCCCGTACCGATCAGCGGCTCGACGGCGTGCTCCGGGTGCGGCATGAGGCCTACGACGTTGCCGGCCTCGTTGCTGATGCCGGCGATGTCGCGGAGCGAGCCGTTCGGGTTGAAGTCGAGGTAGCGGAAGGCGACGCGGCCCTCGGCCTCCAGCTTGTCGAGCGTGTACTCGTCGGCGACGTACCGGCCGTCCATGTTCTTCAGCGGGATGTGGATCTCCTGGCCGGCGGTGTAGTCGCTGGTCCAGGAGGTCTCCGCGTTCTCCACCCGCAGCTTCTGGTCGCGGCAGATGAAGTGGAGGTGATCGTTGCCGAGCATCGCGCCCGGGAGCAGGTGGGCCTCGGTCAGGATCTGGAAGCCGTTGCAGATGCCGAGCACCGGCAGTCCGGCCTTCGCCTGCTCGATGAGGGTCTCCATCACCGGCGAGAACCGCGCGATGGCACCGGCCCGCAGATAGTCGCCGTAGGAGAAACCGCCGCAGAGAACGACGGCGTCCACCTGGTGGAGGTTCTTGTCCTTGTGCCAGAGGGCGACCGGTTCGGCGCCCGCAAGGCGGATCGCGCGCTGCGTGTCCCGGTCGTCGAGGCTACCGGGGAAAGTGACGACGCCAATACGAGCGGTCACTTCGCGGCCTCCGCGACTTGTTCGACATGGACGGTGAAGTCCTCGATCACGGTGTTGGCGAGGAAGGATTCCGCAAGATCGTGGATGCGGGCGAGCGCGGCGTCGTCGACCGGCCCGTCAACTTCCAGTTCGAATCGCTTTCCCTGACGTACGTCGGAGATCCCCTCGAAACCCAGTCGCGGCAGTGCGCGCTGGACCGCCTGGCCCTGGGGGTCGAGGATCTCCGGCTTGAGCATGACGTCGACTACGACGCGTGCCACTGGCACTCCCGGTGTGTGGTGCTGAGCAGGTTCCTACAAGTGACTTCAGACTACCCGCACAAAATTTCTACGCGCGTCGACTTGTAGGAAACTACGTGACCGCTGTCACGAGGAGGCGGGAGGGTGTCCGGGGGCGAAAAGTTACGGGAAAAATCTGAGATCGATGCCTGATACCTATTGCGCTCGGACACGCGGAAGGATTTAGTCGGGCTTCACATTGCATTGTCGGGCACTGTACAAATGAATTGTCATCGTGCCGCACGAAGGGACCGATATTCGTGGCGCAGAAGGTCGTGGTCACGCTCTTTGACGACATCGACGGCTCGGAAGCGGCGGAAACGATCGCCTTCGGACTCGACGGCAAGTCGTACGAGATCGACCTGAATCAAGCCAATGCCAAGAAACTGCGTAAGGCGCTCGCGCCGTACGTGGAGGCCGGCCGCAAGCGGTCGAAGTCGGGCCGGACCTACCGGCAGACGGAGGTCGCCCCCGACCCGGCGGCCGTCCGCGCCTGGGCCCAGGCCAACAAGATGGACGTCCCGGCCCGCGGCCGCATCCCCAAGAAGGTGTACGAGGCGTTCAGCGCGGCGCAGTGAGCCCCGCCCGACGACCGGTCACCGGCCCCTCGGGAGAACCGACTTGCGCTGCACCCCTCCTGGTCAGTTAGAGTCTGGAGCACGCCGAGGGGCGAGGCCGAAAAGGCCGAGGCCCACGGAGTACGTGCGGGTGTAGTTCAGTAGTAGAACATCCCCCTTCCAGGGGGAAGGCGCAGTGTGCAATTCCTGTCACCCGCTCTGCACCACCGGTCCGAACCACTCTTGTGGATCAGGTAGGCTGGTGCTCGCGCCGATCGGTGGGAGCCGGTCGGAGGCAATGCGGACGTAGCTCAGTTGGTAGAGCGCAACCTTGCCAAGGTTGAGGTCGCGAGTTCGAGCCTCGTCGTCCGCTCAGGAGTAAGACCCCGGTCCTCAGGGACCGGGGTCTTTTCGTGCGTGGCCGCTTCTGACATTTGTCATGCCGGCCGATGACAGCGCGCACTGCTGGCGGCCCCCGTCCGCCGGGACGCTGAAGTCATGGACACGAACGAACACGAGCACGTGATTGAGGTCACCGACCTGCGGCGTGCGTACGGGGGCGGGTTCGAGGCGGTGCGCGGAATCACCTTTTCCGTGGGCCGCGGCGAGATCTTCGCGCTGCTGGGCACCAACGGCGCGGGCAAGACGTCGACCGTCGAACTGCTGGAAGGACTCGCCCGGCCCGCCGGGGGCCGGGTGCGGGTCCTCGGCCACGACCCGTACGAGGAGCGCGGCGCGGTCCGGCCGCGGACCGGCGTGATGCTCCAGGAGGGCGGCTTCCCCTCGGAGCTGACCGTCGCGGAGACCGCTCGGATGTGGGCGGGGTGCGTGAGCGGTGCCCGGCCGCAGGACGAGGCGCTGGCGCTCGTCGGGCTCGCGGGACGGGCCGGGGTGCGGGTCAAGCAGCTGTCCGGGGGTGAACGGCGGCGCCTGGACCTGGCGCTGGCCCTGCTCGGAAAGCCCGAGGTGCTGTTCCTCGACGAGCCCACGACCGGTCTGGACGCCGAAGGGCGCCGGGACACCTGGGAGTTGGTGCGGGCGCTGCGCGACGCGGGGACGACCGTGCTGCTGACCACGCACTACCTGGAGGAGGCGGAGGGCCTCGCCGACCGGCTGGCGATCCTGCACGAGGGGCGCATCACGGTGACCGGCACCCCGGCCGAGGTGACCGCACGCCAGCCCTCGCGGATCTCCTTCCGGCTGCCCGTCGGCTACTTCCTCGGGGACCTGCCGCCGCTCGGGGAGCTCGGCGTGTGCGGGCACGAGGTGGACGGCGGTCTCGTACGGCTGCGCACGCGGGAGTTGCAGCGGGCGGCCACCGGGCTGCTGGTGTGGGCCGAGCGGGCGCGGGTGGAGCTGCACGGGCTCGACGTGCGGCCGGCCTCGCTGGAGGAGGCCTTCCTCGGGATCGCGCGGGAGAGGGAGGTGGCGGCATGAGTGCGCTAGTCCTCGCTCCCGCCGGACGGCGGCTGACGGCGCTGGCCCGGGCCGAGCTCACCCTGCTCGGCCGCAACCGCGGCGCGCTGGTGACGGCGCTGCTCGTGCCCCTCGCGCTGCCGTTCAGCGTGCGTCCCGCGGTCGACCGGATGGACCTGAAGGCCCAGGGGCTGAACGTCGGCACGGTGATGCTGACGGCCGCGATCGGGTTCTCCTTCCTGTTCGCCGTCTACACCGCCCTGGTGAGCGCCTACGTCGCCCGGCGCGAGGAACTGGTGCTCAAGCGGCTGCGGACCGGTGAGCTCGGCGACGCCGAGATCCTCGCCGGCACCGCGCTGCCCGCCGCATGCGTCGGGCTCGCCCAGTCCCTCGTGCTCTGCGCGGGATGCGCGGTGCTGCTGGACGCGGGGGCGCCCCGGGCGCCGTACCTGACCGTCCTCGGTGTGCTCCTGGGGCTCGCGCTGTGTGCCGCGCTCGCCGCGCTCACGGCCACCGTGACCAGGACCGTGGAGAGCGCCCAGGTCACCGCGCTGCCGCTGGTGTTCGTGTCGATGCTGGGCTCGGGCATCGCGATCCCGACGGAGGTGCTGCCGGACCGGCTGGCGTCCGTGTGCGAACTCCTGCCGCTCTCCCCGGCGATCCGGCTGGTCCGGGGCGGCTGGACCGGCCACCTGAGCGGCTACGAGGTGCTGGGCGCCGTCGCGACCGCGGTGGCCTGGAGCGTGCTCGCGGTGTTTGCTGTACGGCGGTGGTTCCGCTGGGAACCGCGGCGCTGACGGACGGGGAGAGCGCGGTGTTCGGGCAGATCAGAGGGTGGCAGCAGCGGCACTGGCGGGAGCGGACCAAGGCCGAACGGGTCGAGCTGCAGAGCGTCGTCACCTGGTACGCCACCACATGGTTCTTCTCCCTGTGCTGGCTGGCGCTGCCCCTGGTGGGCGGGCTGGAGCGGCGGCCCGCGCCGCTGGCCGCCGGCGGGCTGCTCCTGCTGGTGGGCGCCCTGCAGTGCGCGGAGGCCAACCGGATGACCCGGCCGGTCCTCGACCACTACCTCGGGCGCTGCGAACTCCCGCCGGGCGCGTTGCGCCCCGCCGCGCTCCTGCTGGCACTCGCGCTGGGGCTGACCCTGGTGCTCGCCGCGCTGCACGGCGCCGAACCGGTCGCCGTCCGGCTCGCCCTCGGCGCCTCGCTGCTCCCCTTCGGGCTGCTGTACGGGCTGGTCGCTCCCGTCGGGGTGTTCCTGCGCCGTTTCGCCGTGCTCGCCGTGGTGCTCGTCTGCGCGTTCGGATGGACCGACCCGGAGGTCACCGCCATCGTGATGGTCGGCGTGCTGACCGCCTTCGGGGCGCTCTTCTCGCTGCTGGCCTGCCGCTGCGGCGCCTGGACGCTGTCCGTGCTGTGGGAGGCGGAGCGGGCCCGCGAGGTCGAGGCGCGGCTGGCCGTCGCCGAGGAGCGGCTGCGGTTCGGACGGGACCTGCACGACGTGATCGGGCGCAACCTGGCCGTCATCGCGCTCAAGAGCGAGCTCGCGGTGCAGCTGGCGCGGCGCGGCCGGCCCGAGGCCGTGGACCAGATGACCGAGGTGCAGCGGATCGCGCAGGAGTCGCAGCGGGAGGTGCGGGATGTCGTACGGGGGTACCGCGAGGCCGATCTCGGGGTCGAACTCGCCGGTGCGCAAGGGGTGTTGAGCGCGGCCGGGATCACCTGCGCGGTGCGCGGGGAGGTGGGCGGGCTGGACGGCGAGGTGCAGTCGGCGCTGGGCTGGGTGGTGCGGGAGGCCACGACCAACGTGCTGCGCCACGGCGACGCCGCGCTGTGCGACATCGTGCTGGCCCGGGACACGGGACGGGTGGTGCTGACCGTGGAGAACGACGGAGCCGGCGACGCCGCGGGCGTCGGCGGGTCCGGGCTGGCCGGGCTGCGGGAGCGGCTGTCGGCGGTGGGCGGGACGCTGGCCGCGGGACCGGCCGGCGAGGACCGCTTCCGAGTGGTGGCCGAAGTACCGCTGAGCGTGAGAGAGGTCACCGCATGACCGGCGCCGTACGCCTGCTGCTCGCCGACGACGAGCACCTCATCCGGGGCGCGCTCGCCGCGCTGCTCGCGCTGGAGGACGACCTCGTGATCGTCGCCGAGGCGGCGAGCGGGCCGGAGGCGCTGGCCATGGCGCGGGCGCACCGGCCGGACGTGGCCGTGCTCGATCTGCAGATGCCGGGCGCCGACGGTGTGAAGGTCGCCACATCCCTGCGGTCCGAACTGCCGGGCTGCCGGGTGCTGATCGTCACCAGTCACGGGCGGCCCGGGCATCTCAAGCGGGCGCTCGCGGCGGGGGTGCGCGGCTTCGTCCCGAAGACGGTGAGCGCCCAGCGGCTCGCGGAGATCATCCGCACGGTGCACGCCGGGAACCGTTACGTCGACCCCGAGTTGGCCGCCGACGCCATCGCCTCCGGGGACTCCCCGCTGACCGTGCGGGAGGCCGAGGTGCTGGAACTCGCGGCCGACGGGGCACCCGTCGCGGAGATCGCCGAGCGGGCCGCGCTGTCGCAGGGGACCGTGCGCAACTACCTGTCGTCGGCCGTCTCGAAGCTCGGGGCGGAGAACCGGCACGCGGCCGTGCGGCTCGCACGGGAGCGAGGTTGGGTATAGTTGGCGTCGCGCCATGGCGCAGTGCGGACGTAGCTCAGTTGGTAGAGCGCAACCTTGCCAAGGTTGAGGTCGCGAGTTCGAGCCTCGTCGTCCGCTCCGTACAGGAAGGCCCCGGTCCCACGGACCGGGGCCTTCCTCGTGTCGCTAGCTCCAGCGCGTCCCCGTCAGACGCTCGTACGCCTCCACGTACTTGGCGCGCGTCGCGTCCACGATCTCCTGGGGGAGCTCCGGCGGCGGCTGCTCGCTCCTGCGGTCCCAGCCGGAGGCCGGCGAGGTCAGCCAGTCCCGCACGAACTGCTTGTCGTACGACGGCTGCGCGCGGCCCGGCGACCACTGGTCGGCCGGCCAGAAGCGGGAGGAGTCCGGGGTGAGGACCTCGTCGGCGAGGACCAGGTCCTCACCCTCGAAGCCGAACTCGAACTTGGTGTCCGCGAGGACGATGCCGCGGTCGCGGGCGATGTCGCGGGCGCGGGTGTAGACGGCGAGGGTCGCCTGCCGCAGCTGGGCGGCGGTGTCGGCGCCGACCTGGCGGGCGACCTCCTCGTAGGAGACGTTCTCGTCGTGCTCGCCGACCGCGGCCTTGGTGGCCGGGGTGAAGATCGGCGCGGGCAGCTCGCTGCCGTCGACCAGACCCTCGGGCAGGGCGAGGCCGCAGACCGTGCGGGAGACGTCGTACTCGGCCAGGCCGGAACCGGTGAGGTAGCCGCGGGCCACGCACTCGACCGGGACCATCTGGAGCGACGTGCAGACGGTGGTGCGGCCCGCCCAGTCGGCCGGCGCGCCGGCCGGCAGTTCGGTGCTCAGGACATGGTTGGGCACCAGGTCGGCGAGCTGCTCGAACCACCACAGGGAGAGCTGGGTGAGGATGCGGCCCTTGTCCGGGATCTCGGTGGGCAGCACCCAGTCGTAGGCGGACATACGGTCGCTGGCGACCATCACGAGGTCGCCGGCCTCGTTCTGGTACAGCTCGCGCACCTTGCCGGTGTGCAGGTGCACCAGGCCCGGAACCTGAATCGGCTCGGGCTTTTCTACGAATCCGGACACGGTTCCTCCCCGTGGTTCTGTCCAACGGCTCGATTCTCCCTTATGCCGGAGATCGGTCTTGGTGGGGGGTGGTGGGCGCGCGGCCCGGCCGTCGCGTACGGCGGCTCAGTCGCGCTTGCAGATACGGTCCAGCAGGTTCGCCGTGGCGCGCTGGACCCGGGTGTCGACGTGGCCCGGCCGGTCCAGGGACGGGGACCAGGCGAACGTCCCGGAGGCGAAGACCAGGGCGCCGGAGGGCGCGCGGTACAGCGATGTCTCCTGGTGGCGCAGGACGCCCTCGGCGTCCGTGTAGGGCGAGTGGGCGAGCAGGATGCGGTCCTCGTGGTCGGGCAGCGGGGCGCGCGGGAAGTAACGGTCCGCCTCGCCCGCGACCAGGCCCTCGATCCGGTCGCCCTCGTGGGCGCCGGTCGCCTCCCACAGCCAGTGCCCGGCGTTGCGGACGATCAGGGGGTGCGGTTCGGGGACCCGGCCCGCGTACTGGATGCCGACCAACTGC
This sequence comes from Streptomyces sp. NPDC057616, assembly GCF_042800575.1. NCBI lineage: Bacteria > Bacillati > Actinomycetota > Actinomycetes > Kitasatosporales > Streptomycetaceae > Streptomyces > Streptomyces sp. NPDC057616. Next base: position 58,372 of record NZ_JBHVGU010000049.1, read on the forward strand.
TGCTCGGGGCGGTCGACTTCGCGCCACAGGACGGGCCGGCCGGGCCCCCGGCGCTTGCGGCAGGTCAGCAGGCGGTCGGGGACCGCGGACGGGGACGGGCCCAACTCGACCTGCCAGTACATGGTGTTGGCGGAGAGGAAGACGAGCGAGGTGCCGTGTTCGCGGGCGCGCTCCACGGTGCGGCGCATGGGCACGGACCAGTACTCGTCGTGGCCGGGGAAGACCAGGCCGCGGTAGCGCGTGGGGTCGACCCGGCCGGCGTGCAGGTCGCGGGCGTCGGCGTAGGCGATGTCGTAGCCGTAGCGCTCGGCCCAGCGGATGAAGTCGTAGGCGTGGCCGACGTGGAGGGGCAGTCCGGCGCCGGCGTACGGGCGGTCGAAGGAGACCGTCGTCGCCGCGTCGGACTCGCCGAGCAGACGGCCCTGCTCGTCCCAGGCGTGGTAGAGGCTCGCGCCCGTACGGCCGTCCTCCGGGTAGAGGTTGTAGGCCTGCCAGGTGACGTCGGGCAGGAGCAGCAGCAGGTCCGCGGGCCGGTCGTCGCGGACCGTGAAGGGGATGTGGGAGCGGTAGCCGTCGGCGGTGGTCAGGACGGCGACATACGCTCCCACGCTCCAGTACGACGGGATCTGCAGCCGCCAGGACAGCCACCAGTGGTGGCAGGAGACCGTACGGTCCGCGGTGAGCGGCGGAGGCTGGACGATGCCGGACAGGCGGGGGCTGTTGGTGATCTTCGAGGCGCCGTCGCCGCCGTAGTGGCCGATGCGGTAGACGTCGACGCCGAACTGCTGGGGCGGGTCGACCGTGATGTGGAAGTCGACGGCCTCGCCCGGGGCGACCGCGCCGGTGGAGACGAAGCCCTTGATCTGGCGGCGGACGTCGTCCGCGGAGCGCGGGCCGCCGGAGGACCGCGGGGACGGGACGCGCGGGGTGTACGGGGCGTCGTCCGCGGACGGCACGGGCGGGTCCAGGTACCAGGGGACCATCTGGCCGGTGTCGCCGAAGTACGTCTCACCGCCGCGCAGCCAGGGGAGGGGGCCCTGGCCGAAGGGGTCGGTCACCGCGTGCGCGAGCGCCCCCGATTCCCAGCGGCGGATCTGCTCCGGCCCCATGGTCGCTCCCCTCCTCGGATCCCCCGTGGTCGCCTGTCGCGTGCCGCAAGCCCTTGCCATGTGCCCGATCGGTCCCAGCACATCACATTGCGCACCCATGCGGTCACTATTCGTTGCGAATTGGCCGAAAGTGGAACGTGATCTTCCGCTACGGTCACACCAGCCGGACGGGCTTCTCGGGCCGTATGCCGGACTCCAGCAGCCAGGACCGCAGGGGAGCCGGATCTCCGTCCTCCACGAGGCTGAGGACGCGGGGGGTCAGGTCCGTGGCGCGTTCGCCGTTGAACAGGAGCGACGGGCCGTCGAGCCAGTCGAGGCCGGGGGCGGCGCCCGCGGTGTCCATCGCCGCGCAGCAGACCATCGCCGTGACGTGGTCGGTCAGCAACTCGCTTGAACTGCGCGGCGGTTGGAGCGGGAAGAGGGGGAAGGTGCCGTCGTCCCAGATGGCGGGGGCCTCCGGCGGCTGGGCGGGCGTGGGCGTCTTCTCCCGGGCCAGCTCCGCGGTGAGGCCCGCGGCGAGCGGGGCGAAGCGGGGGTTGCTGGGCGCGGGTTCGTCGTCCTCGGCCACGCCGTCGCCGGGTGCGGGTGACCCCTGCGGGGGCGTCTCGCCGTGGGCGGCCGACGGTGCCTGCGGGGCGGGCGCGGACCGGGTCGAGAGGTGGTCCAGGACGCGGGCGAGCGTCGGGCCGTCCGGAGTGCGGGTGACACCGACGGTGTCCAGGACCCGGTGCAGGCGGGCGGCGTCGGTGCGCCACTTGCGGTCGACGATCTCGTCCGGGTACTCGTCCCAGTTCACCGGGGACCAGTCGGGGCCGGGGGCGGCGGGGCCGCCGTGGAAGAGGCGGGCGGCGAGGAGGGAGACCGCCTCGTCGACCGTGCCCGGCTCCTCGAGCAGGTCGCAGGCGGGGCGTTCGCCGAGGCGGGAGGCGAAGCCCTCGGCCAGGCGGTCGCGGCGGGAGAGTTCGGTGAGGGCGGCCACGACGCCCGCGTCCAGCCGGGCGGGCCACCGGCCCATCCGCCAGGCGGGCAGCGCGACGCGGGTGAGCAGACGGTCCCAGCCCGCGTAGGCGAGGCCCACCTGTTCCTGGGCGACGATCCGGAGGCCGTAGTCCACAGCCTGTGCACGCTCGGAGGCGGCGGCCGCCACGCCCCGCTCCATCAGCGTCGCGTGCTCCTGGCAGCCGTGCAGCAGCAGCCGGGCCACCCGGCCGACGCCCGCGCACACCAGGCGGGTCAGGGGGCAGCGGCCGGCCGTCGAGGCGACGGCCACCGCGGCGTCCAGGCCGCGCACGAAGCGGCGGGCCGCGGCTATGTCGGGGTGCGCGGAGGGGCCCGTACCGGCGACGACCGGGGCCAGGACCGCGCGCAGTTCGCCGACGCGCATCCACCACAGGAAGGGCGAGCCGATCACCAGGACCGGGGCGGCGGGGCCGCGGCGGTGCGGGGTGTGCGCGCCCGCGAGCTCGTCGTGGCGGTGCTCGGAGGGCGGCGGGCCGTGCGCCGGGTGGGTGCGGTCCTCCAGCCAGCTGTCGCAGTCCGGGGTGAGCGCTATCGCGGAGGGCGCGGGGACGTCGAGCCGGTCGGCGAGGTCGCGCACCATCCGGTACAGGTCCGGGGCGGACTCCTCGGCGATCGCGACCGTCGGGCTCACGGCCGGGCGGGCCCGGGCGACGATCAGGGCTATCGCGCCGGCCGCGAGCAGCACGAGCACGGCGAAGGGGGTCACCGCCCAGCGGGCCACGTGCCAGGCGGGTCCCATGAGATGGCCGGTGGAAGCGCCGGCCAGCAGCACCACGGCGACCGCCGCGGGCAGCAGGGCGACGGCAAGCGCCCGGCTGCGGATGCGCAGCACGGCGAGAGCCCTGGAGCGCGCTGCCTGCGCGCCCGCCTCCACACCCGTTCCGCTACCGGTCACGACCGGACCTCACCCCCTCCCCCGCTGTACTGGATCCCCTGCAGTCCTGGCGTTGCTCACTCCCCCACTGTGGCACCCGCCCCCGACATCGCAATGCCGGTGGGCCAAGTGCCGGACCGCTTGCGCCGCACCATAGTTGGGGGCCCGGGCCTCGTCAGCGGGTTGGGCCAGCGGTCACTCGATGGAATGGCTTTGGTCAGAGGTGGGTGACGGAAAGCGAAGATCAGGCCCGTGTTCTTGACTTGAATTCCAACTCGGGACGCGGGGGCCGGAACGACGGCAGGCCCCTGATGCCAAGACGGATCAGGGGCCTGCGCGGTTCAGCCGGGAGGGGTTACGGGGCGAGCTGCCGTCAGGCGCCCGCCGCCTTCGCCGCGATGTCCGTACGATGCTGCGAGCCGTCGAGCCGGATGCGGGACACCGCCGTGTACGCCCGGTCGCGGGCCTCGCTCAGGTCCTTGCCGGTCGCCGTGACGGACAGCACCCGGCCGCCCGCGCTGACGACCGCGTCGCCGTCCCGCCTGGTGCCCGCGTGCAGCACGTACGCCCGCGGGGCGTCCTCGGCGGCCACCTCGTCCAGACCGGTGATCGGGTCGCCGGTGCGCGGGGTGGCGGGGTAGTTGTGCGAGGCGACGACCACGGTGACCGCGGCGTCGTCGCTCCAGCGCAGCGGCTCCAGGTCGGCCAGGGTGCCGTTCGCGGCGGCCAGCAGGACGGCGGCCAGCGGGGTCTTCAGCCGGGCCAGGACCACCTGGGTCTCGGGGTCGCCGAAGCGGGCGTTGAACTCGATGACCCGCACACCGCGCGAGGTGATCGCGAGACCCGCGTAGAGCAGCCCGGAGAACGGGGTGCCGCGTCGGCGCATCTCGTCGACGGTCGGCTGCAGAACGGTCTGCAGGACCTCCTCGACCAGCTTCGGGTCGGCCCACGGGAGCGGCGAGTACGCGCCCATGCCGCCGGTGTTCGGGCCCTCGTCGCCGTCCAGGGCGCGCTTGAAGTCCTGGGCCGGCTGCAGCGGGACCACGGTCACGCCGTCGGTGATGGCGAAGAGCGAGACCTCGGGGCCTTCGAGGAACTCCTCGATGACCACGCGGTCGCAGGAGTTGGCGTGCGCCTTGGCCGCCTCGATGTCGTCGGTGACGACGACGCCCTTGCCGGCCGCGAGACCGTCGTCCTTGACCACGTACGGGGCGCCGAACGCGTCCAGCGCCGCGTCGACCTCGTCCGGGGTCGTGCACACGTAGGAGCGCGCGGTGGGGACGCCCGCTCCCGCCATGACGTCCTTCGCGAAGGCCTTGGAGCCCTCGAGCTGCGCCGCCTCCTTGGCGGGGCCGAACACCGGGATGCCGGCCTCGCGCACGGCGTCGGCGACACCGGCGACGAGCGGCGCCTCCGGGCCCACGACCACCAGGTCGGCGCCGAGCTCGGCGGCCAGCGCGGAGACGGCGGCGCCGTCCAGCGCGTCCACCGGGTGCAGCTCGGCCACCTCGGCGATGCCGGCGTTGCCGGGGGCGCAGTGAAGCGCGCTGACGTCGGGGTCGAGGGACAGGGAGCGGCACAGGGCGTGTTCGCGGGCGCCGTTACCGATGACGAGGACCTTCACGGGGGTCAGCCTAGCTGGCGTTCCCGCCGAGAACCGGGGGGTGGGTCGGTCGTACGTTCCTCCAAGAGCCCTACTCGTTCGTGAACTCCTCGACCACCGTGGCCCCCAGCTCCCGCACGATCAGCTCGTGGCCGGAGAGGGCCGACTCGTTCAGGTCGGGGTCGTCGTCCTCGGGGATGTCGTCCTCGATGGAGACCGGCGGGGCTTCCGGCGCCGCCGGTCGGGGCGCGGGAGCGGACGGCGCCGGGGACGGCGACGCGGGCGCCGGGGACGAGACGGGCGCCGCGGCGGCGGGGCGCTGTGCGGGTGCGCCGCCGTAGCCACCCGGGCCGCCGCCGTCGTAGCCGCCGGCAGGGGCGGACGGCGGGGGGACCGGGCCGCCGGACGGGTCGACGAGGGCCTCGATCTTCCACTGGACGTTGAACTGCTCGGACAGGCACTGGCGCAGGACGTCCTCGCTGCCGCTGCTCGCGAAGTTGTCGCGGGCGCCGGCGTTGACGAAGGCGAGCTGCAGGGTGGTGCCGTCGAAGCCGGCCACCTGGGCGTTCTGGCTGAGCAGGATCCAGGTGAAGCGGCGGCGGTTCTTGACCGCCTCCAGGATGTTCGACCAGAGCATGCGCGGGTCCAGGCCGCCGCTCGCGGGCGGGGCGGGCGCGGGCGCCGCAGCCTGGGGGGCGGGCGTCGCGGGCGCGGATGCGGCGG
>NZ_JBHVGU010000050.1:0-14064 GCF_042800575.1 Streptomyces sp. NPDC057616
GAGCTGACCAGGGATGCCGTGGAGTACCACGGCACGACCGGCATCGAGACCGCCGGGAGGACCGCATGAGCACCCTCACCGCGACCACCGAGGAGCCGACGACCGCCCCCGCCCGGCCCGCCTACCGCGTGACCGGACGGCGTGTGCTGGCCTCGGAGTGGGCCAAGCTGTGGTCCCTGCGCTCGACCTGGATCACCCTGGGCCTGGGCCTGCTGTTCCTGGTCGCCTTCGGGCTGATCGCCTCCAGCCGCTACAAGTCGGGCATCGGCTCCGCCCACATGGACCGGGACTTCGCCCGTTCCACGGCCGTGAGCCTGTCCCTCTTCGGCACGAACTTCGCCCAGCTGGCCCTGGGCGTCCTCGGCGTGCTGATCATGGCGGGGGAGTACTCGACCGGCATGATCCGCTCGACGCTCGCGGCGGTGCCCCGCCGGCTGCCCGTGCTGTGGTCCAAGGCGGCCGTGTACGGGCTGGTCGCCCTGGTGGTGGGAGCCCTGGGGGCCTTCGTCGCCTTCTTCTTCGGGCACGGCATCGTCTCGGGCACCCCGGCCGCGATGGACTTCTCGCACGCCGGTGTCCTGCGCAGTCTGCTGGGCGCCGGGCTGTATCTCGGCCTGGTCGGCGTCATCGGCATCGCGCTGGGCGCCCTGCTGCGGTCGGTGGCCGGCGGGATCTCGGTGCTGGTGGCCACCCTCATGCTGATCCCCGGACTGGTCTCGCTGCTGCCGAGCTCCTGGCAGGACGACATCAGCCCCTACCTGCCCTCCAACGCCGGGGAGTCGATGTTCGCCCTGACCCACGACTCGACGACCCTGGCGCCGGGCGCCGGAATGCTGGTCTTCCTGTGCTGGACGGCACTGGCGCTGGGCGGCGCCGCGTACCGGATGGCCCGCAGCGACGTCTGACACCGGCACCGTGATCACTCCCGTGCTGTCGACGCTCCGCACCATGAACAGTCCACACCCCGTACCACCCCGCACCATGAACAGGTGACATCCGTGACCACCGAAGACCTCAGCGGGATGGGACCGCTGGTCGCCCGGCTCGCCCGGGGCGGCCGGCGGTTGCGGCAGGCGGACCGGAACCGCCCGTGGGTGCTGGACAGCGCGGTCGTGGCCGTGGTCTTCCTGATGTTCTGCCTGCCCGACCTGCTGCACGACGGGGCCGGCGACGGCGACGCCCCGCGCCACTTCCGGCTCGCCTTCACCCAGCTGCCCGTCGCGGGCATGCTCGTCCTCCAGGCGGGACTCGTCCTGCCCCTGCTGTGGCGGCGGCGCAGGCCCGTGGCGGCCTTCGCGGCCGTCGCGGCGGTGTTCGTCCTGCAGTGGTGCCTCGGCGCGGCGCTGCGCGCGGACGTCGCGCTCTTCGTCGCCCTGTACAGCCTGGCCCTGCACGGGCGGCTGCGGCAGCTGCCGTGGGCCTGCGCCACCACCGCGGGCGCCATGGTGCTGGTCGCCGTACGGGTGTCCCCGTCGGTGTCCGTCTGGGACGCGCTGTTCTTCCTGCTGAGCACCACGACCGCGGCCGTCGCCCTCGGCCTGATGGTGCGCGTCCGCCGGGCGCAGCTCGCCGGACTGCGCGAGCGGGCCGCCCGGCTGGAGGTCGAGCGCGACCAGCGCAGCCGGCTGGCCACGGCCACCGAACGGACACGGGTCGCCCGCGAGATGCACGACATCGTCGGCCACAACCTCTCGGTCATCATCACGCTCGCCGACGCGGGTTCCTACGCAACCGACACCGCGCCGGAACGCGGCAAGGAAGCCCTCCAGCTCATCGGCGACACCGGCCGGCAGGCGCTGGGCGAACTGCGGCGCGTGCTCGGCGTGCTGCGCGAGCCGGCGGACGCCGCGGGCGGGCCCGAACTCAGCCCGCAGCCCGGCCTCGGGGACATCGACGCCCTGTGCGCCACCGTGCGCGCGGCCGGACGCGACGTCGTCTACCGCACCTCCGGCGACGTGGACGCCCTCGACAGCGGGGTGCAGCTGACGGCGTACCGCATCGTCCAGGAGGCCCTCACCAACACCCTCAAGCACGCCGGCGCCGACGCCCGGGTGCACCTGGCGATCGTCGAGACGGACGCCCGGCTGACCATCCGCGTCCAGGACACCGGCCCGGACCGGCCCCCCGGGCCGCACGAGGAAGGACACGGCCTGGTGGGCATGCGGGAGAGGGCGGCGCTCTACGGCGGGACCGTCAGCGCGGGACCGGCCGGCGGCGGAGGATGGAGCGTCGAGGCCGTTCTCGACCTGAGCCCGCAAGGCGGTGTCCGGTGACCACCGTGCTCGTCGTCGACGACCAGCCGCTGCAGCGCTACGGCTTCCGCCTGCTGCTGGAGTCCGTGCCCGAGACCGATGTCGTGGGCGAGGCCGCGCACGGCGCCGAGGCCGTCCGCAAGGCCGCCGAACTGCGCCCGGACGTCGTCCTGATGGACGTCCGCATGCCGGGAATGGACGGCATCGAGGCCACCCGCCGCATCGTCGCCGCGGGCGAGCGCTCACGCGTCCTCGTGCTGACCACCTTCGACCTCGACGAGTACGTCCACGCCGCCCTCCGCGCGGGCGCGAGCGGCTTCCTGCTCAAGGACGCGCGTCCCGAGGAACTCCTCGCCGGCATCCGGGCCGTGGCCGGCGGGGACGCGGTCATCGCGCCCGCCCTCACCCGCCGCCTCCTGGACGAGTTCGCGCGCTACGTCCCCGCCCACCGCGCGGACTCCGGCCAGGACCCGGGGCTCGCCTCCCTCACCGAACGCGAGCGCGAGATCCTCGTCGCCATCGGCCAGGGCTGGACCAACGGCGAGATCGCCGCCCGCTTCGTCCTGTCCGAGTCCACCGTCAAGACCCACGTCGGCCGCGTCCTCGCGAAGATCGGCGCCCGCGACCGTATCCAGGCGGTGATCTTCGCCTACGACCACGGACTCGCCCGCCCGTGCACCTGAACCGCTAGGGCCCGGCCTGGATCCGCGCGTTGGTGATCGTCATCGGCGTTCCGGTGACCGCGATGAGGTACATGCGCCGAAGCCCGTGGGGCAGGGCGTGGTGGCCGCCGGCCGGGCGTACGACGTAGACCGCGCTGCTGTGCGGGGCGAGCGTGGCGGGTCCGCTGGTGATCGTCCACCAGTTGGAGGCGCCCTGTCCGACGCGGCTGGCGAAGTGCGGGGTGAGGGCGGTGCCGGTGGTGTTGACCGCGCGCACCGTCACGGCGGTCACGGTCGAGTGCGTGCGGCCGGTGATCCGCGGGGTGAGCGTCATGCGCAGCGGCGGCGGGCTGGCGGCCGCGACCGTGGCGCACAGCAGGGCGGGGACGACGAGGGCCGCGGCGACGGCGGCCTTGGTGTGCCGGCCGGTGACGCGGGGGAGCCGGGGCTGCCAGGCGCGGGCCAGCGAGGAGGCCGGGACCGTCGCCGCGGCGGCCAGCCACAGCGGGGTCATCATCAGGAAGTAGCCGTCCTGGGAACGGGTGGCCAGGTAGAAGGACAGCCAGGGCAGCACGGTGATGGCCGTGCCCAGTCGCCGGGCGAACAGAACGGTCGCGGCGAGCAGCCCGGCCAGCAGCAGCATGCTGGCGTACGAGTAGTAGTCCAGGCGGCTGCTGCCGGCGGTGAAGTAGTAGGAGATGCCCATCAGGCCCTGCCCGTGCAGGATCGCCTTCTGGGTGATCGGCAGCAGCAGCCCGTGCAGCCAGGCGGAGAAGTCCTGGGCGGCGAAGTAGGCGTTGACACCCGCCCAGGTCAGGGCGGCGACGCCGGCGAACCGTGCCACCACGGCCGACGCGGGCCGGGCCCCGAGCTCGGAGCGCCGCACCGCGTAGAGGCCGATCAGCAGGAACGGGGCGAAGAACCAGGCCAGTTGCTGGGAAGCGCAGGCGGCGCCCAGGCACACGGCCCGCAGCACCCCGCCGCGTTCCAGCCGTCCGCCCGCGCCCGTGGCCGGCCAGCGGACCACCACCGGGACGAGGAGCGCCAGCGCGAGGATGGCCGGGTATCCGGAGCGGGCGTAGCCCGGCAGGATGCCGAAGCCCAGGCAGACGGCGGTGGCCGCCGACCGCCAGGGGGCCGGAAGGAGCAGCCACAGGGTGACCGCGCCGGCGATCAGCGTGCCGGTGGTGACGAGGGTGGCCGCCGCGGGCGAGTGCAGCACGGCGTGGACCGGTGCGGCGACCAGGGCGGTCAGCGGCGGGTAGCCGTAGGTGAAGTCCGCGCCGCCCGACATCGTCTTGGTCACGGCGGACTTCGAGGTGCCGAACAGCCAGGGCCAGGGCTGTCCGTAGATCGGCCGGCCGTGCCAGATCTCGTTCGCGGCCTGTGCGGTCAGCACGCCCTCGTCGGTGCCGCCGTGGGTCAGCCAGTACCCGCAGAGCACCAGGGCGATCGCGAGGACCAGGACACAGGCGTCCACCCGGACCAGCGCCCGCCGGCTCCGCACGGCCAGGGCGAGCACCCCGCACACGAGGATCCCGGCATAGCAGACGGAGATGACCGCGCCGACGGGCGGGCGGTCGAGGATCGCCTGCGTCCAGGCGGCGCGGGTGCCGATGAACAGGCTGATGGTGGCGATCAGGGTCATGCCCCGGTGCCACTGCGGGGGCGGGTCGTCGGCGGCGGTCCGCGGAGGGGCGGCGGCGGATGAGGGCGCGTCGCGCCGCCGTACGTCGGTCTCGACGGTATGGGTGCTCATGTCCGCCCTCTCCACAAATGACTACTACATCATGTAGAGGTAAATGGGGCGCGCCAGGTTCACCCGGTGGAGGTGAGAGCGCCACAAGAAAGCGGTCAGGAGTTCATCCGATCCTCCCGTCCGGCAGTCGTACAGGTCACCTGCGCAGGCAAACTGGACAGTTTCGGCTGACGGTTTTATGGTGGGGATCATGAGTGCACACGCCGAGCCGTCGCCGTCCGCCGTCCGCGCCTCGCAGGACGTGCGCTCCGTCGTCGGGCGCCTGCGCCGCCGTATCCGCGCGGCCGGGGACACCGGGGACATCAGCCTCACCCAGGCGTCGGTGCTGGCCCGCCTCACGGACACCGAGGGGCTCACGGTCAGTGACCTCGCGGCCATCGAGGGCATGCGCCACCAGTCGATGGCGAGCACGGTCGCCGCGCTGGACGGCCTGGGCCTGGTCGAGCGCCACCGGGACCCCGGCGACGGCAGACGCATGCTCATCGCCCTCACCGCCGAGGGCCGCCGAAGGGCCGAGGAAGGCCGGGCCGCCCGCGGTGAATGGCTCGCCGACCAGCTGCAGCGCAAGTGCACCGAGGAGGAGCGGCAGAGCGTGATCGCGGCCATGGCCGTACTGGAGCGGCTGATCCATGACTGACCCGGCCACCGCGACCCGCGGCGACACCGGGAAGGCGGGCTTCGACCGCCGGCTCATACCCCCGATGATGCTGGGCTCGGTCCTCAACCCGATCAACTCGACCGTCGTCGCGGTCGCCCTCGTGCCCATCGGCGCCGCGTTCGGGGCGCCGCCCTCGCAGACCGCCTGGCTGGTCTCCGCCCTCTACCTGGCCACCGCCCTCGGGCAGCCGGTCGTCGGCCGGCTGATCGACATCTTCGGGCCGCGCCGCCTCTTCCTCCTCAGCACCAGCCTCGTCGGCGTCGCCGGAGTCGTCGGCACCCTCGCCCCCGGCCTCGGCGTCCTGATCGCGGCCCGCGTCCTGCTCGGCTTCGGCACCTGCGCCGGGTATCCCGCCGCCATGGCCCTGCTGCGCAGCGAGGCCGCACGCACCGGGCGGGACAGCCCCGCCGGCGTGCTGACCGGGCTGGCGGTCGCCAACCAGACCATCGCCGTCGTCGGCCCGCTGCTCGGCGGCCTGCTGATCGGCCTCGGCGGCTGGCGCTCTACCTTCGCCCTCAACATCCCCCTCGCCGCCGTCGCGGTCACCCTCGGCGCCCTGCGCCTGCCCAAGCAGCCGGGCACCGGCCCGGCCGTACGGGGCCGCCCGGCCGCGCAGATCGACCTGCCGGGCATGGCCCTGTTCGCGGCCATGCTGTTCTCGCTCCTGCTGTTCCTGATGAACCTGCACGCCGGCGCCTGGTACCTCCCGCTGATCACCGTCGCCGCCGGAACGGCCTTCGCCGTACGGGAGTTGCGCGCCACGACACCCTTCATCGACCTGCGCGTCCTCGGCGGCAACCCACCCCTGCTGGCCACCTACGCACGCGCCCTCGTGGCCTACGTCGTCTCCTACGCCTTCCTCTACGGCTTCACCCAGTGGACCGAGGAGAGCTACGGGCTCACGCCCTTCCACGCCGGGCTCGTCCAGATACCGATGTTCCTGGTGGGCATCGGCGTCTCCGTCATCGTCGGCCGGAGCAACGGAGTCCTCGGCAAGCTCCTGCTCGGCGGCGCCGGCCAGATCGCCGCCTGCGTTCTGATGCTCACCCTCACCGAGGGCAGCGCCGTGTGGACGCTGCTCCTGCTGGCCGTGATCTTCGGCGTGCCGCAGGGCGCCAACGGCCTGGCGCTGCAGAACTCCGTGTACTTCCAGTCCGACCCCGAGCGCACCGCCTCCTCGGCGGGTCTGCTGAGGACCTTCGCCTACCTGGGCTCGATGGTCGCCTCCTCCGCCACCGCCGCCTCCTTCGGGCAGCGTGCCAGCACCTCCGGCATGCACCACCTCGCCTGGATCATGCTCGGCGCGGGCGTCCTCCACCTTCTCGTCACCGTCCTCGACCGCAGCCTGCGACGCCTGCCGGCCGACGCGGCCGAACGCCCGCGGAAGGCCTAGCCGTTCCGCACGGACACGACCTCCGCGTGCTCCGCCCTACCCAGCCATCCGCAGTGAAAGGCCCGACCATGCCCCGCACCGCCCTGCTCGCCATGGACCTCCAGCTCAGCAACCTCGGTCATGTCTCCGACGACTACCTGCCGGCCGCCGTCCGGGCGCTGGAGACGGCCCGCGCCGCCGGCGTCCCCGTCATCCACGTCGCCCTGCGGCTGCGCCCCGGCCACGTCGACGCCCATCCGCGCAACAAGATCTTCGGCGCCCTGCCCACCCACCTGTTCACCGCCGACGACCCCGCGGCCGCCATCCACCCCGACGTCGCCCCGCGCGGCGACGAGATCGTCGTCCACAAGAACCGCGTCAGCGCCTTCGCCGGCAACAACCTCCGGCAGATCCTCGCCGCCCAGGACATCGACCACCTCGTGCTGGCCGGCATCGCCACCGGCGGCATCGTCCTGTCCACCGCCCTCCAGGCGGCCGACCTGGACTACCGCGTCACCGTCCTGTCCGACGCGTGCGCCGACCCCGACCCCGACCTGCACCACACCCTGCTGACCACGGTCCTCGGCCGCCGCGGAGAGGTGGCCACGACGAAGGAGTGGGCCGACGCCCTCGCGGCCGTGCACTGACCCCGCCAGGGTGGCGGTGCACCGACCCCGGCAGGACGGACGCGGGGCGGCGCCGGATGATCGTCTCCGCCCCGCAGCCCTCGTACCCTGTCCTCGTGTCCACCTCCCGCCTGCAACGCGTCGCCGTCCTGGTGCTCGAGGGCGCCAAGCCGCTCGACGTCGGAATCCCCGCGCAGGTGTTCACGACCCGCCGGAGCATGCCGTACGAGGTGCGGGTGTGCGGGGCGGCGCCCGGCCTGGTGACCGGCGGTGACGGGCTGGCGTACCACGTCGCCGACGGCCTCGACGCCCTCGCCTGGGCGGACATCGTGTTCGTGCCCGGCTACCGCTTCCCGGACCGCGAGGACCCGCCGCAGGCCGTCGTCGACGCGCTGATCGCCGCCCACGACCGGGGCGCGCGGCTCGCCGCCATCTCCACGGGAGCCTTCGCGCTCGCCGCGACCGGCCTGCTCGACGGCAAGCGCGCCACGACCCACTGGCACTACACCCGCGCCCTCGCCCGCAAGCACCCGCGGGTGAAGGTCGACGAGAACGTCCTCTTCGTCGACGAGGGAAGCGTCCTGACATCGGCGGGCGCCGCGTCGGGCATCGACCTGTGCCTGCACATCCTGCGCGCCGACCTCGGGGTGGCCGCCTCCAACCACGCGGCCCGGCGCCTGGTCGCGGCCCCCTACCGCAGCGGCGGCCAGGCGCAGTACGTCCCCCGCAGCGTGCCCGAGCCGCTCGGGGAACGGTTCGCCGCCACCCGCGAATGGGCCCTGCACCGGCTCGACGAACCCCTCAGCCTGGAAACCCTCGCCCAGCACGCGGCCGTCTCACCACGCACCTTCTCGCGGCGCTTCGTCGAGGACACCGGATACACGCCGATGCAGTGGGTCATGCGGGCGCGCATCGACCGGGCCCGCGAGCTGCTGGAGCGCTCCGGTCGCAGCGTCGAGCAGATCGCCAACGACGTCGGGCTCGGCACCGGCGCCAACCTGCGCATGCACTTCCAGCGCATCCTCGGCACCACGCCCAGCGACTACCGGCGCACCTTCACCAGGGGCGAGTAGGCCCCCGGCGGCGGCTTGGCGCGATCCTTGCGAACCATGGCGCTCACGCCAAGGCCACGACCGGACCGGCCACGCGAGGCTGGTGACGTACCGAATGGACAGGGACACCAAGGGACAGTCATGACTCGCATCGCCATCAACGGATTCGGCCGCATCGGACGCAACGTGCTGCGTGCCCTGCTCGAGCGCGACAGCGACCTCGAGGTCGTCGCCGTCAACGACCTCACCGAGCCTGCCACCCTCGCCCGCCTCCTCGCCTACGACTCCACGGCCGGCCGCCTCGGCCGCCCGGTGAGCGTCGACGGCGACACCCTCGTCGTCGACGGCCGCCGCATCAAGGTGCTCGCCGAGCGCGACCCGGCGCAGCTGCCCTGGGCCGAGCTGGGCGTCGACATCGCGCTGGAGTCCACCGGCCGCTTCACCTCGGCCAAGGCCGCCCGCGCCCACCTCGACGCGGGTGCCCGCAAGGTCCTCGTCAGCGCGCCGTCGGACGGCGCCGACGTCACCCTCGCCTACGGCGTGAACACCGACGCCTACGACGCCGAGCTGCACACGGTCGTCTCCAACGCCTCCTGCACGACCAACGCGCTCGCCCCGCTCGCCGCCGTCCTCGACGACCTCGCGGGCATCGAGCACGGGTTCATGACCACCGTGCACGCCTACACCCAGGAGCAGAACCTCCAGGACGGGCCGCACCGCGACGCCCGCCGCGCCCGTGCCGCCGGCGTCAACATCGTGCCGACCACGACCGGCGCCGCCAAGGCGATCGGCCTCGTCCTGCCGGGCCTCGACGGCAAGCTGTCCGGCGACTCGATCCGCGTGCCGGTCCCGGTCGGCTCCATCGTCGAGCTCAACACGACCGTCGCCCGCGACGTGACCCGCGACGAGATCCTGGCGGCCTACCGCACCGCGGCCGAGGGTCCGCTGGCCGGCGTCCTCGAGTACTCGGAGGACCCGCTGGTCTCCTCCGACATCACCGGCAACCCGGCCTCGTCCATCTTCGACTCGGCCCTCACCCGCGTCGACGGCCGCCACGTCAAGGTGGTCGCCTGGTACGACAACGAGTGGGGCTTCTCCAACCGCGTCATCGACACGCTGGAGCTGCTCGCCGCGCGCTGACCGGCGCGCCACCGCCCCCGAACGGCTGCCGGACGCCCCACACCGTGGGGCGCCCGGCAGCCGTCGTGGCGTGCGTCAGGGCTTCCGCGCCACTCCGCAGAACTGCGTCACGTCGACGATCTCGCCGATCTCCGGCTGCTCGGCACGCCAGCGCGAGCAGGACACCACACCCGGCTCGAGCAGCTCCAACCCCCGGAAGAAACGCAGCAGTTGCTCGCGGCTGCGGAGCTTCATCGGAGCCGAGCCCTGCTCGTTCCAGCTGGCGACCGCCGCCGTCATCGCCTGGGTGTGCACCTCGGCGGTCGGATGGGCGAGGGCCAGATAGCTGCCGGACGGCAGGGCGGCCACGAGGCGGTCGACGATCTCGTACGACTCCTCGTCGTCGTTCACGAACTGCATGATGCCCAGCAGCATGAGCGCGATCGGCTGGTCGAAGTCCAGTGTGCGGGCGGCGCCTTGGAGGATCGTGCCCGGGTTGTGGACGTCCCCGTCGATGTAGTCCGTGACGCCCTCGGGGCTGCTGGTGAGCAGTGCCTGGGCGTGGACCAGGACCAGCGGATCGTTGTCCACGTAGACGATCCGCGCGTCGGGGGCCAGCCGCTGGGCGACCTCGTGGGTGTTGTCCGCCGTGGGCAGGCCGGTGCCCAGGTCGAGGAACTGGCGGATGCCGGCGTCGCCGACCAGATGGCGCACCGCCCGCCCGAGAAACGCCCGGTCGGCCCGTGCGGCGTCGACGATCTCCGGGAAGTACTCAAGGACTTGGTCGCCCATGGCGCGGTCGGGGCCGTAGTTGTCCTTGCCGCCCAGCCAGTAGTTCCACACCCGTGCCGAATGCGGGGTGTTGAGATCCAGCCGTGCCAGCACCGCCTCACGATCGTCGGCCGACTCCTCAGACATGACACGCTCCTCGCTCGCCACTGGTGGCAAGCGACAACGTAGCGGGCGGTGTCGGTTCAGGCCACCAATTCCCGGATCTTGAGGCAGCCTTGGGCGTCCGTCGGCCGGCCTCGTACCGGACTCAGGGCTGGTACGGCTGCTGCGGCTGCCCGTACGCCTGACCGCTGTGCCCGCCCTGCCCGCTCGCGGCCTGCGCCTGCAACTGCTCCGCCTGCTCCTTCGTCACCTTCTGCTCCAGGCCGCAGAAGGTGCACTGCGTCGCGTACTTCGTCGAGATCGGGAACAGCGGCACGAAGAACAGCGAGAACTTGGTGACGTACCTCTTGAGCGTGTGCGCGGAGGGATTGCCGCAGCTGCCGCAGACCAGCGTCAGTATCGCGAGCTGGTACACGTATCGCTTGGTGCCGAAGATGATCATTCGGTCGCTCTCCCTGTGCCGTGCCGTTTCGCGTGACGGTGCACGCGGTCATGAGCACAGTCTCGTACACCCGGACAGGTCACACTGACTGTATGGACTACGTCGGCAGGGTGCCCGCTGCGCCGCTCGACCGGTTCGTCGACGACATCTACTGCCTGACCGGGGTGCCGCGCCACCGGCGGATGAACGTGCCGCCGATGCCCTCGGCCCACTTGTTCATCCACCTCGGCGGGCCCGTGCGCCTGTGGGATTCCGACGGCTCGGTGCCGCCGGCGGTCTTCACCGACGCATGGTTCATGGGGGTCTGGACCAGGCGTTTCCTCTTCGAGTACCCGGAGCGGGTGCGACTCGTCGGGGTGCACTTCAAGCCCTGGGGGATGTCGCCGTTCGTCGGCATGCCGGCGAACGAGCTGCGCAACCGATGGGTGCCGGTCGACGCCGTCTGGCAGCGGTCCGTGGACCGGATCCGCAACCGGGTCGGCGAAGCCACGTCGCCCGCCGAGACCCTGCGGGTGGTGGAGGAGGAACTGCGATCACACCTCACCGGGGCACCGTCGCGCGGCCTCGACCTGGTCACGCACACGGGCGGGCGGCTCGAGACCTCGTACGGCGGTATCCCGGTCGGTGCGCTCGCCGACGACGCAGGCGTGAGCGGCAACCACCTGGCCAAGCTGTTCAAGGACCACGTCGGCGTCACCCCGAAGCGGGTGGCCCGGATCTACCGGTTCGCCCGGCTGATCGTGTCGGTGGACGCCCTGCGACCGGTCGACTGGTCGGAGCAGGCGCACCGGGCGGGCTACTTCGACCACGCCCATTTCAGCCGGGAGTTCAAGGACTTCACGGGCCTCACGCCGACGGACTACCTGGCCCTGCGGCGCCGATTCCCCACCGATCGGGGGAGCCCGCAGGACAGCGGTCCGATGCCGGCCGATTGATTTCTTACATGCCCGAGCGCCCGCCCGGCGACAAGATGGGAGCGAGGGGACGAGGCGACCGCGAGGAGACCCTGTGGGCACGGTGATCATGCACAGCGTGGCGTCGGTGGACGGCTTCATCGCCGACAAGAACGACGACGTCGGGCCGCTTCACGACTGGTACTTCAACGGCGACGTCCCGATCACCGGGAGCACGGACCAGGACTACGACCACTCGGGCACCGGCAGCCGCATGAAGGTCTCGCGTGCGTCGGCGGACTACGTCCGCTCGATGTGGGCGTCCATCGGCACGATCGTGATGGGCCGCACCCTCTTCGACCTGGTGAACGGCTGGGACGGCAGCCCGCCGGCGGGTGACCACGTGGTCGTGGTCTCCCACCGGCCCAAGCCCGAGGGCTGGCACCCCGAAGCCTCCTACCATTTCGTCGACGGCGTGACGGCCGCGATCGACACGGCGCAGGACCTGGCCGGCGATCGCGTCATCGCCGTGAACGCCGGCCAGGTCGGCGGCCAGATCCTCGCCGCCGGCCTCGTGGACGAGGTCGCCATGGACGTGGCCC
The DNA here is from genome assembly GCF_042800575.1 of Streptomyces sp. NPDC057616. Classification (NCBI taxonomy): domain Bacteria; kingdom Bacillati; phylum Actinomycetota; class Actinomycetes; order Kitasatosporales; family Streptomycetaceae; genus Streptomyces; species Streptomyces sp. NPDC057616. The sequence goes on from NZ_JBHVGU010000050.1 coordinate 12,332, forward strand.
CGGCGATCTTCGGCTCGGGCAAGCGCTACTTCGGCGACCTCGACGGCAGGCACCTGCTGGAGGACCCGCACGTGGTCATCCAGGGCGAGGGCGTGCTGCACCTGAGGTTCAGGGTGCGCCACAACAGGCCCTAGGGCGCCGGACTCAGCACCCTCGGCCGTACGCCGAACACGGCGACGCGGCCCGGAGAGCTGCGCTTGCGAGGTTCGGAACGAGCCACGGGGACCGTCGGATGTCCCGCGACATCGACGGCACCGTCTCGCTCGATCCTGAACTCGAAGTCCCGATGAGTCTTGGCACCGGGAGCCGACGGCAGCCGGATGCGGCCGTCGGCGACCATGCGCCGGACCTCGGTACGGCTGGTGCCGAGCCCGATCATGAGGAGCCGTTCGACGCGGACCGGCGCGGGCAGTTCGAAGCGGACCGACACCGTGAGCGGTGCCGAGGCGTCGAGTACATGAGGAATGTCGAGACCTGCCTCGGCCTGGAGCCGCCACGTGCCGGTCCAGTCGAGGCGGTATCCGTTCTTCGCGGCCAACGACGCGCTCATCGCCCATTCCCCCACCGCGGCACGGGCGTTGGACTCGTACGCCACCAGGCGAGCGGGGTCCAGCGACGACACGTGGGTGCGCTCATGGACCGGCACCTTTGAAGTGCGGTCGCACAGCGCACAGTTGAGGAGCAGCCAGACGTCGAGCAGCTTGCCGCTTGCGTTGACGCGGAACTTGCCCGAGGGACGGTGCCGCGTGCCGGTGCAGCTCAGGCAGGGCTTCACGACGGTGGGCAGGGCGGACTGACGCACGGCCCAACGGGCCTTGCGGGCGGTATTCATGAATGTTGTCCGTCTTCTGGACTCAGCAGAAGCGCACGCGGCCAGGCCGGGGCTCCTGGGATCTGAAGGGTGCACACGAAGGCGCGGGCGCCGCCTCGGGCCGGGACGTCAGGCTCCGAGGTCGATCGCGCGACAGGTCGACTGTGAGTACGTGGCAGGGCTTACAGATCCATGAGGGCGATCCTGATCGAGACGCCGCCCCGCACGCAACTCCTTTTCCCCACGCAGACGGACCGCCCACCGGTGAGCCGGGCCCCACTTGGCATAGTTGATCTACCACTCACGAGCGCAACGACATAGAAGCGGACCTGCCCGGTTGGCCCCCTGGGCAGCCCTTCGCAGTGACGCGGGTTCGCCGGCTACGTGGGCGAACGAAGTCGACGACTTCCCCGTGATGTTCGCGGCTCGGTGCGAAACGGCCCGCACCCGGCCCTGGCAGCTCGATCCCTCGCGGCGGCCCTGGCGAACCGTCACCGAACTCGAACTCGCCGACTCCGAGGGGCTCGTACGCATCACGTCCCACGAGGACCCGGCACGAGGCAACCGCTTCGTCGAATGGGGTGGAGGCAGCAAGGTGCCGGGTTCCCAGGCCGTCCTCTGGGAGGTGCCGCGGCAGGACGTGGAGAAGACCGTGGGGCTTCTCAGCCAGCGCTGAGTGTCCACGGGGCCGCAAGCGGTGGGTGCGAGGAGTGGCCGCGGAGCTTGGGGGACAGCAGCTCAGGTGGGATCAGTTCCCGGTCACGGCGGCACAGAGCTCGAGGTCGATCCGCTCGGCGCCGCCGCTTCCCATCCCTAGGTCGCAGAGGTACGGCGGCTCCCGCCGCGCCGGTCGGTGCCGCGGCCGGCGCTCTTGCCCGTACCGCTCGCGCTCCCGCCGGCTGCAGGCCGCCGCCCGGACGCG